>DATAAM010000001.1:0-10212 GCA_036260075.1 Acidimicrobiales bacterium
GGCCCCGAACCACGTCGGTTCGGGGCCGCCCATGGACAGATCGTTCGCGATGAGTTCAGCTCAGCTACCGACAGGCGGGTTCTTTCCACCAGTGCTGACGAAGCTCACGCAGTCGCCCTGGTTGCGATAGAGGGTGCCGTAGTTGCGCCAGCCGCCGTCTTTGCACTCGGCACCGGTGGTTGCCGAGTTCTGCGCGATGGAGACGTTGTCGACCACGACGCCGCCACAGCCGAATCCGCCGACACTGCCGGCGCCCGCGAACTTCACCGTGGTCGTCGACGCCGTGGCGGTGAACGCGAGCGTCCCGAGCGTGTACGTATTCGTGCCAGACGATGTGACGGTCGTCGTTGCGGCGCCCGCCGTGACGACTGCGTTGGCCGTGCCGCTGCCCACGCAGAACGGGTGCCCAGCGTAATGGAAGGACAGCGTGTACACGGTCCCGGGGGTCGTCGTCGCCGACTGTTCGATTGCGCCGGAGAGGTTCAGGTCCACGGAGCGCTGGCCGTCCTGGGCAGTCGGTTCATTGGGGTTCGCGGTGTTGAAGTGCCAGTCGACGCCGTCGCCCGTCTCGGTCCACCCCGTGATCGCGGTGCCCGGGTCCGCTCCGTAGCCGACCGACATCCAGCTGGGGCCCGAGGGCTGCATGCTGCCGTCCTCGAAGCTGCCGTTGACGAAGGGGTCAGCTGCCGAGGCGGATGTCGCCGTCAGCACGATGGCTGCTGCGGCGACGCTCGCCGCGAGCAGAGTTCGGTTCATGTGAGTCTCCCGTCCTATTCGGAGGGCGACTGCCGCCATCCCCTGACCACTATCCATGCGGACCGTCCGCCGCAAATCACCAAATTTGATGATTTTGTTCCAAGGTCAACCTCCGCCGTATCCGGTACCGGCCGACGACGGTTGCGGCGACCCTGTCCTTCCACCGGGGTACGCGCCACCTGGGAGCGCCTCATCCGGATGGCCTGACGTGGGCTCGTCCGGTCAGCTACCGCAACAGGCGGACGTTCCGCGCGCCACCAACATCAGCACGACTCCACATCCCAGCAGCCCGGCAGGGTCACCATCCCCCGACCGTCCCCGGGAACGGGACGTTCTTCCCCCGTTTCCCCCCCATTGCGCGCGACACTCGTGGCATCACCCGACCACGACTGACGACGACGAGAGGAGGGAGCCGGCTCGGCGAAAGTACTGGTAAGTGCGGGATTCTCGGGAAAACTGCTGGTCAAGGGCTTGCGCGCTCGGCAGGGCGCTCGGCAAATCCCCAACGCCGTTCGCTGCGGATCAGCGCCTCGTTCGCCGTACGGGCCGGCCGTCAGGCGACATCGAGGAAGCGACGCAACGCCTGACGGATGATCTCGCTCGCGGTCGTGTGGTCGGCCATGGCCCGCGCCTCGACGGCTTGCTTCAGGTCGGGATCGAGCCGTACGGGCACTACCTCCGCGGGGGAGGAGCCGAGCATCGGCCGCCCACGGCGACGAGCCTTCAGTTCCTCGACGTCGTACTCACGCTCGGCCTCGTCGGCCATCGCCTCAATGGCGGCGTCGGTCAACACCTTGCCCGTCTTCGTTCGATACGTCTGTGACTTCTCAGGCATCGGGCTCCTCTCCTCTTGGGAGAAGGTCGTAGAACGTCGGACGGAGCGGCATCGCGTGGATCGCCATGAGTCGGTCGTCGGCAAGCTCGAGCACGATCACTTCGAGCAGATTCCCAGTTCGAGCGGGACCGACGACGAGGACCTTGGGTGGGTCAGCATCCGGGTCGAGGTCCACCACCACGAGCGGATGATCAGCCGCGTGCGCCATGTCTTCGTCCGACACCCCGTGCCGCCGGGCCGACCGGTGGATCTCCACACGTTGTTAATGTAATACACAATTAGTCGTTCAGGTAGCCCTGCACTCAGGGGAGCACTCCTTCCAACTGGGTCGCACCAACGATCCTGAGCGGAGAGGTGAGGATGGACCCCACTGAGGCGGAGCGCCTGACGATCGCAGGACAGCTTGGTTTTTGGGCGCTGGCGGTTGAGGTGGAACGCGAGCGCGTCACCGATCGTTCCGGCGGTCAATTCCAAAACGAACTCGATGCGAGGCTGCTCGTCCTGGCGATTCGCAACGTCATACGCGCCGTGGGATGGGCCGGGAAGTACGAACCAGCAGCAGTGAAGCGCGCTCTCGCTGACTTCGTCGTACGTGTGCCGAATGCCGTAGCCGTCCGCGACATCCTCGAACACTTCGACGAGTACGAGGCGGGCGGTGGCAGGCGGAAGGTGACCGGCTACGGGATCTTCACGGTGCGATACGAGAACGAGTACCTGTTGCGAGTCTCTGATGACCTGGCGCTCGATGTAAACAGCGCTGCGAATGCAACGACCGCACTCGCCGATGCATTGCAAGAAGTGCTGATTGGCCGCTGCGAGCGCCCAGCCCTGTGACGCGGTAGGTCAGTCCTTCTTCGCAAGAGAACGAGTTGGGGATTTCGCTTGCGCGCTCGGAGGGATTCGAACCCCCAACCTTCTGATCCGTAGTCAGATGCTCTATCCATTGAGCTACGAGCGCAGGTTGGTCGGCGCCGTCGGGGCGGGCCGGACGTGCCAGTGTAGGCGCTGCCCTGCGCTCGGTCCGTCTACAGGCCGCCGACGATGCGCTCCACCACGGCCCCCACTTCGTTGCGCGCCTTGCGGGGATTCGGCGAGCGCGCCACGTACATGGCCGCCTCGTGCAAGCCCGCCATCAGCACGTGGGCCAGCGGCTCCACCGGCCTGCGCTCGATGTGCCCGGCCTCCATGGCCTCCAAGAGCACTTGGCGGATGAGCCCCATCCCGTATGTCTCGGCCAGCTCCTGGCGTGTGTCCCACCCGAGCACGGACGGCCCATCGAGCAGGCAGATGCGCTGCACGGCCGGGTCCATGGCGGCGTCGAGGTAGGCGGCCGAGCCGATGGCCAGCTGGTCGAGCGGGTCGGCCGCCTTCACCGCCTGCTCGGCCACTCGGGCCAAGACCTCCTGCTCCAACTCCTCGAGGACGGCTCGGAAGAGCTCTTCCTTGCCGGCGAAGTGGTGGTACAGCGCGCCCCGCGTGACGCCCGCGGCCTGCGCGATCTCCTCGCGGCCGGTGGCGAAGAAACCCTTCTCGGTGAACAGCCGCCGCGCCGCGCGGAGCAGGGCAGCCCGCGTAGCCGCCGAGCGCTCGGCTTGCGTCCGCCGCCCGCTGTGACCCACTTCACGCTTGACTGGCATCGTGCTCCGAGTGAAGATGCGTGCAGCCCGCATGTAAATGCGTGCGGCACGCATGTAACCACGATGGGGGAAGGAGCACAAGCATGGCGCTGTCGAAGCAGGAGATCACAAGCGGGCTCGTGAACGAGGCGACGGCGTTCGCCGACCTTGTCGAGTCGCTGACCGACGAGCAGTTGCAGACCCCCTCGCGCTGCGAGGGTTGGACGGTCGGCGACGTGGCCGCCCACGCCATCGGGGGCCTGTCCGACGCCCTCTCCGGCAACCTCGACGGGGCGGGCACGCCCGAGTACACGCAGCGCCAGGTGGACGAGCGCAAGGGTCGGTCGGGTGCCGAGCTGGCGGAGGAGCTGCGCACCGTCGGCAAGGCGGCGACAGAGGTGCTCGGCGCCTTCGACGACGACTCGTGGAACGCTCGGGTGCCGGTCGGCTACGACGGCACCATCGGCGAGGGCGTGGAGGCGCTCTGGTACGACCTCTACCTGCACGGCGAAGACATCCGCGCCGCGCTCGGCCGCCCCGCCACACGCACCGAGGGGCTGAAGGCGAGCGTGTCCCACCTCGCCTTCGAGCTGCAGAAGCGCAACTGGGGCCCCGCCACCCTGGCGCTCACCGGCCTCCCCGAGTTCCAGGTGGGCGGCGGCGGCCGCCGCATCGAGGGCGACGCCTACGAGTTCGTGCTGGCCGCCACCGGCCGCATCGACCCCACGACGATCGGCCTCGACGAGACGGTGAACGTCTACCGGGACTAGCTCGCCGAAGGCGGCGTCACCACACCTCGGTGGCGCCGCCTTCGAGCTCGATGACGACCGGCGTGGGCGACAGCTCCCCCCGCGCCAGCAGCTCCTCCACGCCGTCGGCGTCGAGCGGCCGGGCGAAGTAGTAGCCCTGCCCCAGCTCGCAGTCGAGCGACCGGAGCTGCTGGAGCTCCTCGGGCAGCTCGATGCCCTCGGCCACCGTCTCCAGGTTGAGTGTGCGGCCGAGGTCGACGATCGTCCGCAACAGGGCCCGCTTTTGCGGGCCGTCGGCCACGCCGTCGACGAACGTCCGGTCGATCTTCAGCACGTCGATGGGGAACCGGCGCAGGTACGACAGCGACGAGTACCCGGTGCCGAAGTCGTCCACCGCGATGCGCACGCCCAGCGCCTTCAACTGGTTGAGCCGCACGATCGTCGTGACGTGGTCGTTCATCACGGCGCTCTCGGTGATCTCCAGCGTGAGCGTCGAGGGGTCGAGGCCGGTCTCGGCCAGGACGTCCTGCACCATTCGCACGAGGCCCTCCTGCTGGAGCTGCCGAGCCGACAGGTTCACGCTCACCTTCAGCGGCGGCTCCTTGGGGTGTTCGAGGTGCCACCGGCGGGTCTGCGCGCACGCCTCGCGCAGCACCCACTCGCCCAGCGGGACGATGAGGCCCGTCTCCTCCGCGATCGAGATGAACTCGATGGGCGGTACCAGCCCACGCTCGGGGTGGTCCCACCGCACGAGGGCCTCCACGCCGGCGATGCGCCCGGTCTGGAGCACCACCGTCGGCTGGTAGTGCAGCACGAACTCGCGCCGCTCGACCGCTCGCCGCAGGTCGGCTTCGATGTCGAGTCGCTCGAGCATGGCGGAGTGCATCGACGGGTTGAAGAGCTCGAAGCGGTTCTTGCCCTCGGCCTTCGCCATGTACATGGCGACGTCGGCGTTGCGGAGGAGCGCGTCCGCCGTGTTCTCGCCGTCGCCGCACATGGCGATGCCAATGCTGCCGCGCACGAAGATGTCCTTGCCCTTGACGTGGAACGGCGCCTGAAGCGACTCCAGCACGCGGCCCGCCACCACCGTGTAGTCGCCCGGCGAAGCGAGGTCCTCGATGAGCACGGCGAACTCGTCGCCGCCCAGCCGAGCCGCCGTGTCGGTGGGGCGGACGCACTCCAGCAGCCGCCCGGCGACTGCCACCAGCAGCTCGTCGCCCGCGTCGTGGCCCAGGCTGTCGTTGACCGCCTTGAAGCCGTCGAGGTCGAGCAGCATCACGGCCAGCTCGCGGCCACGACGGGCGGCCCGGGCCAACGCGTGGTCGATGCGGTCCTTGAGCAGGGCGCGGTTGGCCAGCTTGGTGAGCGAGTCGTGGAAGGCCTGGTGGGCGAGCGCCTCCTCCAGCGCCTTGCGCTCGCTTATGTCGCGGGTGTTGAGGATGACGCCGCGCACGTCGGGGTCGTGCAGCATGCTGCTCACTGCGGTCTCGGCGTGGCGCCACGAGCCGTCGGCGTGGCGCACTCGGCACTCCACCAGCTCGCTCTCCCGTCCCTCCTGCTGGGCGGCCAGGATGAGGCCGAACACGCGGCGGCGGTCTTCGGGGTGCAGCAGCTCGCGCAGGTCGACGCCGAGGTGCTCGGTGGGCGAGTAGCCGAACACGCGGGTCACGGCCGGGCTCTGGTAGCGAATGATGTTGTGGTCGTCGACGACGGTGACGACATCCGAGGAGCGCTGCACGAAGGCGGCGAAGCGGGCCTGGCTGGCGATCTCGGCCCGCGCCGCCTCGGCCGACCAGCGATTGCGCTCGGTCGAGCGCAGGAGCAACCACGTGACCCCCGCCCCGACGACGATCATCAGGCGCAGCTGGGTGGTGGACTGGGCGAGCGCAGCACCGACGACGGGCACGGCGACCAACGCCGCCCACCGCCAGATGCGATCCCACCCCTTCGTCATGGTCCGGGCTCCTTCGAGGACTAGTCATCCCCATCGGTCCCGGACTAGTCAGACTTGAGCGGAGAGGGAGGGATTTGAACCCTCGGACCCCGGTGAGGGGTCAACTCATTAGCAGTGAGTCCGATTCGGCCGCTCTCGCACCTCTCCCGGCGGCGACCAGTGTTGCACAGGAGGCCGCCGACTTCACCGGGCATCGCGCACCTTGGGCTCCATCAGCGCCTGGAGCTCGTCGACCGTGATCGGCAGCGACATACCGGTGATCCAGACGGGTCGCGCCCCTCGCACGTCGACCCGGAGGCGCTTGCCCAGGAACGAGGACGCTCGCATGCCGGCGACGTCGTCCCACTGCACGGTCCGCCTCCTCAGGCCGGGCTGCCGCTGCACGAAGCCGTAGGCGTCCAACTCGAGCACGGGCCGGGGCCGGGCCACCCGGAGCAGGGCGGAGGCGAGCAGCCAACCGAAGAAGACGAGGCCGGGCGCGGCGAACAAGCCCGTGCGGAAGAGGCTTGTGGCTGCGGCCAGAAAGCCGGGCGCGTACGCGGCAACGAGCAGCCACGCCTTCCGCGGCGGGGTGCACAGGACGGTCGTGTGGGCCATGGCGGAGGGGGTGGGATTCGAACCCACGGGGGGTCGCCCCCCAAGGCTTTTCAAGAGCCTCGCATTCGGCCACTCTGCCACCCCTCCGGGGAGGTCCAGGCTACCGGCCGACCTGTTCCCGAAGAGACGTGACCCAGTCGTCGGCCGCCCGCCAGGCGGCGTCGGCGTCGCGCCGGATGGCAGCGCCGTGCTCGCCCGCCGCCGGGTACGACCCGAGGAACTTCACCGACGCCAGCTGGGCGTGCAGGTCGCGGAGGCAGTCGGCCACGACCTCGTCGGCCACGTGGCCTTCCAGGTCGATGATGAAGCAGTAGTCGCCCAGGCCCCTCTTGGTCGGGCGTGACTCCAGCTTGGTGAGGTTGATGGCCCGGGCCGAGAACTGGCCGAGGATGGCGTGCAGACTGCCCGGGTGGTCGCTGTGCTGGAAGCACACGATGCTCGTCTTGTCGTGCCCGGTGGGCTTGGGGATGCCCTGGGCGGCCAGCAGCACGAACCGCGTCTCGTTGTCGGGGTGGTCCTCGATGTCGGCGGCGATGACCTCGAGCCCGTAGAGCTTGGCGGCCAGCGCCGGGCCCACGGCCGCCGTCGCCTCCGGCCGCTTGTCGGCCACCTCCTGCACCGCCTCCGCCGTGGAGTTGGCGGCCACCACGTCGGACTCCGGCAGCGACGAAGCGAGGAAGCCGCGGCACTGGGCGATCGCTTTGGGGAACGACACCACCCGGCGCACCTCGGACAACGACGTGCCCGGCGGGGCGATGAGGTTGAGCTGCACGGGGATGACGACCTCGCGCTGGATGAGCAGCTCGTGCTCGAACACCAGCCCGTCCATCGACTCGTGCACGGTGCCGTCGATGGAGTTCTCGATGGCCACGAACCCGAAGTCGGCGTCGCCCGCGGCGGTGGCCGCCAGCACCTCGGGCATCGTGCGCATGGCGACGAGCTCGGCCGACGCCAGGTCGGCCTGGGTGAACAGCGCCTCTTCGGTGAACGTCCCCGGCGGGCCGAGGAAGGCGATGCGCGTCATCGAACGGGCAGGATAGTGAGGCCATGGACGAGCCCGCCCTGCGACAGCTCCTCGACGACGTGCGTTCGGGGGTGCTCTCGGCCGACGATGCCGTGAGCCGACTGCGACGGCTGCCGTTCGCCGACTTGGGCTTCGCCCGGGTCGACCACCACCGCGCCCTGCGCCAGCGGCTGCCGGAGGCGGTCTACGGGCCGGGCAAGACGCCAGAGCAGTGTGCAGCCATCGTGGCCGAGCTCCTCGCGGAGCCCGCGGGCGGCCCGGTGCTGCTCACTCGGGTCGACGACGAGCAGGCTGCCGCGGCCCTGGCCGTCAACGCAGGGGGCGTGCGCACCGGCCGCACCGTCTCGTGGCGGCACGCGGCGGAGCGGCCCGGCCGGCTCCCGGTCGTCACCGCGGGCACGGCCGACCTGCCGGTGGCCGAGGAGTGCGTCGCCACCCTCACCGCCTTCGGGTTCCGTCCTCAGCTGGTGGCCGACTGCGGCGTGGCCGGCGTGCACCGCCTGCTCGGGTCGGTCGACCAGCTGGCCGACGCCGACGCCGTCGTGGTGGTGGCGGGGATGGAAGGCGCGCTGGCCAGCGTCGTCGGCGGCATCACGCCCGCGCCCGTGGTGGCCGTGCCGACCAGCGTCGGGTACGGCGCCGCCCTCGAAGGGGTGACCGCCCTGCTCGCCATGCTGTCGTCGTGCGCCGCGGGCATCACCGTCGTCGGCATCGACAACGGCTTCGGCGCCGCCTGCGCGGTCGCCCGCCTCCTGCCATGAGTCGGCGCCGGGTCCTGTCAGGCGGGGACCCCTCCCGGCGGGGCCCCGTCCCCACCGGGTCCCTCCCAGGCCTGCCACCCGTCGCCGAAGCGCAGAACGGAATCGGCCTGCGGCCGATGCTGCTGCCATGAGCCGGCTCCGGATCCTCCCGTGACGACAGGCGCCTGGTTCCACTGCTTCGCCGGGATCGCCGGTGACATGGCACTCGGCTCGTTGATCGACGCGGGCGCCGATGCCGAGGAGGTCGTGCGGCTGTTGCAACGCCTTCCCTTGTCCGGGTGGTCGCTGGAGGTGCACCCCGTGCAACGGAGCGGCATCGCCGCCACCCGGGTGGAGGTACGGGCCCGCGAGACCGGCGTGGTGCGGACCCACGCCCACATCGTCGGGCTGGTGGAGGAGGCTCGCCTGCCCGACCGGGTGCGCGACCGGGTCCTCGCTGTGTTCGGGGCGTTGGCCGAGGTGGAAGGACGGCTGCACCGCCGCCATCCCTCACAGGTGCACTTCCACGAGGTGGGCGGCATCGACGCCATCGTCGACGTGGTCGGCTCGTGCGCAGCACTGGAGGTGCTGGAGATCGACCTGATCGAGGCGAGCCCCGTGGCCACGGGCACAGGCATGGTGCGAGGCGCCCACGGGGTGCTGCCCAACCCGGCGCCCGCCGTCGTCGAGCTGCTGCAGGGCGCGCCCACCTACGGCCGCGACGTGACCACCGAGCTGACGACGCCGACGGGCGCCGCCCTGCTCGCCGCGCTGGCGTCGGGGTTCGGCCCGTTGCCCCCCATGACGATCTCCTCGACCGGCTTCGGCGCCGGAAGCCGCGAGCTCGAGGGGCTGCCCAACCTCACGCAGGTGGTCGTCGGCACCTTCGCGGAGGAGCTCGACGTGCTCTCCGGCTCCGGGCAGCCGGTCGTCGAGCTTTCCGCCAACCTCGACGACGCCACCGGCGAGACACTGGCCCACGCCGTCGCCGCACTGTTGGAAGCAGGCGCCCACGACGCCTGGGTCGTCCCCGTGTTGATGAAGAAGGGCAGACCCGGGCACGTGGTCAACGCACTCTGCGACGTGGCGCTCGTCGAGCAGGTCGCCCGAGTCCTCACACGCGAGACCGGCTCGCTCGGGGTGCGCGGCCACGTGGTCGAACGGTGGCCGTCCTCACGCCGCACGGAGGACGTCGACGTCGACGGCTTTCCGGTGCGGATCAAGGTCAGCCCCGGGCGGGTGAAGGCCGAGCACGACGACGTCGCCCGCGTCGCCCACCGCACCGGCCTGCCGGTGAGGGAGGTGGCCTTCCGGGCCGAGGCGGCCTACCGCCGCCTTCACCCACTGCCCGGCCCGGGCGACGAAGCCGGCTAGCGAGTCAGCGGAACACCAACGGCATCGGCAGGGTGTTGTCCTCGAGGCGCGTCTCGCCCTCGACGGGCCCGATGGTCACGGACAGGGTGCTCGCCGCGCCTGCCACCGGCCGCAGGCCGCCGAGGGTCACGGTCGCCCGTTGGCCCGGTGCCAGGTCGACGAAGTCGCGGGCGCTGTCGCTGACACCGTCGGCCGTCAGGGTGGCGACCACCGGCACGCGTTTCGCCGCTTCGTTCCCGACGTTGGCGACGACGATCTGGAGCCGCAGCGACTTCACCGCGGGGAGTACGGCCGTGGCCCCTTCGCTGCCGACGGCCGCCGGGTCGGTGGTGACGAGCGCGACCGCGAGGTCGTGGACCGGTGCCAGCGAGGCGCTGGACCGCAACGAGTGGACGAAGGCGGACAGCTCACCCGCCGACCAACCGCGGCCGTCGGGCACCCATTCCGACGGCGGCATCGCCCCTGCCGGTTTCCCGTCGACGCGCGGGATGGAGTCGAGGAACACGCGGTAGGCGCCGTCGCCGGTGGCCAGGTCACGGCCGGCGCGGACCAGCGCGTCGACGGCGG
>DATAAM010000002.1:0-8931 GCA_036260075.1 Acidimicrobiales bacterium
GGCCCGGCCCAGGGACCGGAGCGAGTTGAGGTTCTTGATCTCGCACCGTGTGCCGAGAGGGGCGTCGGGACCGGGGCGGACGGACACGTTGGCGTCCACCCGCAGCGAGCCCTCCTCCATCTTCCCGTCCGACGCGCCGGCGGCCACGAGGATGGCGCGCAGCTCGGTCACATAGGCCCGCGCCTGCTCGGCGCTGCGGAGGTCGGGACGGCTGACGATCTCGACCAGCGGGACGCCCGCCCGGTTGTAGTCGACGAGGGAGTAGTCGGCTCCGGAGATGCGCCCGTCGCCGCCTTGGTGGGTGGTCTTGCCCGTGTCCTCCTCGAGGTGGGCGCGCTCGATGCCGACGCGGGTGCCGTCGGGGAGCTCCAGCCGGCCGTCGACGTTGATCGGCTCGTCGTACTGGCTGATCTGGTAGTCCTTCGGCATGTCGGGATAGAAGTAGTTCTTCCGGTGGAAGACGCTCGGCTCGATGCGGCAGTGCAACGCGGCCCCGATGCGCATGGCCAGCTCGACGGCCTGTCGGTTGAGCATGGGCAGCGAGCCGGGGAGCCCGAGGCACACCGGGCACACGTTGGTGTTGGGCAGCTCGCCGAACGCGTTGCGGCAGCCGCAGAACAGCTTCGTGGCCGTCTTCAGCTCGCAGTGGACTTCGAGGCCGATCACGGTCTCCCACGTCGTGCTCATCGGGCGGCCTCCAAGGCGGCGGCGGCGCGGAACATGACGGCCTCGCCCAACGGGGGCGCCAGCACCTGCACGCCGACGGGGAGCCCGTCGTCGCCGGTGCCGAACGGCACGCTGATCGCCGGGTGCCCGGCCAGGTTCGAGGGGATCGTGCACACGTCGGACATGTACATCGACAGCGGGTCGGCCTTGGCACCGAACGGGAACGCGGTGGTCGGGGTGGTCGGCGCCAGCAGCACGTCGTGGTCGGCGTAGGCCGCCTCGAAGTCGCGGATGATCAGCGTGCGCACGCGCTGGGCCTGGCCGTAGTAGGCGTCGTAGTAGCCCGCGCTGAGCGCGTAGGTGCCGAGCATGATCCGACGCTTCACCTCCGCGCCGAAGCCCGCCGCCCGGGTGGCCGTGTACATGGCGGTGATGTCCTCGCCGGGGGCGCGCAGGCCGTAGCGCACGCCGTCGTAGCGGGCCAGGTTGCTCGACGCCTCCGCCGGGGCGATGAGGTAGTACGCCGACAAGCCGTACACGGTGGCCGGGACGGACACCTCTTCCACCTTGGCGCCGTTGTCGGCCAAGGCATCGGCGGCGGCCCGCGCTCGGGCCTCCACGTCGGGGGCGATGCCGTCGAACAGCTCCCGGACCACCCCGACGCGCAGGCCGTCGACACCGTGGGCCAACTGGTCGACCAGCGCGGGCGCAGGCTCGGCGATGGAGGTGGAGTCGAGGGGGTCGTGGCCCGCGATCACCTCGAGCAGCCGGGCGGCGTCGGGGACGGTGGCGGCAAACGGCCCGATCTGGTCGAGCGACGAGGCGAACGCCACCAAGCCGTAGCGGGACACGAGGCCATACGTGGGCTTCATGCCGACCACCCCGCAGAGCGCGGCGGGCTGGCGGATGGAGCCGCCCGTGTCGGAGCCGAGGGCGAGCGGAGTGAAGCCCGCCGCCACTGCGGCCGCGCTCCCCCCGCTGCTGCCGCCGGGCACGCGCGAGGGGTCGTGCGGGTTCCTGGTGGGCCCGAAGGCGGAGTTCTCCGTGGAGGAGCCCATGGCGAACTCGTCGAGGTTGGTCTTGCCCACCACGATGCCGCCCGCCGCCCGGATGCGCTCGACCACCGTGGCGTCGTACGGCGGCCGCCACCCTTCGAGGATGCGGCTGCTGCACGTGGTGGGCACGCCCCGAGTGCACATGTTGTCCTTGAGCGCGATCGGCACCCCCGCCAGCGGGCCGGGGTCCTGCCCTGTGGCCACCGTGTGGTCGACGGCGTCGGCCGCCTGGCGGGCCTCCTCGACCATGACGTGGTTGAACGCGTGGATGTCGCTGTCGCCCGCCGCGATCGCCGCGAGGGCGTCCTCGGTGACCTTGCGGGCCGACAGCGTGCCCGCCCGCACCGCGGCGGCGATCTCCAGGGCGGTGCTCACCGCTTACGGCTCCTCGCCCAGGATGCGGGGCACCCGGAAGCGGCCGTCCTCTGTGTCGGGCGCCTGGGCCAGCACCTCTCCCCGGTCGAGGCTGGGGCGCGGCTCGTCGGCCCGCAGCACGTTCTGCAGCGGGAGCGGATGCGCGGTCGGAGGCACGCCGGCGGTGTCGAGGGCGGCGACATCGGCCGCGTGGTCGAGCACGGCACCCAGCTGCCCGGTGAACAGCGCGATCTCGTCGTCCGTGACGTTGAGGCGCGCCAGCCGGGCGACGTGCGCGACGTCGGCGGCGGTGATGCGTTCCGGCATGGTGCCGATGCTAGGCGGGTCGGCGCACCTCCTCTTCGGTCAGATGCGGACGGAGCAGGTCGGCGACGCGGGCGCCGTCGCCCACGAGGTCGGCCGGGGTGGCCTGGTAGACGGTCCAGTCGAGGTGGACGAGCACGTTGCGCCGCGCCCGGTCCCGCTGGAACGCCCGCGGCGAGGCGTGCCACCGGAACCCGTCGAGCTCCACGGCGAGTCGACGATCCGGCCACGCAAGGTCGAGCCGGGCGACGAACCGGCCGGCGTGCCACACCTCGTGCTGAGTCTCCGGCGGCGGCAGCCCGGCGTGCAGGACACGGCGGAGCAATCGGGCCTCCGCCACCTCGTGCGGGGCACTGCCGTCGTGCCACGTGGCGAGGACGGCGTTGAAGCCGGGGCTCGCCCGCTGCCGGGCCAGGCTGTCGAGGGGCACGAGACGGCGGCAGAGGGCGTCGTCGACGGCGTCTTCGAGGGCGGGCCGGGCGACGTGGCGAGCCAGGTCGGCCAGCGTGCGGGCTACGCGCGTGACCGGGATGCCGTCGACCCGGGTGACCTCGGCGGGGCGCAGGGTGCGGGACTGGTGGATCGTGGCGGGCGCTGCGCACGACGACCGGCCGTGCGCCACGAGCACGTGCACCGGGCCGGGCCGGAAGCCGGAGAGGCCCCACAGGGCGGCGGCGGTGCGATGGGAAGCGATGCCGCCGACGGCCAGGCAGGCGGCCAGCACCTGCCGCTGCCACGTGGGCGGCGAAGAGGCGAGGGCGTACACGCCCGCGGCCAGCGGCAGCCATGTGCCGAGGGCGACGCGCCGCTTCACGGCCGTGGCCGAGAAACCGGAGTCGAGGGCCTGTCGTCGCGTGACGAGGCCGTGCTGACGACGGGCAAGGCGATCGAGGGCGGATGTCATGCCGCCATTCAACCGAGGGGGTGTGACAGTCAGGCCGAGGTGGAGGCGGAATGGTCCGCTGAGCGGACCAAAACGCCTCCGGCCGATGCACAGAGGGGCGGACGAGGCGGGCGGGGCGTGCCGCGGTCAGGCGGCGGGGCGGGGCGGGGCGGCGGTCAGGCGGCGGGTGAGGCGTCCGACGCGTCCGCGGCAGGGGCGAGGATGCGGCGGGCGAACGCGACGGCCCTCTCTTCGATCATCTCGCGGTCCCAGTCGAGGGTGGCCACGTGGTACGACCGCTCGCACGTCACGCGTTCCACCGGCCCCGACACGGCAGCGGCCAGGTAGTCGGAGTTGGACGGCGGCACCACGTGGTCGTGCGGGCTGGTGAACAGCAGCACCGGGCAGGTGATCTCGGGCAGCCGGGGCGCCAGCTCCCGAACGCCTTCGTACATCGACAGCGCGGGCGCGATGGGCGCCCCGTCGTAGGCGGCCTCTGTGATGCCCGGTCGGGCGATGTCGGACCCGATGCCGGGCGAGACCTCGATCCCCTGCTCCAGCGCTTGGCGCAGGATGTCGAACAGCGCCTCCCCCGGCGGCTCGGCCAGCGGGTTGACCAGGACCAGCCCCGCCACCCCCGGGTTGTCGACCGCGATCCGGCACGCCAGCGCCCCGCCCATGGAGAGGGCAGCCACGAGCACGCCGGAGACCCGGGCGGACAGGCGGTCGTACGCGGCCTGGGCCTCGCCCAACCAGTCGGCCCAACGGGTGGGGACCATGTCCTCCATGCGGGTGCCGTGCCCCGGCAGGGTGGGCAGCTCGACGTCGAAGCCCGCGGCCGAGAAGGCGGCAGCCAAGCCCGCCACCGACATCGGCTGCCCGGTGAAGCCGTGCAGCACCAGCACACCCGACTCAGGCATAGGGGTCCTCCGGCCCGAGCGGCTCCTCCCACCAGTCGGCGGGCGAGGGCGACCACTGCGGGTCTTCGTAGATGCAGTCGACAGGGCACACGGGCGGCAGGCACTTCCCGCAGCCGGAGCACAACTCCGGGAGGATGATCACGTCGATCCCGTGGTTGAAGATGGCGCCGAACTGCGGCGGGCAGTGCCGCAGGCACGTGTCGCAGTTGATGCACTCCGACATCTCGATGCGGAGGGGGGCATGCTGCCACTTCGGGTTCCGGGCCCGCTGGGCGATCCGCTCCCCCCGGGTGGCGGCGACCATGGACCGACTGTACCCGGTAGCCTCACGAAAACCGGCCGGCCCGGCGGAACGGGGGAAGGGGAACTGGGGTCGTGGTCGCAGAACCGAGGCCGAGGCGCACACGTCGCCGCCCGACCGTGGCGGTGGAGCGGGTGGTCGACGTCGCCGAGGACGTCGACACCGTCGTCGAGCCGGGCGAGGCGCCCTTCGGGGAGCCGCCCATCGGCGAGGTGCACCCGCCCGAGCTCCACCGATCCCCGCAGTACCTCAAGACGCTCCTGATCCTGCTGGTCTCGGCCACGTTCTTCGAGGGCTACGACAACTCGATCCTCGCCCTGTTGCTGGGCGACATCCAGAGCACGTTCCACGTGCCCGAGTCGACCCTCGGGTGGGCCCGGGGCCTCATCGAGCTGGGCACGGCCAGCGCCTTCTTCTTCACCCGCATCGGCGACCACCTCGGCCGACGCACGCTGCTGCTGTGGTCGGTGGTCGGCTACACGCTGTTCACTGCGCTCACCGCGCTGAGCTGGGACATCTGGTCGTTCACGTTCTTCCAGTTCGCCGCCCGCATCTTCCTCGGTGCCGAGTACGCGGCAGCGGTGACGATGGTGGTCGAGGAGTTCCCTGCCGAGAGACGGGGCCGGGCGCTCGGCACGCTGCTCGCCTGCGCCGCCTTGGGCGTCATCGTGATCGGCGTCCTCCTGCAGTTCGGCGTGCAGGACGGTCCCCTCGAATGGCGGACGCTCTACCTCATCGGCCTGCTGCCACTGCTCATGCTCAGCGTCTTCCGCCGGCGCATCAAGGAGACGCGCCGCTTCCTCGAGGAGCAGCAGCGGCGGGCCGACAACCAGGAGGTGCAGAAGCCGTCGATGTGGGCATCGTGGCGGCGCGACAACCGGCGCATGCTCATCGCCGTCGGCGTCGTGCACCTGGGCCGGTCGTTGCCGCTGGTGGCGTCGACAAGCTGGTGGGCCTACTACGCCGAGCGGGAACGGGGCTTCACGTCGGCCGAGATCGGCTTCTTCATCATCTTCGCCTACGGCCTCGGCGTGCTCGGCTACGTGGTGTGCGGACGGCTGATGGAGCGCATCGGGCGGCGCCCTACCGCCGTGCTCTACTTCGCCATGGGTGCGTTCTGGGCCATCGTCCTGTTCCAGGTGCAGAGCAAGGCGCTGTCGTTCCCGGCGCTGATCCTCGCCGTCTTCTTCGGCCTCGGGGCCGCCCCCGTACTCGGCGCGTTCGCCAGCGAGCTGTTCCCCACCGACGTGCGGGCCCAGAGCGCGGCCTGGGTGCGCAACATCTTCGAGATCGCGGGCTACGTGTTCGGACCCGTCCTCGTCGGCGTGCTGGGCGACCACGCCACCGGCGTCGTCGGCTCCATCGGCGACTCGGTGTCACTGCTCATGATCCTGTGGCTTCCCGGCATTTGGATCGTGCTGCGCTACTTGCCCGAGACGAAGGGACGAGAGCTGGAGGACATCACGGGGGTGCACGCATGAGACGGGCCCTCGTGATCCTGCTTCTGCCTGCCCTGCTTGCGGCCTGCGCTCGCGGGGAGGCTCGGCCCTCCGGCATCACCGAACGCTGGCTTCAAGCGGTGAGCGACCGCGGCCGCGACGGACTGCGCGAGGACGCCGGCGACCGCATCGAGGAGTACGGCACAGCCGAGGCAGCCGACGAGATCACGCCTCCCGACGCGGAGGAGGACGAGCGCACGTTCAGCGACCTCGAGGTGGGCAAGGCGACGATCCAGGGTGACACCGCCCGGGTGCCGTTCCGGGTCACCGCCCGCCTCGAAGGTGACGAGCGGCGCGAGCTGCGGGCCACCGCCGCGCTCGCCCGCCACGGCAACAGTTGGCGCGTGGTCGAGGTGGTCGAGCGCGGGGCGGCCGAGGAGGTGCCGTCCGAAGGCGGCGAGCGGCCCGCGAGCTCCACGCCGTCCCAATGGGCCCTCGCGCTGTTGCTGGGAGTGCTCATGACGGTGGGGGCCATGCTCGTGATCGAACGGCAGCCGCACCCCGAATCGCGCCATTGATCGGTGGTGCACTAGCCTGCGCGCCGCCCGGACGGAACGGATGCAAGGAGACCAGCAGTGGCCGACAAGTTCCCCTTTCTGAGCGACGAGTGGGTGGCTGCCGCCAAGAAGGTTCGTGAGGAGTTCCGGGGCAAGGCGCCCGCCCCCGCCCACGCGGTGAAGATGAACCAGATCATCACCGACGTCCCGTTCGGCGACGGCACTGTGCAGGCGCACATGGACACCACCGGCGGCGAGCTGGAGATGGACCTCGGTCACCTCGACGCCGCCGACGTGACGGTCACGCTCGACTACGAGACGGCCAAGCAGATCTTCGTCGAGGGCAACCCGCAGGCCGGGATGCAGGCGTTCATGGCGGGCAAGATCAAGATCCAAGGCGACATGACCAAGCTCATGGCCATGCAGTCCGCCCCGGTCGATCCCGCCCAGCAGGAGATCGCCGGTCGTATCAAGGAGATCACCGAGTAACCCGAGGCGGCGTCCTCGGCTCGTCACGGGCGATCGGCCGCCCCTCCCTGCCGTCTGCGCCCGGCGGTGCTTGCGCCGAAGTTCCGGCTCGATGGCTCCGCCGCGTCGTCGGGGTGGACCGGCCGGTTGGCGAGCCTCACCCTCCCGGCCTCGGCCACGAGGCTGTTCGCCTACGACGCGCTGGGACGGCTGACGACGGCCACGGATGCCAACGGCGAGGACACCACCTGGACCTACGACGACCGGGGCAACTGGTCGACCCGCACCGACGCGAAAGGCGGCGTCGCCTCGGCCACGTGGGACCTGGCCGACCGCATGCTGACGGCCACCGACCCACTGACACGAACGACCACGTACACCTACGACGGACTGGGCAGGCTGTCGACGGCGGCCGACGCCTCGGGCCGGTCGGTGACGCTCGCCTACGACGACGCCGGACGGGTCACCTCGCGCACCTACGGCGGAGGCACGGTGGTCTCGACGGTCTACGACGACCTCGGCCGACGCACGTCCATGACCGACCCGACCGGCACCACCGCCTTCGGCTGGGACTCGGTGGGGCGACTCACCTCCGTGGCCTACCCGTCGGGCAAGACCCTCGGCTTCGCCTGGGACGACGCCGGGAACCGCACCGGCCTCACCTATCCCGACGGCACGACAGCCTCGTTCGCATACGACGCCGCCGACCGCCTCACCGGGATCGCGCATCCGAACGCGCCGGGGGGCGTGAGCTACGGCTACGACGACGACGGAAGGTTGCTGACCGAGACGCTGCCCGGCTCGGTGTCGCGCACCTACGCCTGGGACGACGGCAGGCTCGACACATACACGGAGGCGCGGCCCGAGGGCACGCGCACGACCGCGCTGACCCACGACCTGGCCGACCGGGTCGTGTCGGAGACCACCAACGGCGCCGCCACCGCCTACGGCTACGACCCGGCCGGGCAGCTGACCGCGGTGACACGGGGCACCGGGCCCACGGCGCAGACCACGACCTACGCCTACGACGAGGTGGGCAACCGCACCTCGCGCACGGCCGGCAGCGTGCAGACGCTGTACACCCACGACGCCGCCCAGCAGCTCACCTCGGCGATCCGCAAGGTGGCAGGCGTGCCGGTGGAGACGTTGTCCTTCGCCCACGACGGCGCGGGGCGGCTCACCTCGATCACGGGTGCGGCGGGTTCCCGCACGCTCGCCTACGACGACCGGGGCGTGCTCTCGTCGCTGACCACGACGGCCGGCTCGCTGACCACCACGACCAACCGGACGACCGACGGCGACGGCACGCTCACGTCGGCGGCCACCACGGCGCCGGGCGGCTCGGCCACGACCGGCCTCACCTGGGACCCCTCACTCGCCGTGTCCCAGGTCGCCACTACCTCGAGCGGCACCCTCGACGTCAACCACCTCTACGGCATGGGCCGGGCGCTGGCGCTGCGCGGCGGCCAGTCCGACACGTACGCCCTCGACGCCTTCGGCTCCGCCCTGGCGATCGGCGAGGCCGCCGCCCTCGCCCGGGCCGAGGGCTACGACGAGTTCGGCGTGCCCGTCTCGGCGGCCATGCCCTCGCTGTTCGACGAGGTGGCAGGCCTCACGGCGTCCGGCGGCGACGCCGTGACCCGCTTCGGCTACCGGGGCGAGGCCCACCTCGACGGCATGGTCCACCTGCGGGCGCGGGAGTACGCGCCGGGCCTGGGACGCTTCACGACCGTCGACCCCCTCGACGGCGTGGCGGGCGAGACGACGGTGGCGAACCCCTACCCCTATGCGTGGAACGACCCGACGAACATGGTCGACCCGCTCGGCCTGCGGCCGTTGAGCGACGCCGACCTCGCCGTCAAGATCGGCTTCGCAGGCGTCGTGGCCTCAACCGATCCATGGCTGGCGGCGTACATGACGAAGCTGTTCGAGCTCTACAACCGCAACCACACAGAGGCCGTGAA
>DATAAM010000003.1:0-6280 GCA_036260075.1 Acidimicrobiales bacterium
GCTTCCGGGCTTCACGATCCCCGCCTTCTCGACGGCGATGTCGCGGCGCGTCGGGCCGATGACGGCGGTGTGGTCGAGCTCCACGTTCGTGACGACGGCGACGGCGGCGTCGGCCACGTTGGTGGCGTCGTAGCGACCGCCAAGCCCCACTTCCACCACCGCGACGTCGACGGCGTTGTCCGCGAACCAGCGGAAGGCGGCACCCGTCAGCACCTCGAAGTGCGAATAGTGAGATGAGAATCTCATCTCGAGGTGTGAGACGGCGCCGATGAGCTCGCCGAAGGCGTCGTCGGGGATGGGGTCGCCGTTCCACGCCAGGCGCTCGTTGATCCGTTCCAGGTGCGGGCTCGTATAGGTGCCGACCGACAGCCCGCGCGCCACCAGCAGCTCCGTGACCATTCGAGCCGTGGAGCCCTTGCCGTTGGTGCCCGTCAGGTGCACGACCGGGTAGGCGTGCTGCGGGTCGCCCATGCGGGCGCACAGGTCGCGAATGCGGTCGAGGCGCATGGCGGCGGCCCGGGGCGCCGGATCGAGCTCCAGGTTCACGTGCGCGTCGAGGTACGCGAGGGCCTGGTCGTAGTGCATCAGTCGCCGAGGATGGGAGCCGCCAGTGCCCGCACTCGGTCGGCGGCGCTGGGGCGCACGCCCTCGTGCAGGGCGCGGCCGAGCAGGCCGACCGCCACGGCGGGCGTGCCCTGCGCGAAGGCGGCGTCGCACGCCTCGACCAAGGCGTCGGTGTCGGCGTTGCCCTCGGGCGGGTCGTCCACCTCGGTCACCAGGGCCCGGGCCCGCTCGAGGTCGAGCCCGCCGGCGGCCAGCGCCGCCCGCACCACGCGCCGGCCCTGCGTCTCCAGCAGGGCGGGCAGGTCGGGGGTCACGTCGGGATCGGGGTCGTCGGGCGTGGTGGCCACCTCGTGCAGGGCCACGCGCGAGAACGGCACCGTCCCCGTGAGGCACAGGCCGAGCGCGGCCATCGGGAGGGCCCATCGGGCGATCCCGCTGGGGCCGACCACGAGCATCGTCTGCTCGGCGCTGTCGGCCAACGACGCGCCTTCCGAGGGCCAACCCGCGGCAGCCAGCGGCCACACCGCACCCACGAAGCGGGCGTCGAGGGCGCCGTCGTCGGCCACCAGCTCGCCCATGCACCGACCGCACGAGGTGGAGACGGCCACCTCCACCGTGGCCTGGCCGCAGTCGAGGCAGGTGGACACCGGCACGGGTTGGCCGGCCCACACCTGATGGCTGAGGCACCACTCGCCGCCCGCGCCCGCCCGCTCCAGGAACGCCTCGATGGCCCCGGCGGGCGAGAAGGCGACCGCGCCCCCGCGCACGGCGTCGGCCGCGGCGACCTCCATGTCGGCCACCGAGAGGAACCAGTGGGCGCCCAGGCGGGGGACGAGCACGGTGCGGCAACGCCGGCATCGCGTGGCCCGCTCGGCCACGAGGCAGCCGCCGACCACCGCCTCCTCGGCGGCGAGCAGCTCGCGGGCGGCCGTGCGGGCCGCGAAGCGCGACAGGCCGGACAGCGGACCGGGAGCGATGACCACGCCCTCGCCGTCGAGCACGGCGACGGGGATGGCGCCCAGCCGGCGGGCGGCCTCGGCGTCGGCGCCGTCGTGGGCGGGGACGAGGACCGTCGGCTCGGTGCAGGCGGCGTCGGCCACGACGGGCACGTCCTTGGCCCCCAGGGGCACGTGAACCGAGCGGCCCACGGCGGGGTGGTCGAGGGGGACCGCCACCGCCACCACCCCGGGGAGCAGCTCCGGCGCCGTCGTCGCCACCTCGAGCCCGTCGCCGTCGTCGGCGAAGGGCAGTCGCAGGCGGAGCACCTCCCCCTCCAGCTCGGCAGCGTCGGCGTCAGCCGGGTCGACGACGGTGGCGCACCGTGGGCACGTGTCGACCACCCGCTCCTCCCGCCGCAGCAGTCCTGCTTCGTAGAGGCGCACGAAGGCGGTGCGAGCGGCCAGCGCCACCGGCTCCCCGTCGAGCGCCCCCGCCCGCAGGTCGACGTCGACGCCCAGGGCGGCCAACAGCTCGCTCACCCGGGTGCGGGCTTCTGCCTCGAAGGCGCGGACCCGCTCCACGAAGGCGTCGCGGCCGAGCGACGTGCGGTCGTGGCCCTCGCGGGCCAGCTCCCGCTCCACCACGGCCTGCCCGCCCAGGTCGCCCGCCAGCGTGCCTGCCAGCCACTCGACCTCGCGCCCGTCGGCCCGGGCCCGGCGCAGGAGGGCGTCGGTGGAGACCAGCGCGGAGAGGTGGGCGAGGTGCAGCTCCCCGGTCAGGCGGACGGGGCTGCTGAGGATGCGCAGGGTCTCCGGCACGGCGCCCGCACACTAGGCGGGCGGCGCGTCACGGGCACGTGGGGGCGCTACTTCAGGCTGACGACGAGCTGCTTGGGGCGGTCGCCGTCGGCGGCCAGCTCCTTCAGCGAGGTCATGCGCTCGCTCACCTTGTCGGTGAGGTCCACGACGTGGGGCTTGGCCTGCTCTGCCACTGTGCTCGCTTTTGTCTTGGCCGCCTTGGCCGCCTGCTCGACCTTGGGCTTGGCCACCTCCACGGCGTGCTCCACGCGGGGCTTGGCCGCCTCGGCCGCGTGTGTGGCCATCTCGATGGCCGTCTCCAGCATGGGCTTGGCCGCCACCAGCATCGCCGCAGGCTTCGACTTGCGGGCCATCGCCGCGGCGGCCGCCAGGCGGGCCTTGCGCCGCTTGCGCCGGTCGAGCACGAAGCCGACGGCCAGGCCTGCGGCCGCCGCCTCCCCTGCGGTGGTGGCAGCACGACGGGCCACGACCTCGATGGTCTCGTCCTGCTGAAGGGCCTTGTACCCGGCGTAGCCGGCACCGGCCAGCCCGCCGAGGAGCGCGAACTTCACGGCCTTTCCCATGAGGTGAACCGTAGCCCGCCGGCCGCCCGGCGAAACCCCCGACTTCGTTTCCCCGAAAGCGCACTGCAGCGCACTTTCCGGGAAACGAACGGAGGCGGGGGGCGGCGGCGGCGGCGCTAGGAGGCGGCCCGGCGAGGACGCTCGGGCTTCACGGTCTCGGCCCGCGGCACCAGCGTGGGGTTGACCCGTTCCAGCACGACTTCGCGGGTGATGACGCACTTGCCGATGTCGGTGCGGCTGGGCAGGTCGTACATGACCTCCAGCAGCACCTCCTCGAGGATGGCCCGCAGGCCACGGGCGCCGGTGCCCCGCAGCAGGGCCTGCTCGGCCACCGCCTCCAAGGCATCGTCGGTGAGCTCCAGCTCCACGGTGTCGAGCTCGAAGACCTTCTTGTACTGGCGGACCAGCGCGTTCTTGGGCTCGACGAGGATGCGGACCAGCGCCTCCTTGTCGAGCGACGACACGGCGCCGATGACGGGAAGCCGGCCCACGAACTCCGGGATCAACCCGAACTTGAGGAGGTCCTCGGGCAGCACGTGCCGGAGCGTCTCGCCTTCGGTCTTCTCCCCGGCGCGGCTGATCTCGGCCCGGAAGCCGATGCCCTTCTTGCCGATGCGGCTCTCGATGAGGCGGTCGAGGCCGGCGAAGGCACCACCGCAGATGAAGAGGATGTTGGTGGTGTCGATCTGGATGAACTCCTGGTGCGGGTGCTTGCGGCCACCCTGCGGCGGCACCGAGGCGGTGGTGCCCTCCAGGATCTTGAGCAGCGCCTGCTGCACGCCCTCACCGGAGACGTCGCGGGTGATCGACGGGTTCTCCGACTTGCGGGCGATCTTGTCGATCTCGTCGATGTAGATGATCCCGGTCTCGGCCTTCTTGACGTCGTAGTCGGCGGCCTGGATCAGCTTGAGCAGGATGTTCTCGACGTCCTCGCCCACGTAGCCGGCCTCGGTGAGCGCGGTGGCGTCGGCGATGGCGAACGGCACGTTGAGCATGCGGGCCAGCGTCTGGGCCAGGAGGGTCTTGCCGCAGCCGGTGGGGCCGAGCAGGAGGATGTTGGACTTGGCCAGCTCCACCTCGGACTCGTGGTAGGCGCCCGCCTGCACCCGCTTGTAGTGGTTGTAGACGGCCACCGAGAGGATCTTCTTGGCGTGGTCCTGGCCGATCACGTAGTCGTTCAGGAACTCGTAGATCTCACGGGGCTTGGGCAGCTCGTCGAAGCGGACCTCCGACGACTCGGCCAGCTCCTCCTCGATGATGTCGTTGCAGAGGTCGATGCACTCGTCGCAGATGTAGACCCCCGGGCCTGCGATGAGCTTCTTGACCTGCTTCTGCGACTTGCCGCAGAAGCTGCACTTCACCAGGTCGCCGCCGTCTCCGAACTTCGCCACGTCTCCGTACCCCCGTCCTACGCCACGCCTGCGGCCTGCGGGACGTCCGCCAGCTCCCGGGTCGTGATCACTTCGTCGATGATGCCGTACTCACGGCCTTCTTCCGCGCTCATGATGAAGTCGCGGTCGGTGTCCTTGGCGATCTTCTCCACCGGCTGGCCGGTGTCGTAGGCCAGCATCTGGTTGAGGAGGTCGCGCATGCGGAGGATCTCCTTGGCCTGGATCTCGATGTCGGCCGCCTGGCCCGCGGCCCCGCCGTAGGGCTGGTGGATGAGGATGCGGGCGTGGGGCAGGGCGTAGCGCTTGCCCTTGGTGCCGCCCGCCAGGAGCACCGCCGCCGCCGACGCCGCCTGCCCGTAGCAGAACGTGCTGATGTCGGGCTTCACGAACTTCATGGTGTCGTAGATGGCGAACAGCGCGGTGATGTCGCCGCCCGGGCTGTTGATGTAGATGTTGATGTCCTTGTCGGGGTTCTCGTACTCGAGGAACAGCAGCTGGGCGCACACCAGGTTGGCGATGGTGTCGTCGATCGGCGTGCCCAGGAAGATGATGTGCTCCTTGAGCAGGCGGGAGTACAGGTCGTAGGCCCGCTCGCCGCGGTTGCTCGACTCGACGACCGTCGGCACCAGGTAGTTGTAGACGGGCTGGATCACTCGGTCTCTCGGCCTTCCTCTGCGCCTGCTTCGTCGCCCCGCTCGGTCGGCAGCGTCAGCTCGGCCCGATCGATCGGGTTGCCTTCCTCGTCCACCACCTCGACGTGCTCCACCAGCCACGCGAGCGCCTTCGCCTTCCGTACGTCCGAGCGTACCGCGGCGATGCCCTCTCCGCGTTCGAGATCGCGCCGCAGCTGGGCCGGTTTCCGCTGGAACCGCTCGGCCAGACGCTCGATCTCCCGGTCGACGTCCTCGTCGTCGGCCTCGATCCCCTCGGCGGCCACCAACGCCCGCAGGGCGAGGTCGGCCTTGACCGCTTGGACGGCGTCGGCCCGCAGCTGGTCCACGAGCTGCTCCTGGCTCGTGCCGGTGGCTTCCAGATACTGGAGCAGGGTGCCACCCTGGGCCTGGAGCCGGTGCGACAGGTCGTGGAGCCGATGCTCCAGCTCCTCGCGCACCAGCGGCTCCGGCGCCTCCTCGGCCACCAGCTCCACCAGCGCCTTCAGCGTCTCGTCGCGGATGGCCAGCGAGGTCTGCACCTTCTTCACCAGCTCCAGGCGCTTGCGGACGTCGGCCCGCAGCTCGTCGAGCGTGTCGAACTCGGACGCCTCGGACGCCCACTCGTCGGTGGCCTCGGGAAGGATCTTCTCCTTCACCTCCTTGAGGAGGACCTGGTAGGAAGCGTCGGCTGCCTCGACGGTGAGGATGTCGCCCACCTTCGCCCCCCCCAGCTGCTCGTCGAGCCCCGGCAGGGCCAGGCCGCTGCCCACCTGGTAGAGGTAGTCGTCGCGCTGGTCCTTCACGTCGATCGTGACGCAGTCGCCCTCCGCGACCGCCCGCTCGACGGGGCGGAGCTCCCCGAAGTTGTCGCGGAGGCGGTCGAGCTGGCGGTCGACCTCCTCGTCGGTGACGGCGATGCCGGGCACGGTGACCCGCAGGCCGCCGTAGCCCGCGATCGACACCTGGGGCCGCACCTCCACCACGGCGTCGAAGGCCACGGCGCCGGACTCCTGACCCGCCGTGATGTCGATCTCCGGAGGCGCGATGGCGTCGACGTCGGCTTCCTTCAGGGCTTGGGCGTAGTAGTCGGGCAGCGCCTCCCGGAGCGCCTCCTGGCGGGCCACGTCGGCCCCGATGCGTGTCTCCAGGAGCTTCCGGGGCGCCTTGCCCGGCCGGAACCCCGGGATGCGCACCTCGCGGGCGATCTTGCGGAACGCGGCGTCGAGCGCCTTGCCGAACTCCTGCTCGTCGATCTCGACGGAGAGCTTGACCTTGTTGCCCTCGACGGGCTCGACGACGGTCTTCATGTCCGGGGGGCTTTCATACGAGAAGGCGATGATACCGGCGGGGTG
>DATAAM010000004.1:0-45387 GCA_036260075.1 Acidimicrobiales bacterium
GCAGGCCAGATGAAGGAAGGCATGACGCGGTTCTCGCGCCGACGCCTCCTCCCGTCAAGAGGCAAGCCACGCGGCCAACGAAGCTTCCTCGCGCTCCGCGTGGTCGGCCAGGCCCGAGACGACGGCCCGCTCCACCCGTCCGCCCACGAGCGGCATGTGCACGCGCAGTCGGCCCACCACCAGGCGGACGGTGCCGTCGCCGTCCTCCGAGAGCACCGTCTCGTACTCGCACGTGAGCCTGGACCGGTAGTGGTCGGGCTCGATGTGGTGCCTGCTGCGGTGGCGGGCCAGGTCGTGCTCGCCCACGTCGACCCAGGTGAGCTTGGCGGGGTCGACCACGGCGGTGACGGCGGGCGAGAGCTGGCCGGTGAACACGTGCCGCACCCGGCGGCGCAGCAGCGTGCCGTCGCGCTCCTCCGACAGCAGCTGCGGGCGGGTGGCCAGGCCCGCGGCGAAGTCGGGGTCGAGCAGGGCGGCCTCCACCACGGCGAGCGGCACGGCGAAGCGCTGCTCGAGCCGGAAGTCCATTGGGCGGATGCTACGGCGCGGTGGCCGCCAGCCGCGCCCGGCTGTCGGCCAGGTGGGCCCGCCAGTCGAGCGCACCGCGGTCGCGGGCGGCCGCCTGCTCGGCGCACGCCTGCTCGACGGCGGCCAGCCACGGCGACGGCGAGCGGGGCATGCCCCGGCGTTGCGCGGCCCACGAGCAGTGCAGCTCCCGCGTGGCCCGGGTGAGCGCCACGTAGAGGAGGCGCCGCTCCTCCGCCTCGTCGCCGCGGTCGACGGGCACGAGGCCCCGTTCGAGCCCGACGACCAACACCACCGGCCACTCCAGGCCCTTGGCCCGGTGGAACGTGGCCAGGGCGACGGCGTCGCCCACCCCGGCGAGATCGCCGCTGCGGATCACCGTGCGCACCCAGCCGAGGAAGCCCTCCACCGTGGGGGATCGGTCGAGGGCGGCGTACTCCCGACCCAGCGTGCGCAACGGCTCGCACTCGACGTCGGCCAAGGCCGAGGAGAGGGGGACGGCGGGCGGCGTGCGGGCCAGCCAAGCCAGCGGCTCGCGCAGGTCGGGGACCGAGGAGGCGTGGGGGATCGACGCCCGCCGCAGCGCCTCCTCGATCACCGAGAGCTGGGCGTTGGTGCGGGCCAGCACGGCCACGTCGCTCCAGCGGGCGCCGGGGGCGTGGGCCAGCCGCACCGCCCGAGCCACGCCTCGGGCTTCGTCGTCTTCGGTGTGAAAGCCCCGGACCGTGGGTACTCCGGGGGCGGGGCGGCCCCCGTGCCGCGGCGGACGCGGCGGGCTCGCCCCGCCAACGCGTCCGGGGGGCAGCACGGCGGTGGCCACGGCCAGCACCTCGGGCGGGCATCGGTAGCTGGTGTCGAGTCGCACCACCTCGGCGGTGGGGAAGTGCTCGGCGAAGCGGTGCAGCAGCTCCGGGTCGGCGCCGTTCCAGCCGTACACGGCCTGGTTGGGGTCGCCCACCACGGTGAGGTCGAGGTTGTCGCCCAGCCATGCCCGTAGCAGCCGGAACTGGGCCGGGTTGAGGTCCTGGTACTCGTCGACGAAGAGGTGCCGGAAGCGCCACCGCTGGGCGGCGGCGAAGGGCGGGTCGTCCTCGAGGGCCTGCGCACAGGCGAGGAGGAGGTCGTCGAAGTCGAGGAGGCCACCCCGGCGCAGCTCCTCCTGGTAGCGAGCGAAGGCGGCGGCCACCTCGGCGGCGGGCAGGGCCGGGCGGCGGCCCGCCGCTTCGTACTCGGCCGGTCCGAGCAGGCGCGACTTGGCCCAGGTGATCTCGGCGGCCACGTCGCCGGCCGCGGGCCCCACCAGCCGGGCCAGCCGGCGGCGGGGGTTCTCCACCAGGCGCGGCGGCCGCTCGCCCCGGTCGGCGGCCCGTTGCCGCAGCTGGGCCCAGGCGACGGCGTGGAACGTGCTGGCGGTGACCTCGGCGTCGACGCCGAGGCGCCCGAGCCGGGCCCGTAGCTCGCCCGCCGCCCTGCGGGTGAACGTGAGGGCGAGGACGTGCCGGGGGTCGGCCGCGCCTGTGGCCACCCGGTGGGCGATGCGGGCGGTCAGGACGCGGGTCTTGCCCGACCCCGCCGCCGCCAGGATGCACAGGGGGGCCGCCTCGCTGGTGACCGCGGCCCGCTGGGCGGGGTCGAGGTCGTCCGGGCGCGCCACGCGTCCGAGCGTACGGACGGGACCGTCGACGGCGGTGGATGCCGGGGGGCGACCGGGCGGCGCCCCCGCGGCGGGGGGCAGCCGCGGGCACGCCGACCTCCAACGCGACGGGGCCCCAAGTAGCCGAGCATCGGCGAACCGACAACCCGGGCTCCTCGGGGCCCTGTCATCGGGCTGCAGCCTCCGTACACCGTCGGCCTCGCGGCCGCCGGCGGACCTGGCGTGCATCCTCCGAAGAGGCTGCGCCACCATCGACTGCTGCCCGACTCCGGTTTGTCACACCACTCGATCGGCTCGGGCGGTCGGCCTGCGGCCTCCCGCTCCCCGTTCCGTTCGTGCCGTGCATCGCACCGGAGTGATCGCAGTGTGCGCCTGTCCGGAATTGTCGTCAAGGGGTCTTTTGCAAATCCCCAAGCAGTCCCCTGAATTGGCGCGAAATCCCCTGTCAGCAGGGGTTTCGTCCACATGTTTTCCCGTCGATTACGGTCGTTCGGCGATGCTGAAGGCCTTCGCCGGCGGCCGCCTGTTCGGGACCGTCCACGGCACCCCACCCCCCCGGGTGCTGGCCCTGCACGGCTGGGCCCGCACGCACCGCGACTTCGATGCGGTGCTCGACGGCCTCGACGCCCTCGCCCTCGACCTCCCCGGCTTCGGCGCCACCCCCGCTCCCGACGAGGCGTGGGGCGGTGGCGGGTACGCGGCGGCGGTGGCGCCCGTGCTCGACGACGCCGACGAGCCCGTCGTGGTGGTGGGGCACTCCTTCGGCGGCCGGGTGGCCGTGCACCTGGCGACGGCCCGGCCCGACCGGGTGCGGGCCGTCGTGCTGAGCGGGGTGCCGCTGGTGCGCCCGCCGGGGGCGGTGCGCCGCCGCCCGCCCGCGGCGTACCGGCTGGCCCGGGCGCTGCACCGGCGGGGGCTGCTGGGCGACGCCCGCATGGAGTCGCTGCGACAGCGGTACGGGTCGGCCGACTACCGGGCCGCCCGAGGCGTGATGCGGGCCGTGCACGTGACGGCGGTGAACGAGACGTACGAGGAGCAGCTGCGGGCGCTGTTGTGCCCGGTGGAGCTGGTGTGGGGGGCCGACGACGCCGACGTGCCCGCTTCGGTGGCGGAGGCGGCCGCCGCCCTGGTGCCGGGCGGGGCGCGGCTCACGCTGCTCCCGGGCGTCGGCCACCTCGTGCCCACCGCGGCGCCGGAGGCCCTGCGGGCCGCCGTCGACCGCGCCCTGGCCCTGTGACCCCGTTCCGTTCTGGGAGGGGAATGGCGCGCTCCAGCGCGCCATTCCCCTCCCAGAACGGCGAGGGGGTGGCCCGATGAGGGCGTTGGCCGTGGCGGTGGCGCTGGCGGCCACCGGCGCCGCGGGGCTGCGTTGGCTGCGGGTGGCCCAGCGGGAGCACTACCTGCCCGGGTCGGTCACGCGCTTCGCGCTGCGGTGGTGGGGGCTCGGGGCCAACCGCCTGCTGGCCTTGGCCGCGGTGCTGGGCGTGCTGTTCTGCCGGCGCTCCCCGCTGGCGGGCGTGGTGGGCAGCCTGGCCGTGGCCACCGGGCCGTTCGGCCTGTCCGTGCAGGGGCGCACCTCCCCGTTGGCCTGGACCCGCCGGCTGCGGACGTTGGCGGCGACGTGGGCCGTCCTCCACCTGCTGCTCGTCGGGGTGGGCGCGCTGCTGGGCGTGGCCGTGCCCGCGGCGGTGCTGGGCGCCGTCCTGGTGCCGCTCGTCGTCGACGTGGCGCTGGCGCTCACCGGCCCGGTGGAGGACCGGCTGGCCCGGCGGTGGGTCGAGCAGGCGGCCACCCGCCTGCGCCAGGTGCGTCCCACGGTGGTGGGCATCACCGGCTCCTACGGCAAGACCACCACCAAGGCCTACGTGACCCACCTCCTCTCCGGCACCAAGCAGGTGGTGGCCACGCCGCGCAGCTTCAACAACCGGGCGGGGCTGGCCCGGGCCGTCAACGAGCACCTCGCTCCGGGCACCGAGGTGTTCGTGGCGGAGATGGGCACGTACGGCCCCGGCGAGATCGCCGAGCTGTGCCGGTTCGTGCCGCCCGACATCGCGGTGATCACCGCCATCGGCCCGGTGCACCTGGAGCGCATGGGCACCGAGGAGAACATCGTGGCCGCCAAGTCGGAGATCCTCGGGCCCGCCCGGGTGGCGGTGCTCAACGTCGAGCACCCGCTGCTGGCCCGCCTGGCCGACCGCATCACCGACAAGAAGGTGCTGCGCTGCACGGCCGCCGGCGTCGGCTTGCCGGTCCCGGACGGGGCCCACCCCACGAACGTGGCCTGCGCGGTGGCGGTGGCCCGCGAGCTGGGCGTGCCCGACGACGTGATCGCCGCCCGGTTGGCCGACCTGCCCACCCCCGAGCACCGGCTGGCCGTCACCCGGGGCGCGGGCGGGTTCACGATCCTCGACGACACCTACAACGCCAACCCGGCGGGCACGCAAGCGGCGTTGGCCGCGCTGGCCCGCCACGGCCGCGAGGGCGGCAAGCGGGTGGTGGTGACGCCGGGCATGGTCGAGCTCGGGGCTCGCCAGTTCGAGGAGAACCGGGCCTTCGCCGAGGCCGCCGCCGCGGTGGCGACCCACCTCCTCGTGGTCGGCCACACCAACCGGGCGGCCCTGGCGGTGGCGGGCACGGAGGTCCTGTTCGTGGAGACGCGGGAGGAGGCGGTGGCCTGGGTGCGGGAGCACTTGCGCGAGGGTGATGTCGTCCTCTACGAGAACGACCTGCCCGACCACTACCCGTAGGAGCGCCCGTGCCGCAGCCCGCAGTCGTCTTCGGAGGCCCCTCGCCCGAGCACGACGTCAGCATCCTCACCGGCCTCCAGGCGGCGCGGGCGCTGGGCCGGCCCATCGCGCTCTACTGGGCGAAGACGGGCGACTTCTACGAGGTCGACCCCGGGCTGGAGGCGGGCGACTTCCTCGACGGGCCGCCCCGGAAGGCGACCCCGGTGCGGCTGGTGGCGGGGGAGGGCTTCGTGGGGAGGAAGCGCCCGCTGGACATCTCCGCCGTCGTCAACTGCTGCCACGGCGGACCGGGCGAGGACGGCACGCTCCAGGGCGCGCTCGACCTGGCGGGTCTGCGCTACACCGGCCCCACCGCGGCGGGCGCGGCGATCGGGATGGACAAGCTGGCCTTCGGCAACGTGGTCGCCGCCGCGGGCCTCCCCTCCTTGCCTCGGACGGTGCCGGCCGCCGACGGCGAGCCGCCGTCGTTCCCCGGGCCCTACATCGTGAAGCCGCGCTGGGGCGGGTCCTCGATCGGCATCGAGGTGGTGGAGGACGACGACACGGCCCGGGCCCTGCTTCGCTCCTCGCCGCACCTCAGGGCCGGCGCAGTCGTCGAGCCGTATCTGCCCGACGCCGTCGACCTCAACGTGGCCGTGCGCACGTGGCCCGCGCTCGAGCTGTCGGCCGTCGAGAAGCCGCTCCGGTCGACGGGCGGCGGCATCCTCGGGTTCGCCGACAAGTACCTCGTGGGCGGCAACGAGGGCATGGCCTCCGCGCCTCGCGAGCTGCCCGCCGACATCCCCGACGCCCTCGAGAAGCAGCTCCGGGAGGCGGCCCGGGTGGTGGCGGGCCTGGCCGGCGCGCGCGGCGTGGCCCGCATCGACTTCCTGCTCGACGGCGAGCGCCTCTTCGTCAACGAGATCAACACCGTGCCCGGCTCGCTGGCCCGCTACCTGTGGCCGGAGCTGTCGTTCGAGCAGCTCCTGCACGACCTGCTGGCCGAGGCGGAGCAGCGGCCCACGCACCACTACACGACGGCCGGGGCCGACGGCACCGCCCTGCGCTCGGCGGGGACGATCGCGGGCAAGCTCGGCTGAGCACATGGACGTGGGCGAGGAGCGCTTCGAGGAGCTCGTGGCTGACGCGCTCGACTCGATCCCCGAGGAGCTGGGCCGGCTCATGCACAACGTGGCCGTGGTCGTCGACCACCGCTCGCCGCCCGGCACGCTGTTCGGGCTGTACCAAGGCGTGCCGCTGACCGAGCGGGGCGACTACGGGGGCATGGCCATGCCCGACCGCATCACGATCTTCCGACGGGCCATCTGCGCCGACTGCGCCACCGAGGACGAGGTGGTCGAGCAGGTGCGCGTCACCGTCGTGCACGAGGTGGCCCACCACTTCGGCATCGACGACGACCGCCTCGATGAGCTGGGCTGGTCCTGACCGCGCTTTTCTCCGCAAATACGGGCGTGGGGCGCCGAATCTGCGAAGAAAATCGAGTGTCGCGGGCCGGCACTGCTTGACACCCCGGGGCCGGCGGAGTACGAGGGCACGAAAGGCCAAGCCATCCGGTCAGGGGCGTCGTCGCAGGAGCATCGCACTCGGCCTTTGCTCATCCGCGTCGAGCGAGAGGAGTGTCGATGCGACGTCGCCTCGTTGCAACGTTGTCCGTCCTGGCCCTGTCGGTGCCGGTCGCCGCCTTCCGGGCGACCCCGCCGGCGTCCGCCAATGTGTGCACGTTCGTGGCGGACGTGCAGACGTCCGGGCCGATGTACTTCCCCGGCGCCGTCACCTTGTGGACGGGAGGCGGTGTCGCCGTCACAGTGCACGCCCTGCCTGTCTTAGTGGGGTTCGGCTGGGCGCTCACGGGCGATGCCTGCGCGCCGGCGTGGGCGAACCCCGCCGCCGACGGGATGATCTCCGGCTACTGCGGGCACTTCTGGGCAGTGGGGATCACGCGGGACGGCCATCGGTTCGCGCTGGTGAGCGCAGGCGGCGTGGTCGTCGCGACAGGCGGCATGACCGGTGTCGGCGCGATGACGGCGGACATCCTGGATGGGCAGAGCTGTGCCGTCGGCGCCACGGGCCACATCCTCGCCATGGAGGTCCTGCTCTACCCCTGCAACGTGCTGAAGTCCAAGTCCGACCTCTTACCGATCGTCAACTCGGGGACTTCGACAACAACAACGGTGGGAACACAGGCGATCACCGTGTCCGTTCCGCCCGGGAACTACCACGTGTGGACGAAGACGTGCCTCGGCGTGAAGTGAGGGCGCCGCGAGCCTGAGTCCTTCGCCGCAAAGGCCCGGCGGCTACCGTCGGGCGGGATGCCGCACTTCGCCGTCAGCGCCGTGGGGCGCGATCGCTCCGGGATCGTGGCCGCCGTCACCGGCGTGCTCGTCGACACCGGCTGCAACATCGAGGACTCCTCGATGTCGATCCTGCGCGGCCACTTCGCCATGATGCTGCTCGTCGCCGGCCCCGACGGCCTCGACGCCGACCGACTGGAGCAGGCGCTCGCCAAGCCCGCCGCCGACTACGACCTCGTGCTCGCCGTGCGGGCCATCGACGACGACGTGCCGCCCTCGCCCGAGGGCTCGCAGTGGACCGTCTCGGTGTACGGCGCCGACCGGCCCGGCATCGTCCACCAGGTGGCCAAGACCTTGGCCGACGCGGGCGCCAACATCGTCGACCTCACCACTCGCGTCATCGGCGACGCCGACCGTCCCGTCTACGCCATGGTCATCGACGTCACGCTGCCCCCCGGCACGAGCGCCGACGACCTCGGCCCCCGGCTGGCCGACCTGGGCCGCGAGCTAGGCATCGAGTGCTCGATGCACGAGGCCGACGCCGACATCCTCTGACATGGCGGTCCGCCCGGTCCTCCAGCTGCCCGAGCCGGTGCTGAAGCAGGTCGCCAAGCCGGTCGACCGCATCGACGAGGACGCCCGGGCGCTGGCGCACGACCTGGTCGACACGATGCGCGCCTCGCCCGCCTGCGTGGGCCTGGCCGCCCCCCAGATCGGGGTGAGCGTGCGGGCGTTCGCCCTCGACGTGACCGGCCACAAGAAGGCGCGCTCGTGCCACGGGCTCGTGGTGCTGTTCAACCCCGAGGTCCTGCTGGCCCACCGGCCGGTCACAGCCCGGGAGGGCTGCATGAGCGTGCCCGACCTCACGGGCGACGTGGCCCGGGCCGACCACCTGGTCGTGCGGGGCCTCACCGTCGAGGGCACCGACCGCGTGTACCAGGTCGACGCCTTCGAGGCGCGGGCCTTCCTGCACGAGATCGACCACCTCGACGGGCTCCTGTTCCTCGACCGGGTCACGTCGTCCGAGGCCGTCTTCCGACGCAAGGTGTACCGCTAGCGATGCCGTTTCCCCGCAAGCTCCTCAACGAAGGCGAGGACGTCGTCCTCGACCTGCGGCCGCACTGGTGGGTGTTCGTCAAGCCCGGCGCCCTGCTGGTCGCCGCCGTCGTGCTCCTCTTCGTGGTGGCGGCCAACGTCGAGCACGACGCCGCCACGTACGGCGCCCTGCTGGTGGTGCTGTACGCGGTGGTGCGGCTGGTGGTGGCGTACCTGCGCTGGGCCACCACCAACTTCGTCGTCACCACCGATCGCGTCGTGTACCGGGCGGGCGTGTTGGCCAAGAGCGGGCGCGAGATCCCGCTCGAGCGCCTGAACGACATCGCCGTGACCCAGACGCTCTTCGAGCGCGTCATCGGCGCGGGCGACCTGCTCATCGAGTCGGGCGGCGAGCGAGGGCAGAGCCACTTCACCGACGTGCGCTCGCCGTTCGTGGTGCAGAACACGATCTACCGGGAGATCGAACGGGCCCAGGCTCGCAGCGTGCCACGGCACGAGCCGAGCATCCCCGAACAGATCGAGAAGCTCGACGAGCTGCGACAGCGGGGCATCATCACGCAGGCCGAGTTCGACGCCAAGAAGGCCCAGCTCCTCGATCGCCTGTGAGAGTCGTCAGCCTGGTCCCGTCCGTCACCGAGACGCTGCTGGCGTGGGGCGTCGAGCCGGCGGCGTGCACGCGCTTCTGCGAGCAGCCGCACCTGCGCCACGTGGGCGGCACCAAGAACCCCGACGTGCCTGCCATCGTGGCGATGGCGCCCGACTTGGTCGTCGTGAACGACGAGGAGAACCGGCGCGAGGACGCCGATGCGCTTTCCGCCGCCGGGCTCGACGTGCACGTGGTCCACGTCGAGGCGGTGGCCGACGTGGCGCCGGAGCTGTCCAAGCTGGCAGCGCGCCTGGGCGTGCCGTTTGAGCCCTGGTCCCTGCCGGAGTCGCCCCCGGGGCCGGCGCGGCGCGCCTTCGTGCCGATCTGGCGGCGGCCGTGGATGACGGTCAACCGGGCGACCTACGGCGCGTCGATGCTCGCCCGCCTCGGCATCGCAACCGTGTTCGAGGACGAGCCCGACCGCTACCCCACGGTCACGTTGGAGGAGGCGGCCGCCCGACACCCCCACGTCGTCCTGGCCCCGTCGGAGCCCTATGCGTTCACCGAGCGGCACGTGCCCGAGCTGTCGACGGTGGCGCCCGTCGTGCTCGTCGACGGCAAGGACCTCTTCTGGTGGGGGACGCGCACGCCGGGCGCGCTCGAACGGCTGCGCGCCGCCCTCACCTGAGCGACCGCGTCGAGGCCACTCAGCGGGCGAGGCGCATCCAGAGGGTGAAACGGGAGATCGCCAGGTACTCCATGCGCTCGTAGACCGGGCGGCCCAGGTCGCTCGCCACCAGCCCTGCGGGCAGCGAGGGCTCGGCCAACGTGGCTGCCCACGTGACGGCCTCGCCGTACCCGCGGCCCCGCGCCTCGGGCAGCGTGGCCACCCAGCACACCTCCGCCATGCCGTCGCCGATCCAGGCGGCCGCCGTCGTCACCGGTCGCTCGCCCTCGTAGCCGACGAACATGCGCATCGCCGGCACGTTGGTGCGCGGGTCGGCGAGGACGCCGGGGTCGAGCTCGAAGCCCGCGCCGACGACTGCCGCGTAGTCGGCCACGCCCTGCTCGTCGTCGACCTCCACGATGCGCAGGCCCGTCGGCATCGCCGGGGCCTCGCCGCCTGCGGGCCGCAGCATGAACGGCGGATGGCCGATGTGATGCCAGCCCGGGCCGGTGCGGCGCGCCAGCGGCCACGCCGACACCAGCATCCAGGCCCGCTCGCCCGGGAAGAAGTCGTCGGCTGCCGCCAGCGTCGACTCCACGTCGATCTCCACGGGCGGGCGCAGCAGCACCACGGTGTTGTCGAAGGGGCAGGCGGTGGCGCCGTCGGTGAACAGCGCATCATCCGAGCGGGCCACGCGGCCACCTCCTGCCGCCACGACAGTGGCGAGGTGGTCGGCCCACGCGAGGAGGAAGGCGCGCAGCGCGGTGTCGCCGGTGGGCGCCTCCGGCTCCCATCCGGTCGTGAGGTGCTCGGTCACGGGCGCAGCTCCTCGATCAGTCGTCGGTACTCGGCGGCGGACGCATCGCCCATCGAGTCGGTGTCGGACCACCGAAGCGTGGCGCGGTCCACGCCGTGCAGCCCGAACCGCGGCGCGTAGCTGCCCCACTCGTAGTTGTCGGCCAGCGTCCAGTGGTAGTAGGCGGTGAGCGGCACCCCGCGGTCGACGGCTTCGAGCAGCGAGGCGAGGTGGGCCTGGAGGTACCGGGGCCGCGTCCAGCCGTCGCGCCGAGGCGACGAGCCCCGGCTGCACAACCCGTTCTCGGCGACCCACACGTCGAGGCCGGGCTCGACGTTCAAGGCGGCGTAGCGGGCCAGGCCTTGCGGGCGCACGGGATCGTCCCACAAGGCCCGTCGGCGGGCGTGGTGGGTGATGTCGGGCGCGTAGTAGTCGAGCGCGGTGACGTCGAGCGTGCAGGCCCGGTCGCTCGCGTACGCGGCGGCCACGGCGCGAGGCAGCGCCTGCTCCATGTGGACGGCGCTGTTGGCGCGCTTGCGCAGCACGCGTTCGAACAGGCCCGGCTTCGAGACGGCGGCGTCGTGGTACTCGCGCCGACGCTCCTCGAGCCACGGCCGCAGGTCGTGGCGGCCGATGCCGTGGCGGCGGGCCAGCAGCACGTCGAGCAGCAGGCGGTCGAGCTCGTACACCGAGAGCGGATAGCTGTTGGTGGTGACGACGGCCTGGGGCTGACGCTCCTTGATCACGCCGTAGGCCAGCACGTGCGCGGCCAGCATGTGGTCGAGGGTGCGCACGGTGGCAGCCACGTCCCAGCGCCGCCCCGGGGGGAAGGCGCCCGCGAAGTACGTCATCAGCGCGACCACGTTGATCTCGTTGAGCGTGACCCAGTGACGACAGCGCCCGGCGAAGCGCTCCACCGCCACGCGCACCCAGTCGCGGAAGCGCTCCGGTGAGTCGGGCTGGAGCCAGAAGTCGACGCCCAGCCAGGCGGGGTGCGTGAAGTGGTGGAGCGTGAGAAGTGGTTGCAGCCCGCGGTCGTGGCACGCGTCGAGGATGGCGCAGTAGTGGTCGAACGCGGTGTCGTCGGGCTGGCCGTCGCGCGGCTCGCAGCGGGCCCACTCCACGGACATGCGGAAGGCGTCGCAGCCCGCCTCGACGGCCCGGTCGAGGTGGCGCTCGTACTGGCGCCAGAAGTCGAGCGCCCCGCCCGCAGGCTCGACGCGGCCCTCCGCCTCCCACCACGACCAGTTGTTGGCCGGCTCGCCGGGTCCGTTGTAGCCGCCCTCCACCTGGAAGCCCGACGTCGCCACGCCGAACCGGAAGCCCGCAGGCAGCGTCATGCGAGGCCGAGGGCGGCGGCGGTCGCCTCGAGCGCGGCCGGGTCCCACGGCGCCCGTACGGCGAAATTCACCTGGTCGGCACCGACGGCCACGTACTCCTGCACACGGTCGGCGATCGCCGTCCCCGTCCCGATCACCACGCCCGGCCGCACGAACTCACGGATGTTGCCGAACTGGGCGGCGAGGTCGTCTTCGTCGCGGGCGATCCCGACGTTGACGGCACAGCGGACGGTGGAGGGATCGCGGCCCACGGACTCGCAGTGCCCGCGCAACACCGCCCGCTTGTGGGCGAAGGTCTCGGGCGAGACGAACGGGATGTTCCACCCGTCGGCATGGAGCGCGGCGATGCGCAACGTGCGGCGTTCGCCGCCTCCCCCGATCCACACGGGCACCGCAGGTTGCACCGGGCGCGGCTCGTTGCGGGCCTCGGTCAACCGGAAGTGGGTGCCCTCGAAACTGGTCACGTCGTGGTGCAGCAGCGACCGCACGCAGGTGGCCGCCTCCTCCAACAGGTCCATGCGCGCGCCGACAGAGGGGAACGGGATGCCGTAGGCGCGGTACTCGACTTCGCTCCACCCGGCGCCCAGCCCCACGTCGACGCGCCCGCCCGAGAGGTGGTCGATCGTGGTGATCGCCTTGGCCAGCACGGCCGGGTGGCGGTACCCGGCGCAGTACACGAGCGAGCCGCACCGCACCCGTGTGGTGCTGCAGGCCAGCGCCGCGTGCGCCGCCACTGCTTCGAGGCAGTTGGCGTGGCCCGTCATGTCGGCGGCGTAGAAGTGGTCCCAGATCGAGATCCAGTCGAAGCCGAGGTCCTCGATGTGCCGCCACAGCGACCGCAGTTCGGCCACGGTGGTGTGCTGAAGGCCCGTGTGCACGCCGTAGGCAGTCATACGCGGCGGACCCTAACATCGCCCATCATGAGCGGCCCCTTGCAAGGTGTGCGTGTCGTGGAGATCGCCGGCATCGGCCCCGGCCCCTTCGCGGCGATGATGCTGGCCGACATGGGCGCCGAGGTGCTGCGCGTCGACCGGGCGCAGTCGGTGCGCACGCCCGTCGACGACTCACCGAGCTGGGACCTGTTGAACCGCGGACGCCGTTCGATCGGCGTCGACCTGAAGAACCCCGACGGCGCCGAGGCCGTGCTGCGCCTGGTGGAGCGAGCCGATGCCCTCATCGAGGGCTTCCGGCCCGGCGTGGCCGAGCGCCTCGGCATCGGCCCCGACGAGTGCATGGCCCGCAACCCGAAGCTGGTGTACGGCCGCATGACCGGCTGGGGACAGGAGGGGCCGTACGCCCAGGCGGCGGGCCACGACATCAACTACATCGCGCTGGCGGGCGCCCTCCATCCCATCGGGCGGGCGGGCGGCCCGCCGGTGCCGCCGCTCAACCTGGTGGGCGACTTCGGCGGGGGCGGGCTGCTGCTGGCGTTCGGCGTGGCGTGCGCGCTGGTGGAGACGAGCCGGTCGGGGCACGGGCAGGTGGTCGATGCCGCCATGGTCGACGGCGCCGCCGTGCTCACGACGATGTTCCACGCCATGTCGTCCATCGGTGCGTGGACGGAGGAGCGCGGCCGCAACCTGCTCGACACCGGCGCCCACTTCTACGACACCTACGAGTGCGCCGACGGCGAGTACATCTCGGTCGGGTCGATCGAGCCGCAGTTCTACGCCGAGCTGCGCCGGTTGGCCGGGCTCGACGACGAGGCGTTCGACGCGCAGCTCGACCGCGATCGCTGGCCCGAGCTCAAGGAGCGGGTGGCGGCGGTCTTCCGCACGAAGTCCCGCGACGAGTGGTGTGCGCTGATGGAGCACACCGACGTATGCTTCGCCCCGGTGCTGTCGCTCTCGGAGGCGCCCGGGCACCCGCACAACGTGGCCCGGGGCACGTTCACCGAGGTAGCCGACGTGGTGCAGCCCGCGCCCGCCCCGCGCTTCTCGCGCACGCCCGGGGCGATCGCCCGCCCGCCCGCGTGGCCCGGGCAGCACACCGACCAGGCGCTGGGCGACTGGGGCTTCTCGGCCGACGAGATCGCCAAGCTGCGCGAGACCGGGGCGGTGCGCTAGCCGTGGCCACGGCCGTCTTCTTCCACGCCCACCCCGACGACGAGGCGATCGCCACCGGGGGCACGATGGCCAAGGCTGCTGCCGAGGGCCACCGGGTGGTGCTGGTGTGCGCCACGCGTGGGGAGCTGGGCGAGGTGGAAGAGGGGTTCCTCGACCCCGGCGAGGAGCTGTGGCAGCGGCGCGAGCAGGAGCTGGCCGAGGCCTGCTCGATCCTGGGCGTGGCCCGCCACGAGTTCCTGGGCTACCGCGACTCGGGCATGGCAGGCACGCCCACCAACGACGACCTCGATTCCTTCTGGCAGGCCGACGTCGACGAGGCGGCCAAGCGGCTGGCCGAGATCCTGGTGGAGGAGCGGGCCGACGTCCTCACGGCCTACGACGACAACGGCGGCTACGGCCATCCCGACCACATCCAGGTGCACCGGGTGGGGCTGCGGGCGGCCGAGCTGGCCGGCACCCGCAAGGTGTACGAGGCCACGCTGGACCGCGACCACCTCGTCGGCCTGTTGCGTCGGGCCAAGGAGCTCGGGCTGCCCTCGCTGCCCGACGGCGACCCCGAGGACTTCGACATGGGGAAGCCGTCGCACCTCATCACCACCCGTGTCGACGTGCTCCCGTTCATCGAGCAGAAGCGGCGGGCGATGGCCGCCCATGCCAGCCAGATCGCCGAGACATCGTTCTTCCTGAGCATGCCGGAGCAGGCGTTCAACGCCGTGTGGGGCACCGAGGCCTACATCCTGCGGGGCGCGGCGCCGGGCACGGCCGAGAGCGACCTCTTCGGCGGCCTGTAGTGCCGCGGCTGATCCTGGTTCGCCACGGCGAGCCCACCAACGCGTGGGGCGAGCTGGGCGATCCCGGCTTGAGCGAGCGGGGGCGCGCCCAGGCCGAGGCGTGTGCCGAAGAGCTGGCGCCGCTGGGGCCGCTGCCGATCGTGGTGAGCCCGGCCCGGCGCACGCGGGACACGGCGGCGCCGCTGGAGCGGCGTTGGGGCGTGGTGGCGCGCGTGGAGCCCGCGGTGGGCGAGGTGCCGATCCCGTCGGACGTGGCCGATCCGCGGGCGTGGCTGGAGCGGCTGCTGGCCGCGCCGCCCGACGCCTGGGACGGCGCCACGTCCGCCTGGGCGAAGTCGGTACGGGAGGCGTTGGCCCGCATCGAGGGCGACGCCGTGGTGTTCACCCACTTCGTCGCCATCCGCGTGGCGACGGGGGCCGACTGCCTCCCGGAGCACTGCGGCCGGTTCGTCGTCGAGGTGGGCTAGCCGTGGGCGTGCAGTGGACGCACACCGGCTACGCCCAGCGCATCCACTTCGGCCCCGACGCCGTCGACGCCTTGGACGAGGTGGTGCGCGACGCAGGCATGCGGCGGGCGCTGCTGGTGACGACCGAGGGCCGGTTGGGCTCGGAGGCGGGGGAGCGGGTGGTCGCCCGGTTGGGGCGGCTGCGGGCCTCGACGTTCGACGGCGTGCGGTCGCACGTCCCCACTTCGGCGGTGGAGGCGGCCGTGGCGCAGGCGGTGGGCGACGGAGTCGACGGCGTGGTGTCGTTCGGCGGCGGGTCGTGCGCCGACCTGGGCAAGGCGGTGTGCTTCTTCGTGGAGCAGCAGCGGGGCTCGGTGCTCCCGCACGTGTCGGTGCCCACCACCTACTCGGGTGCCGAGCTCACGCCGTTCTTCGGCATGACCGACGAGGCGGCCCGCCGCAAGAGCGGAGCAGGTGGGCCGACGCTGGCCCCGGTGGCGGCGGTGTACGACCCGGTGCTGACGTTGGGCACGCCGCCGCAGGTGAGCGCCGAGACCGGGATGAACGCCTTGGCCCACGGCGTGGAGTGCGCGTACTCGCCCGCCCGCACGCCGGAGGCGGAGGCGGTGGCGCTGGCCGCCGTGGAGCGGATCGCCGCCGCCCTGCCCCAAGTGGTCGACGACCCCGCCGACCTGGGCGCCCGCAGCAGCATGCTGGCGGGGGCCGTGCTCGGGGGCCGCTGCCTGCAGAACGCGAGCATGGGCGTGCACCACGGCCTGTCGCAGCTCCTGGGCGGGCGCACGGGCATCCCCCACGGGCTCGCCAACGCGGTGGTGCTGGCGCACGCGCTGCGGTTCAACGTGGAGTCGGTGGGTGCCGCCGCCTGGCGCATCGGGCGGGCGCTGGGCGACCCCGACGACCCGGCGGGCGCCGTCGACCGGTTGCGCGAGCGGATCGGGCTGCCGGGCCGGCTGTCGGAGTGCGGCGTCACCGCGGACGACGTGGAGGCGGTGGCCCGGCTGTCGCAGGGCAATCGCAACGTGCAGGCCAACCCGAGGCCGGTGTCGGAGGCCGAGGCCCTCGCGATCCTGCAGGCGGCGTTCTAGGCATACGGTGGGGTCATGACCGAGACGCCCCGCTGGCGCGGCGTGAACCACCTCGCCCTCGTCACCCCCGACATGGACGCCACCGTGCGCTTCTACCACGGCGTGCTCGGGATGCGGCTGGTGGCCACCGTGATGGCCGGCCCCATGCGCCACTACTTCTTCGAGATCGGCCCGGAGAACACGGTGGCGTTCTTCGAGTGGAAGGGCGCACCCACCATGCGCAAGGCGGCGGGCACGCCGGTGCCCGGGCCGGTGCAGATGGACCACATCTCGTTCAACCTGCCCGACGAGGAGGCGCTCGACGCGCTGCGGAAGCGGTTGGCGGCGGCGGGCTGTGAGGTGACCGAGCTGGTCGACCACGAGATCGTGCGCTCGATCTACTTCACCGACCCGCACGGGATCGCGCTGGAGGCGTCGTGGTGGGCGCTCGACGCCACCGGCCGCCCTGCCGACTACGGCGACAAGCGTTTCTTCGCCGATCCCGACCCGGTGCCCGCGGTGCGGGAGCTGATGGAGTCGGGCGAGCTGTCGTGGACCCCCACGACCGCCCTCGTCGACCCCGACCCCCGCGAGCCCGTCTAGGGCATCGCGCTCACTGCCGCGCACACCCGGGCCGCCGTCTCGTAGGCGCCCTGCCGGTCGACGAGCTCGGCCCGCTTCAGGAACAGCGCGGGGCCGCGCTCGTCGTCGGGGGCGAAGGGCAGGCGCGGCATGAGCAGCAGGTGGAAGTGCGGGAACAGCTCGCCGTAGGCGACCACGTACACCTTCTCGGCCCCGGTGGCGGCCTGGATGCCGGCCGTGAGCCGGGCCAGCAGCACGCCCAGCTCGCCCGCCTCGGCGTCCTCCAGGTTCATGGGCCCGTCGGCGTGGCGACGCAGCTCGAGGAACAGCCATCCGGGCACCTCGAAGTCGGGGCCCACGCACGCCGACCACAGGTCGGTGCGCAGCACCCAGCCGCCCGGCGGCTCCTCCTCCGCCGTCTCCCGCTCGCAGATCACGCAGCTCGACATGGGAGTAGCATGCCGTCCCGTGAAGCGGATGCTCACGGTCGACGACCTCGCACGCGACGAGCGGTTCCAGCGCATCCCCATCGAGACGCTCGTGTTCGACCCGCGTCGGGCCAACATGGGCAAGCGCGAGAACGCCTTCAAGCCCAGCGACCCCGACTCACCCGACGCCGCCCGCCAGCTGATGCACGCCATCTTCGTGGGCGAGATCCAGGCCCTCGAGGGCGCCGGCCGCACCTGCTACGACTTCGAGGACGGCGTCCCCTTCCAGCTCAAGCTCGACATGGCGCGCCAGTGCTGGGACGAGGCCCGCCACGTCGAGATCAGCGTGAAGCTCAACGAGCACATGGGCACCGAGATCGGGGAGTTTGCCGAGCAGACGATGCTCTTCGAAGCCGCCTGCAACGCCGACCCCGTGCTGCGCCTCACCGGCGTCAACCGGGCCCTCGAGGGACTGGCCATCGACGTCTTCAACACCATGCGCGACTACGGCACGGCCACGTCCGACCCCGTGCTCGCCGCGTGCGAAGACTGGATGCTGGCCGACGAGGTCACGCACGTGAAGATGGGGTCCGACTGGCTGCGGCGGCTCACCGAAGACGACCCCGAGCGACGGGCGCAGGCTCTCGAGTTCCAGCGCACCGTCGACAAGCTGTTCAGCTTCGGCGGCTTCCGGGGCGAGACCGAGGACAACGCCGTCCACCTGGCCCGGCGGTTCCGGGCCATGGCGGGGTTCACCGAAGAGGAGATCGCCGACCTCGTCGACATCGCCGCCCAGGCCCAACGCGAGGCGGAGAAGAAGTTCGCCGAGAACATGCCTGCGGGCGCCGCTGCCACCACCGAGTAGTGCTCCTCGACATCCACACGGCCTGGGCCTGGGTCGTCATCGTCGGCAACGGACTGGCGGGCCTGTGGGCGCTCGGTGCGCACCGGCTGCCCGCTCTGCGCACGCGGGCCCTGTGGTGGTTCACCTTCGTGGCCGAGGCAGCCGTGGTCGTCCAGGTCGCTCTGGGGGTGGCGGTGATGAACGTGGACGACATCGAGCCCCCGCAGTTCCACCTCTTCTACGGGTTCGTGGCGATCATCGCCATCGGCATCGTGTACTCGTACCGGCAGCAGATGCGGCACCGCCTCTACCTGCTGTACGGCGGCGGCGGGCTGTTCGTGATGGGGCTCGGCATCCGAGCCCTGCTCGTCGGCTCCCGCTAGAGGTGCACCACCGGGCAGGTGAGGGTGCGGGTGATCCCGTCGATCAGCTGCACCTTGCTCACGACCATGCGCCCCAGCTCGTCGACCGACTCGGCCTCGGCTCGCACGATCACGTCGTAGGGCCCGGTCACGTCCTCGGCCGACACCACACCGGAGATGTTGGCCACCTCCTGCGCCACCTGGGCGGCCTTGCCGACCTCGGTCTGGATGAGCACATACGCGCTGACGGCCACTGGCACCCGCCTCCTCGATCGTTCCGGGACGGGCGGGATCGTAGCCTGCACACCGTGAACGGTCGCCGGGCCCTGCGTTCTGGTGGGAGGAATCGGTCGCCGGCGGCCGATTCCTCCCACCAGAACCGGGAGCAGGCGCCCCGTCAGTTGGAGAGGCGCTTCTCCAAGGCCTGAAGCTCGTCGGTGAGGGCGTCGGGGAGCCGGTCGCCGAACTGGGCGTAGTGCTCCTGGATGGACGGGATCTCGCCCCGCCACTCCTCCACGTCGACCCGCAGCAGCTCGGCCATGTCGTCGTCGGGCACGTCGAGGCCCTCGGTGTCGATGGCGCCGGGAGCGGGCACCCAGCCGATCGCCGTCTCCGTTGCCTCGCCGCGCCCCGCGCACCGCTCGAACACCCACTCCAGCACTCGGCTGTTCTCGCCGTAGCCGGGCCACAGCCACTTGCCGTTGTCGTCCTTGCGGAACCAGTTGACGTAGAAGATGCGGGGCAGCTTCTCGGGGTCGGTGCGCTCGCCGATCGAGAGCCAGTGGGCGAAGTAGTCGGCCATGTTGTAGCCGCAGAACGGCAGCATGGCGAAGGGGTCGCGGCGCAGGCGGGTAGGGCCCTCCGCGGCCGCGGTGGTCTCCGAGGCCATGATCGAGCCGAGGAACACACCGTGCTCCCAGTCGAAGGCCTCGTGGATGAGCGGCACCACCGAGGAGCGGCGGCCGCCGAAGAGGATGGCGTCGATGGGCACGCCCGCGGGGTCCTCCCACTCGGGGGCGATGGCGGGGTCCTGCGCGGCCGGGGCGGTGAAGCGGGCGTTGGGGTGGGCGGCCGGGGTGCCCTTCGCGGGCGTCCAGTCCTCGCCCCGCCAGTCGGTGAGGTGGGCAGGCGGCTCGTCGGTCATGCCCTCCCACCACACGTCGCCGTCGTCGGTGAGCGCCGTGTTGGTGAAGATGCAGTTGGCGTCGAGCGTGAGCATGGCGTTGGGGTTGGTCTTGGTGTTGGTGCCCGGCGCCACGCCGAAGAAGCCGGCCTCGGGGTTGATGGCGTAGAGCCGCCCGTCGGGGCCGAACTTCATCCAACAGATGTCGTCGCCGACCGTCTCCACCTTCCACCCGGGCAGGGTGGGGATGAGCATGGCCAGGTTGGTCTTGCCGCACGCGGAGGGGAACGCCCCGGTGACGTAGCGGGTCTCGCCCTCGGGCGAGGTGAGCTTGAGGATGAGCATGTGCTCGGCCAGCCACCCGTCGTCGCGCGCCATGACCGAGGCGATGCGCAGGGCGAAGCACTTCTTGCCGAGCAGGGCGTTGCCGCCGTAGCCCGACCCGTACGACCAGATCTCCCGCGTCTCCGGGAAGTGGGCGATGGTCGTGTTGTCGGGGTCGCAGGGCCACGGCACGTCGACCTGGCCCGGCTCCAGCGGGGCGCCGACCGAGTGCAAGCACGGCACGAAGTCGCCGTCGGGCCCGAGCACCTCCAACGCGCCCCGGCCCATGCGGGTCATGATCCGCATGCTGACGGCGACGTACGGCGAGTCGGTCAGCTGCACGCCGATGTGGGCGATGCGCGAGCCCAGCGGGCCCATCGAGAAGGGCACGACGTACATCGTGCGGCCCTTCATGCACCCGCGGTACAGGCCGGTCATGGTGGCCTTCATGTCGACGGGGTCGCGCCAGTTGTTTGTGGGGCCCGCGTCGTCCGGCGACTGCGAGCAGATGTAGGTGCGGCTCTCGACTCGGGCGACGTCGCCGGGATCGGAGTGGGCCCAGTAGCTGTTCGGCCGCTTGGCGTCGGACAGGCGGGTGAACGTGCCGCTCTCCACGAGCAGCCCGCACAGGCGGTCGTACTCCTCGGCCGATCCGTCGCACCACTCGACCCTGTCGGGCGCCGTGAGCGCTGCGATCTCCTCCACCCAGCGGAGGAGCTTCTCGTTCGTGGTCGGGATCGTCACCGTTGACGCGCCTTCCTGTTTGTCCTGTCCGTCCGCAGACCTTCCGGAAAGCGTAGGTTCCGAGGCGTACCCCGGCCCAATCGGGACAGGTCAGGCGCCGGGCGGCGGCGGGGTGCCGGGCGACCCCATGTCGACTTCGGAGCCCAGGCGCAGGCGGGTGGCCCGGCCCTCGGCGTCGAGCTCGAACACCACGCGCTGGCCTTGGCGCAGCATTCGGAACACCGAGCCGTCCAGGGCGTCGGGCGCCAGGTCGTACTCGGCCCGATCGGTGTCGCCCACCAACACGCCGATCCTCGTGCCGGGGTCGTACGACTTGATCACGCCTTGCACCAGCGACCTCCTACGCTCGGGCCGTGGACGTTACCGGAGGCGGTGAGTTCGCAGCCATCGAGCAGCTGCGCCGCCTCTTCCCCGCCATCGGCGACGACTGCGCGGTGGTCGACGACGGCCTGTTGCTCGCCGCCGACGCGGTCGTGCGGGGCGTGCACGGCGACGACGTGCAGGACCTCGGGTGGAAGGCGGTGGTCGCCAACGTGAGCGACGTGGCCGCCATGGGCGGCACGCCCCGGTGGCTGCTCGTCACCGTGGCGGGCCCGCCCACCGTCGACGTCGAGCTGCTGCACCGGGGCGTGCACCAGGCGGCGACGGCGTTCGACTGCGAGGTTGTCGGCGGCGACCTGACCAACGCCCCCGAGCTGGTGGTCGCCGTGGCCGTGGTGGGCCGGTGCGACGGCGTGCCCGTGCTGCGGTCGGGAGCAGGGGCGGGGGACGCCGTCTTCGTGACCGGACCGGTGGGCGGTGCAGCGGCCACAGGGTGGCGGGCCCGCCCGCAGGCGCGGGTTGCCGAGGGACGGGCGGCGCGGGAGGCGGGCGCCACGGCCATGATCGACGTCTCGGACGGCCTGGCGGCCGACCTCGGCCACGTGCTGGACGCCGGCGGGGTGGGCGTGGAGCTCACGCACGTGCCGGTGGCGGAGGGCGCGTCGCTGGAGCAGGCGCTCGGGGGCGGGGAGGACTACGAGCTCGTCTTCACCGCGCCCGATGTGGAGCGGGTGGCCGAGACGTTCGCGGAGGCGGGCTTGGCCGTGCCCGAGCGCATCGGGCTGTGCGTGGCCGACGCGGCCGTGCGCCTTCTGGCCGGGCAGCCGCTGCCGGCTGTGGGGTGGGAGCATCGCTTCGGGCAGGCCGGCAGGATCGGCCCATGATGGCGAAGCGGCCCGTGGCCATGACGATCGCAGGCTCCGACTCGGGGGGCGGCGCCGGGATCACAGCCGACCTCAAGACGTTCGAGGCCCACGGCGTGTGGGGCACCGTGGCCGTGGTGGCCGTGACCGCCCAGAACACCCTCGGCGTGCAGGGCTTCGAGCCGCTGTCGCCCGCACTGGTGCGCGCCCAGGTGGAGAGCGTGGCCACCGACATCGGCCTCGACGCGGCCAAGACCGGGATGCTGGCCACGGCCGAGCTGGTGGCCACGGTGGCCGGTGCCGTGCGCGACCTCGGTGTGGGCAACCTCGTGGTCGACCCGGTGTTCGTCTCGAAGCACGGCGACACCCTGCTGGCCGACGACGCCGTGGGCGCGCTCCGCGAGGAGCTCCTCCCGCTCGCCACCGTGGTGACCCCCAACCTGCCGGAGGCGGCGGCGTTGGCGGGCGGTGCCATCGACGGCCGCGCCGGCATGGAGGCGGCCGCCCGCACGCTGGCCGCGCTCGGGCCGGCCGTCGTCCTGGTGAAGGGCGGCCACCTGGGGGGCGACGAGTCGCCCGACTGCCTCGTCGTGGACGGCGAGGTGCGCTGGCTCGAAGGCAGTCGCATCGCCGGTCGCCACACCCACGGGACGGGGTGCGTGCTCTCGGCCGCCGTGACCGCCGAGCTGGCGCGCGGCATGGAACCCGCCGACGCCTGCGTGGCGGCCAAGCGGTTCATCGAGAAGGCGATCGCCGCGGGCGTCGACCTCGGCGGGGGCGTGGGGCCCGTCGACCCGGGCTGGGAGCGCGCCCTGACGCCCACGGCGTAGCGGTCAAGGGGGTGCCCGCGTGGGCGGGGCAGGCACGGCGAGGACCTGGCCCGCGAACAGCAGGTCGGGGTTGTCGCGGTCGGCCAACCGGTCTCGGTTGGCTTCGACCAGAACCCGCCAGTAGGGATCGGTCTCGGCGTCGGTGGGCGGGCGCTGCCATGCGTCCGTCAGCACCCGTTCGGCGATCGACCAGAAGTGGTCGCCTCGTTCCACCGTCCAGGTGTCGCCGCCGGGGGGCGGAGCCGGCGGGGGGCCGTCCGGCTCCGCCCGTAAACCCGGCGACGGGCCGTGCGCCGGGCTGGTGACGATCGCCCCGGCTGCGGAAGTGGTGGTGGTCGGCGTCGGTGGGCCGGTCGTGGTGGTCGTGGTCGACGGTGCCGGTGTCGTGGTGTTCGTCGGGCTCGTGGTGGAGGCCGGCACCTCGACCGCGGGCGCCGACCAAGAGGTGGTCGGCTCGGCGGCGGGCAGGTCGGGCTCGGGACCGGGATCGACCGACGTGGGCGGGTCGGAGGGCGGCGGAGGTCGGTCGGCGGGGTCGTCGGGGAGCCGCAGCATGGTGGGAGGTGGGGCCTCCTCGCCTACGGGCCCCCGGTCGGCCGACGCCGGGGAGGTGACCGCGACCGAGGCAACGAGCACGGACAGCCCCAGCGAGGCGTCGAGCAGCCGGCGCACGGCGGGCACGGTGATCCGATCGGCCAGACGGACGAGCGATCGCAGCCGGCCCAACCGAGCCAGGACGCCGACCAGGGTGGTGGCGACCAGGTACCAGCCCGTGGCCAAGGCGACCCACCGGGCCGGGGTGAACAGCAGGGCGGCGGGCTCGGAGGGGGACAGCGACCCGCCTGCCGGGGCATCCGCTCCGTGCAGCAGCGTCAACGCGGGCAGGAGACCTGCCAGGAAGAGAAGGAGACGGACGGACGGGCGGCTCACGAGGCTTCCTCCCACGGCACGGGGATCGGAGGGCCGTCGTGGGGGACGACGGCGAGGGCGGTACAGCCGTCGGGCCTGTGGCGGGCTTCGAGCCGCACCGCGCCCGGGACGCGCGCCAGCAGACGACCGACGCTGTGCTCGCCGTGGTCGGGAAGCCGGTCGAAGGCCACGACGTGCCCGGTGGCCCCTTGCAGCAGGGCGACGGCCGACGGGCCGCACTCCCAGCGGTCGACGAGCACGTGGTCGCCGGGCCCGCCCACGGCGTAGCGGCGGCCGTGCAGGGTCAGCACGCCGTCGGCCCATCGGGCACGCGCCTCGCCGGGCCCCGGGTCGCCGGGCGAGGCCGGCGAGGAGGCCGTGCACCGGGCAGGACCGGCCGCTGCTCCGACCAAGCCGACGGCCACCATCGATCCGAGGGCCAGCCGGCGGCGACGGCCGGACAGTCGTCCTCGCCCGCCGTTCGCCGCCGCCCGGCCACGTGAACCGGTAGGAGCGGGCGGCGCGCCCGCCAGGGATCGGTGGAGCAACTCGGCCACCTGCCCGGCGGACGGCCGGTCGGCGGCGTCGGGGGCTTGGAGGCGCCGGGCCACCTCGGTGAGCACCGCGCCCGCCTCGGGGAGTCGCAGGAGCCCGGGCTCCGACGGTGGCGGTCGGTCGGGCGCCCGTGTCGCCAGCCAGGCGAGCACCGTGCCGAGCGCAGGCAGGTCGTCGGCGGGGCGGGTGCCGACGGGGGCGGGATCGGCGGCGGGCAGCAGGGACACCACGCCGCCCTCGTCGACCAGCACCCGGTCGGGAGCGAGGCCCCCGTGCACGAAGCCCCCCGCGTGCAGCTCGGCGACCGCCGACGCCAGCGCCGCGCCCACGGCAGCCGCATCCACGCTGCCCAGGGGGGCACGTTGGTCGAGCGGTCGGAACGCCATGCCGCGAATATACATGAAACGACATCCAACACGTCAACAGACAATGGAGGCGCTCCGCACAGGGGCGCTGCCTCGAGCCGCGGTGGCGACGGCGCGCCCGTGGACGTGCGCGGCCCGAGGCACGCCCGGCACCAGCGGGGAGAAGAGGTACGGCACCCGGCCGGTGAGGCGGACGCACACCTGGTCCCCTTGCACCTCCACCACGTGCCTGGTGACGTGCACGCCGCGCAACCCCCGGGCCGCCACCGCGGTGACGGCGGCCCGCCGGGCGGCCACGGGATCGAGCACGATCGGCCCGGTCGCCTCGCCGTAGAAGGCGGCGTCGGACATGCCCACCGCGGCGGCGTCGTTGGCTGCCGCGGCGGCGGCGTCGGTGAGCGCTCGCTGTCCGAGGAAGGCGAGCGCGGCGTCGACGGCGAGTGCGCCCAGCACGACGAGGACGAGCACGCCCGCAGGCACGAGCGCGAGCGCGCTGCCACGTTCGGCGCCCCGTTCAGCCCGCACAGTCGCCCTCCCCCGGGAGGCCGCTGCGATGCGGGTCGACGACCTCGGAGTGCCGAGCGGCCACGCGGAATCCCGAGCCGAGGCCGCCGAGGACGGGCACCCGGAGGGCGGGGAGCCGGTAGGCCGCCTCGAACGTGACGCGAGCGCAGCGCGCGAGCGCGCCTTCGAGGAGGCGCACGTCGGCACGGTCGAGCGTGCGGCCGTACCCGGCGAAGGCTCGCCGCCCGGCCGCCTCGGCCTCGGCCCGCGCACGGTCGGTGGAGCCGGCTTCGACGAACGATCGCGTCGCCTCGCGGGCGGCCGCCGAGGCGGCCAGCTTGGCGTCGACGACCGCCCATGCGTTGACGAGGAGCAGCGTCCCGAACACGAACAGCAGCACGCCGAACAGCAGGCCTTCGAGCCCCGCCACCTGTCCCTCCTGCGAACGCCTCACCGGACGGCCTCCAGCCGCACCCGCACGGTCCGCACCACGTCGCCGAGCACGGACGGGCGCCGGGCCCGCACGCGCAGCACGACGTCGTCGCCCTCGCGCCCCCAGGACAGCTCGGCGTCGTCGCCCAGGCGGCCGAGCGCCCGGCGGGCGGCGGCCTCGGCGGACCGCCGCGCCTCCGTGGTGCCCCCGGCATCGGCGCCCGCCACGGCCTTGGCCGCGTCGTAGGCGACTGCCGTCACCACGGAGGTGGCGTACAGCCCGAGCATCACCTGGGCGGCGAAGAACAGGAACGTCAGGAAGACGAAGCCGCCGACGACCGTGCCGACGAGGCCGGTGCCGTCAGCGGAGCTCGCCGAGTCGTTCGTTGACGTCACTGTTGGCCCTCCGCAGCGTGTCGCCGAACAGCTGCCACAGCACCACGCCCAGGAACGCCATCACGAGGACGGCGATGGCGGCGGAGATCACCCCCTCGCCGCCCTCGGTCCGCGCCAGCCGAGCGGCCGTGGCCACCCGAGCGCTCTGTTGCACGACGTACAGCCGCAGCAGGGCCTCCCTCACCGCAGGTGCTCCTTGTCTCAGGGCCCCGAGAACAGTCGCAGGGCCTCGACGAACGGGATGGCCAGGAACAGCACACCGGGCACGAGCGTGGCGACGGTTACGGGCACCCAGACCTGCTGGGCCCGACGCTCCATCACCGCGATCGTGCGACGGTGGACCTCCTGGCGAACGGCGCGCGCCTCCTCGGAGACGAGGCGACCGAGATCGCCCGCCTCGCGATTGCGCGCCAGGACCGACACCAGCCGGTCGAGCGCGGGCACGTCCGCGGTCGCGGCCCACTCGCGCAGCGCCTGCTCCACGTCGACGCCGTGACGCAGGCGCACCGCCACCCGCCGCAAATCGTCGGCCGTCGTCCCGCTCCCGCGCGCCGCCAGCCGGTTGACGGCCGCTCCCAGCGAGTAGCCCGCACCCAACAGCATGCCGAGCTGCTCGGCCACCACCGGCAGCTCGAGCAGCAGCCGCTCCTGTCGCCGCGCCGAGGCGACCGCCAGCCGCTGCTCGACCACCAGGAAGGCGAGGAGCGGCGCCCCCGCCGTCACGAAGGCGGCGACGAGCGGCGCGTGCCAGAGCGCGGCGGCGGGCCCGGCGGCGACGGCGAGCGCCACGGCCGACGCGCCGAGCTGGCGCACGCGGAAGCCGGTGACGTCGAGAGGGGAGTGCACCCGAGCCAGCCGGGCCGCGGCGTCCTCGTGGACGCCGAACAGCCGCGCCAGCCGCGAGCCCCACGCGCCGGCCAGTGGGCCGAGGACGTCGCGGAAGGACTCCACCGAAAGCAACGCCGGCGCATGCCGTGCGACGCCACCGGGCGCATACGGCCGCAGCCGCTCCGCCAACGACGGGCGGGCGACCGCTCGCACCTCGCCGAGCACCAGCGTGGTGCCTGCCCACAGCAGCAGCCCCCAGCCCACGAACGCTCGCGTCATCGGCGGAACACCCGTCGCTCCTCGGGCAGCCGCATGAGGCGCCCCGCCCACGCCCAGCACGCCGCCACCATCCCGATGCCCGCGGCCACCGCGGCCTGGCCTCCGGAGGTGGCGTATGCATCCCGTCCGGTGCCGATCGACAGCCCGGCCAACGCCATGCCAAGCGGGACCAGCAGGACGAACCGTCGAGCGAAGCGCACCCCTGCCCGCTTGGCCTGGGCGTCCTTCCGGCCGCGCAGGTCCTCGTGGCGGTCCTCGGCCAACGCCGCCAGCCGCGCATCGACGCTCGTGCCGCCCACCTCGTGGGCGACGAGCAACGTCTCCAGCACGGCGTCGGCCGTCGCATCGTCGAGCTCGGCCTGCAACAGCGAGACGGTCCGGGCGAAGTCGGTCGTCACCAGCCAGTGCCGTTCCGCCGCCGCGAACGCGGGCTGCATGGCGGACGGCGCGCTGCGGCCCACCGCGAACAACGCCTGCGGGACCGAGCGCCCGAGCGCGCCCACCTGCAGGCGCATGTCTTCGATCATCCGAGGCCACGCGTCACGCGCCGCCGCCCTGCGGGCCTCGGCCCGATGTCGCCGTGCCGCGAACGGGAAAGAGGCGGCGAACGCGCCTGCCGCCGCCGGTGGCAGGGCGCCTCCGAACAGGGCGAAGCCGAGTGCGGCGCCCACCACGAAGAGGACGGACGCGGTGGCCACGACGTCACGCGGCACCGCGATCCTGAGGGCCACGCGCGGCCCGATGCCGCGCCACCCGAAGGCAAGCGCCGTCCAGAGGAGGTACGTGCCGATGCCCGCGGCCAGAGCGAGCAACGAGGCGGTCATCGCCGTGCCTCGCTCGCCCCGCCGACCAATTGGCGTACGTCGAACCCTGCCGCCTCCAACGCTCGCGCCACCCGCACGGGCACGTTCCCGGTCCACCGCAGAGGGGCGTCGTGGCGGACGCGGCGGAACACGTCGGTGACGGTGAACGTGGGCGAGTCGAGAGGCCCGTGCGGGTCCTCGACGGCGACGACCTCTGCCACCTGCACGCGGTCGCCGACGCGGGCGCAGTGCACCACGAGGTCGACGGCCTCGCTCACGAGGGTGTTGAGCGCCGACAGCGACAGGTCGCTCGACGTCTCCGCCAGCTGGCAGACGAAGCGCAGTCGACTGAGCGCCTGGCGCGCCGAGCCCGCGTGGATGGTGGTGAAGCCCTTGACGCCGGACGAGAGCGTCAGGAGGAGCGGCAGCGCCTCCCGGTCGCGCACCTCTCCGACGATCGCGACATCGGGTGCCATCCGCAGGAAGCCGGCAACGAGCCGCCGCAGGTCGACCTCGGGCCGGTCCTTGCGAGCGGGCCGGGTCTGGAGCTGGGCCACGTTCGGAAGCGGCACGTCGACTTCGAAGACCTCTTCGGCGATCACCACGCGCAGGGAGGGATCGAGCTCGGCTGCACAGCACGAGAGCAACGTCGTCTTGCCCGACCCCGGCGCCCCGGCGAACACGATCGAGAGCCGCGCCCGCACGGCCGCCCGCAGGAAGTCGGCCACCACGCGGTCGAGCGTGTCGCGGGCCACCAGCTCGTCGAGCGAACGGAAGGCCACGCCGTTGAAGCGCCTGATGTTGACGATCACGTGCCCGTCGCGGGCGATGTCGCCGTGCACGATGTGCAGGCGGGCGCCGTCGTCGAGCTGGGCGTCCTGCAACCCGTCGGCGGGGTCGAACTTCCGGTGCGACCGCCCGGCGTCGTCGAGCATCCGCGTGATGGTGCGGACCACGTGATCGTCGTCGTGGAAGACCTCGTCGTGGTAGCCGGACGGGCCGCGGTGGCGCTTCACGAAGATCGCATCAGGGGCGTTGACGCAGATCTCCCACACGTCGTCGTCGGCCAGAAGCGGCGTGAGTGGCCCGTACGCGGCGAGGTTGCGGTAGGCACGCTCGACCACCACCGGCGGGTCGGCCAACGGGAACGGCCGCAGGCCCCGCTTGTGGTCGAGCGCCCACCGGGCCACCTCGTCTTCGACCATCGAGCGCAGCGCGGCGGCCCCCGCCGGCGACGTGACGTCGAGCGCCGCTTCCTTGGCCCGCTGCTGGACACGGCGCTCGATCTCGACGAGGGGTGCGGGCTCGCTCATGAAGACAGCACCGGCCGTAGGCCGGTTCCTTTCAGCGCTCGGGCGACGGGTGGCAGGCGGGGAGGGGCCCAGCCGTGCGGCGCCACGGCTGGGAGGGGGCCCACGCCTGACAGGACCGGGCGCTCGCTCACGACGACCACACCGCCAACGAGCCGGGTTGCAGCGGACCCGCGGTGGGCGCGTCGACCGGTCCCTGGCGTTCGCGCACGGCCAGGTAGGCGCCCACGAGCGGCGCGGTGAGCGACGCGGGCAGTCGCACGCCGTCGCGGAACGCCTCGTCCACCCGCCGCTCGGGCAGGAAGACGACAGCGCTGCGATCGAGAGCGCGCACGATCTCGGCGCGAGCACGACGATTGCGCGGCGCGCGGTTCACCACCGGCACCAGGCGGCCCGGACGGACGCCGAAGGCCTCCAGCTCGTGCAGCACGCGGGCCAGCGAGTGGACGCCCTTCATGCCGGGCACGCCCACCACCAGCACGACGTCGCTCGAGCGGACGGCGGTGCGAGCGAGCACGTGACGGTCTTCCACGTCGGCCGAACCGCAGTCGTCCTCGCCCTCCACGTCGGCGTCGGCGTCGCAGACGACCACGCGCCAGCCCGCCCGTACGGAGTCGAACGCCGCCTCCACCGCGCGCGGCCGAAGCGCAGGCCACAGCCGAGCCTGGCGCAGCCCCAGCAGCAGTCGGTAGCCGCGCTCGGGCACGGCGAAGGTGAGCGCGCGCACCTCCTCGACCGACGGTCGTCCGAGGCGATGGGCCTCGACCAGCTCCTGGACGCTGGGAACGACGTCGCGGGCGTCGTGGAGCATCGCCTGTTCGGCGTGGAGCGCGAGGTCGGCCAACAGGACCGGGCCCCCCGCCCGCACGTCGTGGGCCAGGCCCTGGGCCAGCGCGACCGCCACCGTCGACGCGCCGGTGCCGCCGGACCCGCACACCGTGACCACGCTGCCTCGCCATTGAGGCGTGGCGGTCGGCTCGGGCGGCCCCGGCACGTCGTCGGCCCGCTCGACGGGACGAGCGCAGGAGCCGAGCACGTCGAGCAGCGTGCGCCGGTCGAACGCGGCGGGCAGGACGGCCGCGACTCCCATCGCGGCCCAGTCGCGCCGCGACCGGTCGTCGTCCACCACCACCACGGGCACGCCGTGGGAGGCCGCCTCGTCCGCGAGGTCGCGGTCGAGCGCGGGCAGGCCGCCGTCGACCAAGGCGGCGGAGAACACACGGCCCGACGCCAGCCGAGCCCGCAGCTCCTCCGCCGACACGCACTTGACGAACTCGACCGGCAGCGCGGCCGCCGTGGCGGACCGGGCCAGCTCGCGGAACCACGGCGAACGGGCGCGGGCCAGGCCGAGCAACACGTACCGCTCCGACATGTCAGCCTCCGGCGCGCACGACGGTGACCTCTCCTGCCGTGGCGGCGTGGGCGACGGCCGCCGCGTCCTCGGCGGTGGCCAGCGCGAGCGTGACCACCTGCATGCGATCGTCGCCGAGCACCCCACCCGGGGTGCGGGCGCGGACCACCCTTGCGGCCCGGGCGACGACGCGGGTGCTCGCCGTCTCGCCTTGGCCGTACGTCACGAGGACGTCGACCGTCTCACCGTCTCGCAGCGAGCCGTCGACGGCACGGGCCGACTCGACGGGGAACGAGACGTGGTGCCCGGGTGGCGACCCACCCGTCGGCCGGACGCTGCTCGCCTGCACGAGCTCGCCGCGGGCGATCGGTCCCAAAACCGTGGCGCCCACCAGCGCCGTCGCCGACCGGAAGGCGCGGGCGCGCACGAACGACGGCGCATCGAGCCGGGCCGTCGAGAGGTCGTCGGCGGTGATGCGATGGCCGACGGCGAGGTCGTGGCGTGCCACCACCAACGCGATGCGGCGGTCCTGGCGGGCGCTTCCGACGGTGGCCAGCGTGCCGACGACGGCGGCGGCGACGAGGAAGCCGCCGACCACGGCGCGGGTGCCGGGCAGCGGCCGGCGTCGTGGGATCACAGGTCCCGCGGCCGCGACAGGCCGATCAGGTGTCGCGCGCTGTTCCCCCAACGTCTGCACATTCCCCCCCAGCGAAAATGCAGCCAGACCGTAGCAGCACGGAACGCCATGAGGTACGGGAACGCAGAGGACTACGCTGCACGCATGGTCGGAGCCCGCTGGGTGAGCACGGCCGAGGCGAGTGAGCGCCTCGGCGTCACGCTCCGCACCCTCTACCGGCTCGTCGACGAGGGCCGGCTGCCTGCCTACAAGATCGGGCGCGTCATCCGCATCAAGGAGGAGGACGTCGAGGCGTTCCTCGAGAGCGCCCGCATCCAGCCCGGCACGCTCGCCCACCTCTATCCCGAGTCCAAGGGCTGAGGGACCGGAACCGCGGCTCAGCCGAAGACGGTGACCTCGGCGATCGCGTCCACGCGCATGTGCACGACGACGGCGCCCTCCAGCCGCAGCGTGAGGACGTCCACGCCGACCGACTGCAGCTCGCCGCTCGTCGACTCCCCGCCGTGGACCACGACGGCGATGCGCGGCCGCTCGGCGGCCATCCCCGCCAGCGCGTGCACGAAGCGCATCCCGAGCAACGGCGCCCGCGACGAGCCCGTCGTCGTCCCCCCGGGTGAAGGACGCACCGCAGCGACCGCGGTGTACGGCAGCAGCACGGGCGCGCTGCCCGCCGTGCGCATCGCGAGGAAGTCCTCGGCGACCGCCACGATGCGACCGTGATGGCGACGGCCCGTCGTGCTCAGCACGGTCACGGTGTCGGCCTGCTCGGCCAGGTCGAGCGCCACGCCGGTGAAGCGGGCTTCCTCCTCCGCCTGTCGACGGAGCCAGGCCTCGTCCTGGCGGGCGCGGGCAGCGTCCCAGGCCGCGAGGTCGGCAAGCAGGCGGTCGGTCTCGTCCACGGGCAGTAGGTTCGCGTGCCGCCATGAGTGACTGCCTCTTCTGCCGGATCCTCGCGGGCGAGATCCCGTCCAACGAGGTCCTGTCGAGCGACACCACGTACGCGTTCCGCGACATCGAGCCGCAGGCTCCGATACACGTCCTGGTGATCCCGCGCGAACACGTGCGCGACGCCGCCTCGCTGACCGCGGAGCACGCGGGCCTCCTCGCCGACGTGTTCGCCACGGCGCAGGCGGTGGCCCGCGCCGAGGGCATCGACGGCTCGGGGTACCGCCTCGTGTTCAACGTGGGAGAGGACGCGCTCAACAGCGTCCCGCACCTGCACCTCCACGTGATCGGCGGCCGTCGCCTCGGTTGGCCCCCGGGCTGACGTACGCTGGTACCGAACGCTCCGTGTCCGCCACCCAGGTAACCGTCTCCGTCCCCAACCACCTCATGGCCGGGTTGCTCGGCCAGCGAGACGAGTTGCTGCGCCTCGTGGAAGACGCGTTCGTGGGCACCGACATCCACGTCAGGGGCAACGAGATCACCGTCACCGGCCACGACGTCGAGCGGGCCGCCCGGCTGTTCGACGAGCTGCGGCTCCTCCTCGAGCAGGGCCACCCGCTCGACCCCGCCAACGTGGCCCGCACCATCGACATGGTGAAGGCCGACGAGCGCCCGTCCGAGGTGCTCAGCGCCGAGGTGCTGCGCTCGGCCCGGGGCCGCAGCGTGCGCCCCAAGACCAGCGGCCAGAAGCGCTACGTCGACGCCATCCGCGAGAACGTCATCACCTTCGGCATCGGCCCGGCGGGCACCGGCAAGTCGTACCTGGCCGTGGCGCTCGCCGTGCAGGCGCTCCAGGACAAGCAGGTGGAGCGCATCATCCTCACGCGGCCCGCGGTGGAGGCGGGGGAGCGACTGGGCTTCCTGCCCGGCGACATGATGGCCAAGGTCGACCCCTACCTCCGGCCTCTGTACGACGCGCTGTTCGACATGCTCGGCACCGAGGCCGTGTCACGCCTCATCGAGCGGGCTGCCATCGAGATCGCCCCGCTTGCGTTCATGCGAGGGCGCACGCTCAACAGCAGCTTCATCATCCTCGACGAGGCGCAGAACACGACGCCCGAGCAGATGAAGATGTTCCTCACGCGCATCGGGTTCGGCTCCAGGGCCGTCGTCACCGGCGACGTCACGCAGATCGACCTCGACGGCGGGAAGTCGGGGCTCATCAACCTCGAGCAGATCCTCAGCGGCATCGACGGGCTGGCCTTCGTTCGCCTCGGTGCCAAGGACGTCGTGCGCCATCGCATCGTGCAGGAGATCGTGAACGCCTACGAGCACGCCCAGTCGATGGGCATGAAGCCGTAGCCGGGTCGCCATGGGGGTCACGGTCTTCGCCGCCGACGAGCAGTCGTCGCACCCGGTCGACACCATTCGCTGGGTCACGCTGGCCGAGCGGGTGCTCCACGCCGAGGGCGTGCGGGGGGATGCCGAGCTGTCGCTGCTGTACGTGGACGAGGAGACGATCGCCGACCTCAACAAGCGGTTCCTCGGCAAGGACGGCCCCACCGACGTGCTCGCCTTCCCCATCGACGAGGAGCCCACAGAGGGCGGGCGCTCGCCCGACTCCGGCGGCAGCGGCCCCGGGGTCGTGTCCACCGAGCCCGCCGACCTGCCCGTGCTGCTGGGCGACGTGGTGATCTGCCCGGCCGTGGCCGACCGCAACGCGCCCACACACGCAGGCACCTACGACGACGAGCTGGCGCTGCTGCTCGTGCACGGCATCCTCCACCTCATGGGGATGGACCACGTCGACGAGGCGGAGGCCGAGGCCATGGAACGCCGCGAGCGCGAGCTGCTCGAGCAGTTCCACGCCAAGCGGGGTGAGCCCCCACAATGAACGTCGCCGGGTCCTGTCGGGCCGGGACCCGCTCCCGGCTGTGCTGCCGCACAGCCGGGCCCCTTCCTTGCCTGCCACGGCGAGCCGGAGCGCAGCCGAGGCGAGGCCAGGCACCCGTCGGCGACGCTCTGAGAGGGATCGGCCTCCGGCCGATGGTGCACCGATGAGTGGGACCGAGGTCGGCATCCTCGCCGCCGTGGCCGGCCTCATCGTGCTGGCGGGGTTCCTCGCCATGGCCGAGACGAGCCTCACGCGCGTCAACCGCGTGAAGGCGCTCACGCTCCAGGAGGAGGGGCGACGGGGGGCGGGCGTGCTGGCCCGGCTGGTCGACCATCCCGAGCGCTTCCTCAACCCGGTCCTGCTGCTGGTGCTCGTGTGCCACGTGGTGGCGTCGATCCTCGTCGGGCTCGTGTTCGACAAGTACGGGGCCGTCGGCGTGGCCGTCGCCACCTTCCTGGAGATCTCGGTGATCTTCGTGCTGGCCGAGGCGGCGCCCAAGACGTGGGCCGTGCAGCACACCGAGCGAGCCGCGCTGCTCGCCGCGCCGGTGGTGGCGGCCATCGCCAACTTCCCGCCCGTGCGGCTGCTGGCCCGGGCGCTCATCGGCCTCTCGAACGTCATCCTCCCGGGCAAGGGCCTGAAGGAGGGACCGTTCGTGTCGGAGGAGGAGCTGCTCGCCACCGTCGACGTGGCTCTCCAGGAGGACGTCATCGAACGGGAGGAGCGGGCGCTCATCCACTCGATCATCGAGTTCGGCGACACGGTGGCCCGCGAGGTGATGGTGCCCCGACCCGACATGGTGGCGGTCGAGGGAAGGGACCGCATCGGCGACGTGATGGAGGTCGCGATGGCCGCGGGCTACTCGCGCATCCCCGTCTACGAGCAGGGCATCGACGACATCTGCGGCGTCGTCTTCACCAAGGACCTCATGCGCGCCGAGCGCGAGGGCCAGGCCGACCTCGAGGTGCGCACGCTCGTCCGCGAGGCCCACTTCGTGCCCGAGACCAAGCGGGTGAGCGAACTCATGCGCGAGATGCAGCGCGAGAAGTTCCACATCGCGATCGTCGTCGACGAGTACGGCGGCACCGCCGGCCTCGTGACCCTCGAGGACCTCATCGAGGAGCTGGTGGGCGAGATCGTCGACGAGTTCGACATCGAGGAGCCCAACATCGAGAAGCTGCCCAACGGCGACGTGCGGGTGAACGCCCGCATGTCGATCGACGAGGTCAACGAGCTGCTGCACGCCGACATGCCGTCGGGCGACTGGGACACCGTGGGCGGGCTCGTCTTCAACCTGCTCGGCCACGTGCCCTCCGAGGGCGAGTCGGTGGCCGTCGACGGCTACTCGCTCACGGCCGAGAAGGTGCAGGGGCGCCGCATCGGGCGCGTGCGGATCACCAGGGCGTCGTAGCGGTGCGATCCGGCTTCGCCACGCTGGTCGGCCGGCCCAACGTGGGCAAGTCCACGCTGCTGAACCGCATCCTCGGCACCAAGGTGTCGATCGTGTCCGACAAGCCCCAGACCACCCGCACGCAGGTGCGAGGGGTGCTCAACCGAGCCGATGCCCAGGTCGTGTTCGTGGACACGCCGGGCATTCACAAGCCCCGCACGCTCCTCGGCGAGCGGCTCAACGACACCGCCGTCGACGCCTTGGGCGACGTCGACGTGGTGGTGTTCGTGATCGACGCCACCCAGCCCATGGGCCGCGGCGACCGCTGGGTCGCCGCCCGGGTGCCGAAGTCGGCCGTCTGCGTGGTCAACAAGGTCGACGCCGCCGCCAAGGCGGACGTGCTGCGCCAGCTGGCGGCGGCCGCCGAGCTCGACCTGGCCGAGTACTTCCCGGTGTCGGCGACCACGGGGGAGGGCGTCGACGAGTTGGTGGACGCCATCGTGGGCCGCCTGCCCGAGGGGCCGCGCTACTACCCGGAGGACACGGTCACCGACGTGCCGGAGGCCTTCTGGGTGGCCGAGCTCGTGCGCGAGCAGCTGCTGGCCGTCACCCGGGAGGAGGTGCCGCACTCGATCGCCGCCCGCGTGACGGAGTGGGAGTGGCCCCGCATCCGGGTCGAGATCCTGGTGGAGCGGGAGTCGCAGAAGGGCATCGTGATCGGGAAGGGCGGCGCCGTGCTCAAGGAGGTCGGCATCCGCGTGCGCGAACAGCTTCCCGAAGGCGCCTACATCGAGCTGTTCGTCAAGGTCGACAAGGACTGGCAGAGCCGGCCCAAGGCACTCCAGCGGCTCGGGTACTGAGGTGCTCTGGGGGGTGGCGCAGTCGGCGCAGCCGTCCGGCGCGGGAAGCGGCGATGTCGCCATCGCCGCCATCGTGGTGAGCGGCGCGGTCGCCGTCCTGGCGCCCGTTGTCGCCGGATGGTTCCAACTCAGGGCGACCGACCGCGCCGCCGAACGCCAGCGACTGGCGGCGACGGAGGCCTGGGAGCGCGAAGAGGCTCGACGCCGGAAGGGCGAGCGCGTCCAGGCATACGTGCGGGTCGTCGGGCTCACCCGACGACGACTGCTCGACATCAACACCGCTCGACATCTCGGGCCCGGTCCGGCCATGCACGAAGTCGCGCGCGAGCACCTCATGACAACGGTCGAGTACGAGGAGGCCATGTTCCTGGCACGCTTCGGCGCCACGTCTCCCGTGCGGACGGCGCTCGCGAAGCTCGGAGCGATCCACCGAGACGCGGGACGTCTGGTCTCGGTGCCCGAGGACGAGCAAGACGAGGTGTGGGTGGAGATCTCGCGCCACTTCGCCGAGGTGCGACAGGAGCTGCTCGAGGCCGTCGAGCGAGAGCTCGGCAAGGTGCCGGACATGAAGCGGGCGGACTGAGGTGGGCATCGCCGAGACGGCCGAGGAGCTGCGCGCGATCGCGCTCGCATCCGACGACGCGAGCGGCTACTTCCCGGCGCTCTACGCCCGAGTGACCTCCCGCGTGGCGGCTGCGGGCTTCGCCGAGGACCTGGCCGTCGTGTTCGCCTCGTACTACACGAGGGCTTTCCACCGACAGATCGAGCGGCCCCGCTGCTGGCAGGCGACGTGGGACGTGGCGGGCGACCGCAGGCTGCTCATCGTCCAACACCTGCTGCTCGGCATCAACGCCCACGTCAACCACGACCTCCCGCTCGCGGTGGTCGACGTGGCCCGCCGGAGGGGCGGGCTCGCACCGCTCCGGCCCGAGTTCGACGCCGTCAACGACGTGCTGGCCGACACGTACCACGAGGTGCTGCGCGACCTCGACGGCGTGGCCCGCTGGACCAGCGAGGCGGCGACCCTCGGCGGTGGTCGGCTGTTCAACTTCTCCCTCCGGGTGGCCCGGGCCCAGGCGTGGGACGCGGCCGTGCGGCTGTTCCCCCTCGACGACCGGGGCGCCGCCGCCTACCGGGCCGAGCTCGACCAGCTGGTCAGCGTGCTCGCCTACCTCGTCACGCGGCCCGCCCTCCCGGCCCGGCTGGTCGTCACGGTGCTGCGGCGGTTCGAGCAACGCGAGCCACGCCGTGTCACCCAGGCGCTGCTCGGCGGCTCGTGACGCCGCCGCCCTCTGTCGCGAACGCCACGCTGCTCTCCCGTTCTCTGTGCGCCGAGCGCCTCATACGGCGCTCAGGGCACAGAGAACGGAGGGTGGGCCGGTGCGGAGGTACCACTCGTAGCCGTACACGGCGGCGAAGGCCTCGACGGGGAGCCGCATGGCCGAGGCCGTCTCCGGGATCTGGCTGCCGTGGGCGGCCATGGCTTCCCGCTTGCGCTCCAGCATGCGGGTCACGTCGATCGTGAGGTCGACCAGCAGCGTGGGCATGCCGAGGTCGGTGGCGGCCAGCCCCAGGCCGACCGGCCGCCCGCCCCCGGCCTCCACCACCAGGTGCGTCTCCACGAAGTGCAGGTACTCGCGGTCGACGGTGGCGTCGTACACCGTCGGCACGCCCGCCAGCGCCGCCGCCCGTCGGCCCACCCGGTGCACCTGCACGTGGTCGGGATGGCCGTAGATGCCGTGCTCGTCGTAGCCGACCAGTGCCGCCGCCTGCTCCTCGCGCAGCAGCCGGGCCACCGCCTCGGCCGCCTCCTGCGGGTCGGCTCGGGTGAACGCGTCGGCGGCCTCGTTGCCGGGGTCGCCCTCCATGCCGGAGTCGCGCCAGCGCAGGAACTCCACCCGCGCCACCCCCAGCACGTCGGCCGCTCGGCACGTCTCCTCCACCCGCTCGGGGCCGCCCAGCTCGCCCCGGGTGGCGACCACGAGGACCACCCGCTCGCCCCGCTCGGCCAGGAGCGCCATGGTGCCGCCGGTGAAGATCGCCTCGTCGTCGGGGTGCGCGTGGAAGAAGACGACGCTGCCCACTATCGCCCCGCCAGCGCCTCCGCCAGGAACGCCTCGACGTCGGACCGGTGCCTCGTGCGGCGCATGGGGGGCAGCGCCCGCACCAGGTCCCACTTGTAGCCCGCCTTGGCCAGCCGCGGGTCGAGGACGGCGACCACGCCCCGGTCGACGGCCGAACGGATCAGCCGCCCGGCGCCCTGCGCCAGCAGGGTGGCCGCCCGCGGCAGGTCGACGGTGCGGAAGGCGGCTGCGCCCGCCCGGTCTCGGCGGGCCTGGAGCAGCGGCTCGTCGGGCCGGGGGAACGGGATGCGGTCGATGACCACCTGCGACAGCGCCGGACCGGGCACGTCGATGCCCTGCCAGAACCCCATGGTGGCGAACAGGCAGGCCCGCTCGTCCGACGAGAACGCCTCCACCAGCGCGGGCTTGGGCAGGTCGGCCTGTGTGAGGAGCGGCCAGGGCAGTCGGTCGGCCAGCGCGGCCGCTGCCGCCTGCATGGCCCGCCGGCTGGTGAACAGGGCCAGCGTGCGGCCGCCCGCCAAGCGGACGAGCGCCTCCAGCTCCTCGTGCATGGCCGCCTCGTACTGCGGCGACCGCGGGTCGGGGAGGTGGGCGGCGCAGTAGAGCAGCGCGTGCTCCTCGTAGGGGAAGGGGCTGCCGACGTCGAGCGCGGTGTGCCGGTCGGGAGGCAGCCCCAGGCGGCCGGCCAAGCCGGGCGGGATGGTGGCGCTGGTGAGGACGGCGGTCACGTCGTCCCACAGTCGCTCCGACAACAGCTCGCCCACGTCGACGGGGGCGACCCGCAGCACCGGCGCGTGCTCGGGGCCTTCCACCCAGCTGACCCACCCCTCGCCCGCGTCGGTGGCGAAGCCGAGGTCGCCGACGAGATGGCCCGCGGCCTGCAGCGACCGTCCTCGGCGGGGGTCGTCGACGTCGCCCTTGCGCAGCGCCGCCACCACCCGGTTCGTGCGCTCCGTGGCCAACCGGGCGACGGCGGCCACGTCGTCGCCCAGCCCGGCGGGCAGCCGCCTGCCCCGCCACGGGGCCAGCGCGTTCTCCAGGCGGACGCCCGCCCCGTCGAGGTCGTCGAGGGCGGCGTTGTCGGCGGGCTCCACCACCGCTCGGGCCGCCCGCACCAGCGCCCGGAAGCGACCGGCGCCCAGCTCCAGCCCGAGCGCCGAGGAGGCGATGTCCTCCAGCTCGTGGGCCTCGTCGAAGACGACCACGTCGTGCTCCGGGAGCACGTGGCCGCCACTGGCCAGGTGGGCGCCGTACAGATGCGTGTTCACCACCACGACCTGGGCCTCTTCGGCCCGCTGCCGAGCCTTCTCGGCGAAGCAGACGTCGCCCGACGGGCACCGACCGGCACCGGGGCAGTCCATGGCGCTCACGCTGAGGGCGGCCCAGGCCCGGGGCCGGGGCTCGAACGACAGCTCGGCCCGGTCGGCGGTCGGCGTGGAGGCCGCCCACTCGATGATCCGGGCCACCTCCCGGCCCAGCTCCCCCACGCTGTCGTCGAGGTCGAGCTGCTCGTCGCCGCCTGCCACCTCGCGAGCCCGTTGCACGCAGAGGTAGTTGGAGCGGCCCTTCAGCACGGCGAACTCGACGGGCACGCCGAGCGCCCGGGCCAGCAGTGGGAGGTCCCTGCCGGCCAACTGGTCCTGGAGGGCCTTGGTGGCGGTCGCCACCACCACCTTCCGTCCGCTGAGGACGGCGGGCACGAGGTAGGCGAGCGACTTGCCGGTGCCGGTGCCCGCCTGCACCACAAGGTGGCGGCCCTCCTCGATGGCGGCCGCCACCGCTTCGGCCATCGCCCGCTGCCCCGGTCGGTCCTCGCCGTCGCCGGGGAGTCCCGCGACCGCCTGGCGCAGGGCCTCGTCGACGGCGGGAGCGCGCACGGGGCGACGGTACCGCGAGGACCTTTGGGCCATGGTCATGCCACCTGGGCGGGCCATTCGGTGAATGGCTCTCCGCGGCCGGGAGAAACCGTCCGAAACGATCAAGGACCACGAAAACGGCATCCCCGGGGAAACCCGGGTGCGCAAAGCCACCGGCCTGTCGGGACTCCGTCCCCACGGCAGCGGGGCCACCGAATGGAGAACCCGATGCAGTTCAGCACCGTCCTGACCAAGCTCGCCGCGGGCACCGTGGCGGGTGTGCTCACGCTCGGCACCGGCTGGGCCTTCGCCGAGGTGACGGGCGAGGAGCCCGCCGCCGAGACCCCGGTCGAGCAGCCCACCGCCGAGGCCCCTGTCGAGGAGCCCGTCGTCACCGAGGCCCCTGCCGAGGAGCCCGTCGCCACCGAGCCGGTGGAGGAGGAGCCGGTCTCCGAGCCCGTCGTCACCGAGCCGGTCTCCGAGCCCGTCGTCACCGAGCCAGTCGTCACCGAGCCCGTCACCGAGCCGGGCGTGGCGCCCGTCGTCACCGAGCCGGTGGAGGAGGCGCCCGTCGTCCACGTGCGCAAGGAGAACCACGGCAAGCACGTGTCCGAGACCGCGCACACGGCGCCCACGGGCCCGGGCCACGGCGCCGCCGTCAGCGAGGTGGCCAGGTCGGAGGTCGGCAAGAAGCACGCCGCTCCGGCCGCGGAGGAGCCGGTCGCGGCCGACGCCGCCGCCTCCCCCAAGGGCCACGGCAAGAAGCAGAAGTAACCGATCCCCGCCCGACCGAGGGGCCGCTCGCACGAGCGGCCCCTCGGCGCGTGCCGGCAACCTGTGCCGCCATGGACCTGCGCATCTTCACGGAGCCGCAGCAGGGTGCCTCGTTCGACCAGCTGCTGGCCGTGGCGCAGGCGGCGGAGTCGTGCCGGTTCGACGGGTTCTTCCGGTCCGACCACTACCTCGTGATGGGACCAGGCGCCGGGCTGCCCGGTCCCACCGACGCCTGGGCCACCCTGGCCGCCATCGCCCGGGAGACGAGCCGCATCCGGCTCGGCACGCTCGTGTCACCGGTTGGCTTCCGTTGGCCCGGCCCGTTGGCGGTGGCTGTGGCGCAGGTCGACATCATGTCGAACGGCCGGGTGGAGCTCGGCCTCGGGGCGGGCTGGTACGAGTCGGAGTACCACGCGTACGGCATCCCGTTCCCGCCCCTCGCCGAGCGCTTCGAGCAGCTCGAGGAGCAGCTCTCGATCCTCACGGGCATGTGGCGCACGCCGCTCGGCATGTCGTTCGACTTCCTCGGCCGCCACTACCGCCTCACCGGTTGCCCGGCCCTGCCCAAGCCGGTGCAGCGGCCGCACCCGCCGCTCATCGTGGGCGGCGCGGGCACCACCCGCACGCCTCGGCTGGCCGCCCGGTTCGCCGACGAGTTCAACGTCGCCTTCCGCGACCTCGACACCGCCTCGGCGCTGTTCGACGGCGTGCGGACCGCCTGCGAGGAGGCGGACCGCGACCCGGCCACGCTCACGCTGTCGGTGGCGCTCACGGTCTGCTGCGGCGTCGACGACGCCGAGATCGAGCATCGGGCCAGGGCCATCGGCCGGCCGCCCGAGCGCATCGACCTGGCGGGCACGCCGGAGCAGCTGGCCGATCGGCTGCTCGCCTTCCGCGCTGCCGGCGCCCAGCGCGTCTACTTGCAGATCCTCGACCTCGCCGACCTCGACCACCTCCAGCTGATCGCCGACGAGGTGGCGCCTCACCTGGCCTGAACGACGTCCCCGGCCCGACCGGCCACCAACGGCACGGCGCCGGGCAGGTGCGGCACCTCGATCTCCGCCGTCACCGTGCCGTGGCCCTCCTCCCACCGCACCACGTTGAGGACCGCCGCGTACACGACCAGGCGGCCGAAGAAGAAGAGCCAGGCGATCACGGCGAACACCGTCCCCAGCGAGCCGTACAGCGCCGAGGACGTGGCCACTGCCCGCGGCACGTAGTACGCGCCCACCACCTCGAGCACCACGAGCCCGACCGCACCCAGCACCGCACCGGGGAGCAACGGCTTCCATCCCACGTCGCGGTTGGCGAGGGTGTGCAGGGTCCACAGCCACAGCACCACCCCGAGCGCCAGCGACCCGAGCAGCGCGAACGGCCACGCCGGGCCGGGCAGCCAACGGGCGCCGGCCGTCACCGCCACCGACGCCGCCAGCAATGCCGCCGCCCCCACCAGCCACAGCAGGCCGACGGCGCGGTCCTTGAGGCCACGGCCTCCCACCTGCCACACGGAGTTCAGCGCCCGTTGGAGGGCGGCCACCAGGCCCAGTCCCGTCCAGAGGAAGCCCGCCACGCCCAGGACGGTGGCGAAGCGTCGACTTTGCTCGGCCGAGTCGATGGCCGAGGTGACGAGGTCGGCCGCCGCTCCTGTGAAGCCGATGCGCTCCACCAGTTGCATGGCGAGGTCGTCGGCCTGGGACGAGAACCACCCCACCACGGCGATGAGCACGAGGAGCAACGGGAACAGCGAGAGGAACGCCGTCAGCGTCACCGCCGCCGCCAGGGAGGCGCCGTGCAGCTCGTCGAAGCGCTGCTGCACCCGCAGCGCGGTGCGGGCCCAGCCCCAGCGGCGGGTGAGGGGAGCGAACAGACGTTCCAGCATCGCTCCGCACATACCCGAGGCGGGCGGGCGAGTACCGTCCGAGGCGTGGACCTCGACCACATCGACCCCCGGCGCCTGCCGGTCCACGTGGGCTGCGTCATGGACGGCAACGGCCGCTGGGCGCAGAAGCGGGGCCTCCCTCGCACCGAGGGCCACGCCGCCGGGGAAGAGGCGCTGATGGACACCGTCGAGGGCGCGCTCGAGCTCGGCATCAAGTGGCTCACGGTGTACGCGTTCTCGACGGAGAACTGGAAGCGGCCGGTCGACGAGGTGCGCTTCCTGATGCGCTTCAACCAGTCGCTGCTCGCCCGACGTCGCGACGAGCTGCACGACAAGGGTGTGCGCATACGCTTCTCCGGCCGACGCGACTGGCGGGTGCCGAAGCGGCTGCTGCGGCAGATGGACGAGTCGATCGCGCTGACGAGCGGCAACCGCCGCATGACGCTCACCATCGCCTTCAACTACGGCGGCCGGGCCGAGATCGTCGACGCCGTGCGGGCGTTGGTGGAGGCGGGCACGCCCGCCGACCGCATCGACGAGAAGGCCATCGGCGCCCAGCTGTACCACCCCGACGCGCCCGACCCCGACCTCGTCATCCGCACCTCGGGCGAATTCCGCATCTCCAACTTCCTCCTGTGGGAGCTGGCCTACAGCGAGCTGGTGTTCAGCGAGGTGCTGTGGCCCGACTTCCGCCGCGAGCACCTGTTCGAAGCGGTGCGCGAGTTCCAGCGGCGAGACCGGCGGTTCGGAGGGGTGGACCCCGAGTGAGCCTCTACCGCGACCACGCGGTCGTGCTGCGGACGATCCGGTTGGGGGAGGCCGATCGCATCGTCACGTTCGTCACCCAGGCCCACGGCAAGGTGCGGGCCGTGGCCAAGGGCGTGCGCAAGACGAAGAGCCGCTTCGGGGGGCGGCTGGAGCCGATCACGCACGTGGCCGCCCAGTTCTACGAGGGCCGCGAGCTCGACATCGTCACGCAGGTCGAGACGGTCGACCACTTCCGCGCCGTGCGGGAAGACCTCGACCGCGTGGCCAAGGCCACGTCGCTGCTCGAGGCCGTCGACCAGGTGGCCCAGGAGCGCGAGCCCAACCCCCGGCTGTACCGGATGCTGGTGGGCGCGCTGCGCGCCCTGGCCGCCCACGACGCACCCCTGCTCGTGCCCGCGTTCTTCTGGAAGCTGCTCTCGTTGGAAGGCGCCCATCCGCTGCTCGACCGGTGCGCGGGCTGCGGGGCCGACGACGAGGAGCTCGTCGCCTTCGACATGGCGGTGGGCGGCGCGCTGTGCCGGGCCTGCCGGCAGGGCCAGGCGGTCTCGCCGGAGGCGCTGGCGCTGGTGCGCCGCATCCTCGAAGGAGGGCTGGCCGACGCACTCAACGAGCCCGCCTCGGCGGCCACGCACGAGGTGGAGCACCTCGCCGCCCGGGCCCTGGAGGCGCACCTCGAGCGACGGCTGCGCTCCCTCCACGTCCTCGACCGCGGCTGACACCCGGGATTTTGGGAGGCAGATCGCGCGCTGGAGCGCGTGATCTGCGGTCCAGAACGGTAGCCTGACCGGCCGTGCCGTCATCGGCCCCGACCCTGATGGAGCAGGTCGTCAACCTGTGCAAGCGCCGCGGCTTCGTGTTCCCCAGCGCGGAGATCTACGGCGGGTTCCGGTCGACGTACGACTACGGCCCGCTGGGCGTCCTCATGCTGCGCAACGTGAAGGAAGCGTGGTGGCGCTCCGTGGTGCAGCTGCGCGACGACGTGGTGGGCATCGACGCTGCCATCCTCTCCTCGCCTCGCATCTGGGAGGCGAGCGGCCACCTGGAGAACTTCACCGACCCGCTGGTCGACTGCAAGAGCTGCAAGGAGCGGTTCCGAGAGGACCAGCTGGAGGACCCCACCACGTGTCCCAACTGCGGGGCGAGCGACAGCTTCACCGAGGCCCGCGCGTTCAACCTCATGTTCAAGACGTACGTGGGGCCGGTGGAGGACTCGGCCAACGTGGCCTACCTGCGGCCGGAGACGGCGCAGGGCATGTTCGTCAACTTCATGCAGGTGCTCCAGACGAGCCGCAAGAAGCCGCCGTTCGGCATCGCCCAGATGGGCAAGTCGTTCCGCAACGAGATCACGCCGGGCAACTTCGTGTTCCGCACGAGGGAGTTCGAGCAGATGGAGCTCGAGTTCTTCGTGCCGCCCGACGAAGGCGCCACATGGTTCGAGTACTGGTGCGAGGAGCGCATGCGCTGGTATCAGGACCTCGGCATGCCCGCCGACATGCTGCGGTTGCGGCCGCACGAGGCCGAGGAGCTGTCGCACTACTCGGCGGGCACGGCCGACGTGGAGTTCCTCTACCCGTGGGGCTGGGGCGAGCTGGAGGGCATCGCCAACCGCACCGACTACGACCTCAATGCCCACGGCAAGGCGAGCGGGGAGCGCCTGGAGTACTTCGACCAGGGCACGGGCGAGCGCTACGTGCCTCATGTGATCGAGCCCGCCGCCGGTGCCACCCGCACGATGATGGCGTTCCTCATCGCCGGCTACGCCGAGGACGACGTCGGCGGCGAGAAGCGCACCGTGCTGCGGCTGCACCACCGGCTGGCGCCGTACAAGGTGGCGGTGCTGCCCCTCTCGAAGAAGGAGACGCTCACCCCCGTCGCACGGGAGGTGCTGGGTCTCGTCCAGCCGCACTGGATGTGCGACTACGACGAGACGCAGTCGATCGGGCGCCGCTACCGCCGCCAGGACGAGATCGGCACGCCGTTCTGCGTCACCGTCGACTTCGAGACGTTGGACGACCGCGCCGTCACCATCCGCGAGCGCGACACCCTCGAGCAGGTCCGGGTGCCGATCGACTCGCTCGTCGAGGAGCTGCGGGGCCGCCTGGCGGTGTGAGGCCGGAGGCGCAATGGTCCTCTCAGCGGCCCTTTCCGCCTCCACGC
>DATAAM010000005.1:0-8284 GCA_036260075.1 Acidimicrobiales bacterium
GTGAAAGGCAGGACGATGCCCGCCCGACGACTGCCGGCTTCCCTGGCCATCGCCTTGGCCACGGTCGCCTCTCTCATGCACCCCGTGCTCACGGGACCGTCACCGGCCGCCGCCCACACCGGCTTCACCAGCATCGACGACAACGCCGATGCCGACCGCACGGCCACCATCAACGGCACAACCATGAAGATCCGAGTCCTTCGCCCGAGCTCGGGCAAGCCGGCCAACGGATGGCCGCTGGTCGTCTACATGGCCGGCGATTTCACGAACCGGTGCGCCAACGTCAACGAGACGTCGACCCGCACCAGCTGGTACACCCGCAAGCAGATGGCCGAGCACGGCTTCGCCGTCCTGAGCTTCAACGCCCGGGGCTATCCCGCCAACTTCAACGCGGGCGCGCCCCTCCAGTCGTCCACAACAAGCGGCTGCAACGGCGCCGAGGACGCCGCCGACGCCCTCGACGACAGCGGTTGGGACCTCGCCGGGCCCAACGACAAGCAGGACATCGACGACCTCATCGAGTGGGCCGTCAACAGCTACACCTGGTCGGGTTGTTCGAGCGCGTGCATCGACGGCAGCCAGGTGGGCATCTTCGGCGCCGGACTCGACGCCCGAAAGGCGCTCCACATGGCCGTCCCCGTTACAACAAACCCGCAGTTCAACGCGCGGGTCAAGGGCGTGGTCGCCGTGGGGTACGGCGAGTGGACGGTGCGCAACCTCAAGGACGTCAGCAGCGACGGCGCCGCCACACCGGCGTTCCGCGACGTGGACCAGGGGCTGCGCTACTGGCTGCCGGACGCCAACTCCGGGTACTGGAGCGCGGCCGACCCGGCGGTGGAGCAGCACACCACCGAGCTCACAGCGGCCCAGTACCTCAACACAGCGGTGCCCGCGGCCACGACGACATGGCTGGACGACCGGGCCATCGTGGACGACGACGAGACCACGGCCGACGGCGACCCCCGCGTCGACAAGGCGGGGCTGATCACCGACGTGCCCGTGTTCATGGCCAACTCCTTCCTGGACGGGGAGCTCGGCATCACCACCGCCACACTCGCCTACAACAAGCTGGCGACCCCGAACAAGTACCTGTACCTCGGTCCCTGTGGCTCGACGTACGCGCACCTGAGCTCCACCGACACCGGCCCGTGCCTCACCACGACAAACGGCCCGAACCTGCGGGAGAAGGTGCACGCCTTCCTCGACCGCCACGTGAAGGGGCTGACGGCGACATCGGTGGGCGGTCCCATCTTCTATGCCGTGCCGCCCGCGTCGAACCCTCGCTCGAGCGACAACTGGACCGTGCAGACAGACTCGGACGGCGTGTGGCCGCCGCCCGGCTCGACGTCGACCTACTGCCTCGGCACCGACGGCGGCTGGTATGCGGCGGCGACATGCGCAGAGCCGACAGGCACGGTGTCCTACTCGAACCTCATGCCCACCACGACAGTGCCCTCGATGGGGTTCTGCAGCGCCTCGAACTACGGAACCAACGAGCAGGCCACGTACACCTCGCCGGTGCTGACCGGGAAGATGATCGGGCTGGAGATGGACTTCTGGCTGCTCTCCAGCAGCACCAGGTCGCAGGTGTACGTCGACGTGTTCGACGTCGACAACGCCACCGGTTCGGAGACCCGCATCTGGCAGGGTACCGCGCAGGTCGTGCCCACGGCCCGCAACGTGGCGCCCCTCACGGGCGTGCACTACAAGTTCAAGCCGGGGGGGAACGCGTGGACGCTGGCCTCGAACCACAAGATCCGCATCAAGATCGCGGCCGCGTACAGGACCGGGTTCGTGCAGGAGCTGCTCCCGGCCACGTACTACGTGTGGCACGACGACTACGACAACGGCACCGCCCCGGCCAAGGTGAGCGTGACATGGGCGACCTGACCCCGACCCTGATCGACGTCCTGCTGCGGCGGGCAGAGGAGTCACCCGACCGGGTGTGGACGACCGACGTGTTCGGCCGCACCCTGACGTACGCCGAGACCGTCGACGGCGCCCGCCGCTGGGCGGCCGCCTACCGGCGCATCGGCGTGGGCCGCGGCGACTTCGTCGTCACCATGCAGCTCAACTCCGTCGACGGCACACTCGGGTGGCTGGGCCTGGCCTGGCTGGGCGCGGTGGAGGCGCCGATCAACGTCGACTACCGCGGCCCGTTGCTCACGCACGCGCTGAACCTCACCCGGGCCCGGGTGGCGCTCGTCCTCGCCCAGTACGCCGATCGCTTGCGGGAGGTGGCGGGCGAGCTCGAGCACCTGAAGACGGTGGTGGTGCCGGACGCCGACGCCTTCGACCTGCCCTTCGAGGTGGTCGCGGGAGCGGCGCTGCACGCGGGCGTGGAGCCTGCGGACGACCTCGACCCGCCCGCGCCGTGGGACCTCATGGGCGTGCTCTTCACCTCCGGCACCACCGGGCCGTCGAAGGCGGTTCGCATCCCGTGGGGCCAGATGCACGCGACGGCGATGTCCACCTGGCCGATCGAGGACCTCGGCCCGGACGACGTGATCTACAACCCCACGCCCGCGTACCACGTGGGCGCCAAGGCGTTCCCGTTCATGGCGGCCCTGATCGACGGGCGGCAGGTCGTGCGTCCGTTCATCAGCCTGACGGAGATGGGCTCCGACTACCTCGAGCACGGCGTCACCACCGGCGTGGTGGGGCCGATGTCGTGGCTGGCCGAACCGGAGAGTCCCGACGACGCCCGGCGGCCGTTGCGCAACCTCCTGGTGCCGTGGCCCATCCCGGGGATGGACGAGTTCCGCCGCCGCTTCGGCGTGCGCACGTACGCCTGCTTCAACATGACCGAGGTCAGCGTCCCCATCGCCGACCCCGACTGGGACAGCACGCACTACGACGAGCACGGGCGCATGAGCTGCGGGAAGGTGCGGCCGGGCTACGAGGCCCGCGTGGTCGATCCCCACGACCAGCCACTGCCGCCCGGCGAGGTGGGCGAGCTGATCGTCCGCTCCGACGCCCCGTGGGTGCTCAACGACGGCTACCTCAACATGCCCGAGGCGACCGCCGAGGCGTGGCGCAACGGGTGGTTCCACACCGGCGACGCCTTCGTGTACGACGCCGAGGGTTGGTTCTACTTCGTCGACCGGATCAAGGACTGCATCCGGCGGCGCAGCGAGAACATCTCCAGCTTCGAGGTGGAGGCCTACGTGGCCGCCCATCCCGAGGTGGCGGAATGCGCGGCGGTGGCGGTGAAGATGGGCGACGACCCGGCCGCCGACGAGGAGGTCAGGGTCGTGGTCGTGCGCACGCCGGACGGCACGGTGGAGGCCGAGGAGCTCGTCCGTTGGCTGATCCCCCGCATGCCGCGGTTCATGATCCCGCGCTTCGTCGACTTCGCCGACTCGCTGCCTCGCACGCCGACGATGAAGGTGCGCAAGGCCGAGCTCCGGGAGCAGGGCGTCACCGATCGCACCTGGGACCGGGTGTCGGCCGGCGTGGAGCTCCCTCGCTGACCACCATGTCAGTGATCAACAAAATTCAAATCTAGACATATTCAAGCGATCGGGTATGCTGCGCCGCATGCAGATCGGCGACTGGACGGCGACCGGCACCTTCAACCAGCGGTACCGAGGCCTGCGCCAAATGGGCCTCGAGCAGAACGTGGCGGAGCTCGAGGCGTTCGGGTTCACCGTGGTGGAGCCGGAGAAGGTGGCGCCCGCGGACTTCACACGGCGACTGCGCGACCGCCTCCTCGAGATCGCCAGCCGCCGCACGGGCGTGCCGCACGCGCTCGACCGCCCCGGCGACCCGGGGCGCTACGACAGCGAGCCCCGCTTCGGCTCGCAGTACGTCCTCTACTACCTCGCTCTCGAAGACGACGTCTTCGCCGAGGCCCTGCTGAACCCGGTGGCCACCGCCCTCTCGTCCTACCTGCTCGGCGGCGACTACCGCCTCTCGAGCCTGACCTGCTTCGTCAAGTGGGCAGGCCCGCCCACCGGCTCGCTGGGACTGCACGCCGACTACCCGGGCGGGCTCCGCGGCGACCTGCCCCCGGTGTACGGGCTCGTGGCCAACGCCACCTGGGTGCTCACCGACTACACGAGGGAGAACGGCGCCTTGGCCGTCGTGCCCGGGAGCCATCGCCTGGCCCGGCGCCCGGGCCCGGGGGAGGGCGAGGACGACGCCATCCCGGTGGAGGCGCCTGCGGGCTCGCTCGTCGTGTGGCACGGCAACCTGTGGCACGGGGCGTACCCCAAGTCGACGCCGGGCCTGCGCCTCAGCCTCGTCAACTACATGTGCCGTCCCGCCATGCGCACCCAGGAGGACTACCGACCGCAGCTGACGCCCGAGGTGCGAGCCCGGCTGCCCAAGCGCCTGGTCGACATGCTGGGAGGCTTCGACCCGATGATGTGGACCGACGAGCGCGGCCCGCAGTTCGAGCACTACGCCTCGCTGGCGGCGGCGGCCGACCAGGCGGACGACGGGGAGGGCCGGGCCCACGCGATGACGACGGCCGGTGCCTGACAAGCACGAGTTCGGCAGCCCCGCCTGGGTGGAGGCGGTCCGCCCCGTCGTCGAGCGCCTGCTGGCCGACCACGACTTGAAGGGCGTCGAGTACGCCTTCTGCGAGGAGTTCACCGATCCTCCCGACCACCTCCGCCGCGACGGCTCGAGCGCCATCGGCTGGCACTTCCGCATCACCGGCGGGCAGGTGCTGGTGGGCGACGGGCCGCTCGACGACGCCGACGTGAGGATCGTCGCCGACTACCACACCGTGTTGCCGTTGGCCCGCGTGGTGCTCGCCGAGCACGACGACCTGGAGGGCTTCCGGCGCACGGTCGAGGAGGCGGCGGCGGCGGGCAAGCTGCGCCGTGAGGGCAACGCCTCGCGGGTGCCCCGGTTCCTGGTCGCCGTCGACTTCCACGACCCGATCGCCCGGCTCACCCGGTAAAAACGGGTGTCAGCCGGTCACATCTTGAACCCCTTCTCTTTCCAGCGTCGCTCCCGTACGATGCGGGTGTGGAGGCCATGTCGCTCCGCGAGCGGAAGAAGGCCCGACTGCGGGCCCTCCTCGTGCAGATATCGCAGCGCCTGTTCCAGGAGCAGGGGTTCCAGGCCACCACGCTCGAGCAGATCTGCACCGAAGCGGAGATCGCCCCGCAGACCCTGCTGCGCTACTTCGAGTCGAAGCAGCACCTGGCCTTGGCGCCGACCTTCGACGGCCTGGCCCGCTTCCGGTCCGAGCTGTCGTCGCCGACGCGGGCCGACTCCGTGCTCGACTGCTGGCGGCGCCTCGTGGCGGAGGCGGCCTCGGGGTCGGGGCTGTTCCGGTACCAGCGCCTGGTGTTCGAGACGCCGGCGCTGTTCGCCGCGCTGGCCACGGCGGGCGCCGAGCTCGAGGACCTGCTGGCCGCCGAGCTGGCCCGGGAGCGCAACAGCGAGGAAGGCGACCTGCGGCCCCGCATGCTGGCCGCCCTGCTGGTGGGAGCCACGCAGTCGGTGGTGCGCGAATGGCTGGGCCGGGGCGGGACGGAGCCGCTCGTCCCCCGCCTGCTGGCGGTGGCCGACCTGGCCGAGGTCGCCTTCGCCTCCGATGAGGGCACTCCTCTGTTAATGTCAAGGATTCGCAAATAAGTATCCTTGACACATATCCGCGCTTCCCGTACGTTGCGATCATGGACATCGGCGACTGGGCCGCGACCGGGTCGTTGAACGAGCGCTACCGCGAGCTGCGGTCGCTCGGCCTCGAGTCGCACGTCGCCGAGCTCGACGCCTTCGGCTTCACCGTGGTCGAACCCGGCCGGGCCGCGCCGGTCTCGTTCGTGGAGCGGCTGCGCGATCGCCTGCTCGAGTCGGCCACCGAGGCCACCGGGGTCCCGCACGCCCTCGACCGGCCCGGCGACCGTGGGCGCTACGAGGGGCAGCCGTCCTTTCCCAGCCAGTACGTGCTCCACTTCCTCGCGCTCGACGACGAGCTGTACACACAGGCGCTGCTCAACCCCGTGGCCGTCTCGCTCGCCTCGTACCTGCTCGGAGACGACTACCGGCTGTCGAGCCTGACGGGGTTCGTGAAGTGGGGCGAGAGCTACGGCGACGGCCTCGGCCTGCACACCGACAGCCCCGTGGGCCGCTGGGGCGACCTGCCCCCCAACGACGGGTTCGTGGCCAACGTCACCTGGGTCCTGACGGACTACACCAAGGAGAACGGCGCGCTGGCCATCGTGCCCGGCAGCCACCGCCTCGCTCGTCGGCCCGCTCCCGGCGAAGGGGTCGAGGGGGCCGTGCCGATCGAAGCGCCGACGGGCTCGTTGATCGTCTGGCACGGCAACACCTGGCACGGCGCCTTCCCCAAGACGACGCCGGGCCTCCGGCTCACGCTCGTCTCCTACCTGTGCCGGCCCTACATCCGCACGCAGGAGGACTACCGCGGCTGCCTCACCCCCGAGGTGCGCGCCCGCCTGCCCCGGCGCATGGTCGAGATGCTGGGTGGGTTCGACCCCTACGGGTGGACGAAGGAAGGACCGCAGTTCGCCACATACAAGGCCATGGCCGCCGAAGCGGCGGCCGCCGAGAACGGGAAGCATCCCGTGCCCGAGACCGTGGGGGGGCCGACAGTCCGAGGAGCGCTCGAATGACCCCACGCCGTCGCCGATCCCACTTGGTCGGTTTCGTGATCCTGGCGCTGCTGACCGCCGGCTGTGCCTCGACCGCCCAGCGGGCCAAGGAGGCGCGCGGCAAGGTGCACGCAGGCGATCCCGAGGGCACGGTCGGCGTGGAGGGCGCGCTGCCCGAGGGGACCGAGGGCGAGGTGGGAACGGCGACGTCGTCCGTCGGGACGTCGGGACCGACGGGCAAGGGGAAGACGGGGGCCCGGGGCGCCACCGGCACGGGGGCCGCGGGCACCGGCACGGGCACCGGGACCGGGGGCACCGGCACCGGCGGCACCGGGGGCGGGGGAGGCGGCGGTGGTGGTGGCAGCGGCGGCTACGTCCTCGGGCAGGGCGTGACCGCCACCGAGATCAAGATCGGCCTCCAGGTGAACGCGCCGATCGACTACGCCGCCTTCGGGGGCCGAGGGAGCAACGGCGACGACCAGAAGACGTCGCAGGCCGTGGTCGACCACATCAACAAGACAGGCGGGATCGCCGGGCGCAAGGTCGTGCCCGTGTACCACATCACCGACACGAACAGCGGCACCTTCGCCGCCCAGGCGGAGGCCGCGTGCGCCGACTTCGTGGACGACAAGAAGGTGTTCGCCGCCATCTCCACCACCAACGCGGGCGAGCCCGCCCAGTGCTACGCCAACCGCGGGATGCCCTACATCAGCCACAAGCGCGGCTTCTACCCGGCCGAGTACTTCCAGCGCATGGCCGGGAGCCTGTACACGCCGGGGCGGATGGGCATCACCCGGTGGACGGTGGCATACGTCGACGCCCTGGTGGAGCAGGGCTACTTCGCCGGGGGCGCCAAGGTGGCGCTGCTGCGCTACGACCACCCCGACTTCGACAAGCTCACCGACCAGGTGCTCAAGCCGCGGCTGGCCGCCCGCGGCGTCACGCTGGCCGACGAGTTCCGCGCCGCCACGCCGGGCAGCGTGGCCGGGCTGAGCGACACGGCGGCCTCGGCCAGCGCCGCCGTGGTCCGGTTCCGCGCCAACGGCATCACGCACGTGATGTTCTACGAGATCGGCGGCGTGCTGCCGTTCTTCTTCATGCCACAGGCGGAGAGCCAGGCGAACTGGCGGCCGCGCTACGCCATGACCACGGCCATGCTGCCGCAGTTCCAGAAGGCCAACGTGCCCGAACCTCAGCTCCACCGCACGGTGGGCATCGGCTGGGTGCCCGCCGACGACCTGGCCGCTCCGGAGGATCCGGGCGGCAACCCCAACACCGAGCTGTGCAAGCAGATCTGGGCCAACGCGGGCATCACGCCCACCACCCGCATCAACCTCGGCAGCGCCCTCGGGTACTGCGACTCGTTGCTCTTCCTCAAGGCGGCGCTCGACCGCACGACCAACCTCACCGTCGCGGGGCTGAAGGCGGCCGTGGAGGGCTTGGGCGACAGCTTCAACTCGCCGCTGACGTTCGCCACCCGCTTCGGCCCGGGCCGCTACGACGGGCCGACCCTGTACCGCAACCTGGAGTACTTCGCCGACTGCAAGTGCTTCAAGTACACCAGCGGTCCCAAGCCCGCCCCCTGACCGAAGCCACCCGACCACGGTTCTGGGGGAGGGATCCCCGCGCATGCGCCGGGATCCCTCCCCCAGAACGAGAGAGACGAGCGAGGGAGGCTCAGGCCTTGACCCAGTCGCCCGTCTCGCGGT
>DATAAM010000006.1:0-2411 GCA_036260075.1 Acidimicrobiales bacterium
GCGATGCTGGCCGACGCCCCGCCCGAGGTGGTGGCCGTGGAGGTCAACCTCAGCTGCCCCAACGTCGAGGACCGCCGGCACATGTTCGCCCACTCGGCTGCGGCCACCGCAGAGGCGGTCGCGGCGACGGCCGCCTGCAACCGACCTCGCTGGGCCAAGCTCAGCCCCAACGTCACCGACCTCACCGAGATCGCGGCCGCCGCCCTCGACGCGGGCGCCGAAGCGCTCACGCTGATCAACACGGTCATGGGGATGGCGATCGACACCGAGGCCCGCAAGCCGGTGCTCGGCGCCGGAGGCGGCGGCCTCAGCGGCCCCGCCGTCCACCCCGTCGCCGTGCGGGCCGTGTACGAGGCGCGGGCCGCGTTCCCGCACGCCGCCATCGTGGGCGTGGGCGGGGTGGCGAGGCCCGTCGACGCCGTCGAGCTGCTGCTGGCAGGCGCCGACGCCGTCCAGGTGGGCACGGCCACCTTTGCCGACCCGCGCGCACCCGAGCGGATACGTTCGGGCCTCGAACGCTGGTGCCGACGGCACGGCGTGGCCCGGATCGCCGACCTGATCGGAGCGGCACATGCCTGACACGACCGAGACCACCGAGCCCGAGCAGCGACGCACCCGCACACCCGACGTCCGCAACCGCCTCGCCATCGCCCTCGACGTCGACGACGTGGTGGAGGCGGCCCGCATCGCCCGCGACGTTCGCCAGTGGTTCGGCGTGGCCAAGGTGGGCCTCGAGCTGTTCAGCGCGGCGGGCCCCGACGCCGTGGTGGAGATGTCCAACCTCGGCTACCGCGTCTTCCTCGACCTCAAGTACCACGACATCCCGACCACCGTGCGCAAGGCCGCCCGCGTGGTCGGCGCCCTCGGCGCGTCGTACCTCACGCTGCACGCGTCGGGCGGCAGCAGCATGCTGCGCGCCGGCGTGGAGGGACTGGCGGAAGGCGCCGCCGCCGCGGGCTGCGACGCTCCCGTCGCCCTCGCCGTCACCGTCCTCACCAGCGAGGACGCCGCCCCCGACCAAGTGCTCACCAACCGCGTGCGAGCGGCCCTCGAAGCGGGCTGCGGCGGCATCGTGTGCGCCGCCGCCGACGTGCCCCACGCCCGCCGACTGGCCCCGCGCCTCACCACCGTGGTGCCGGGCATCCGGCCCGCAGGGGGGGCCGAGCACGACCAAGCGCGCACCTCCACCCCGGAGGGTGCCCTCGATGCAGGGGCCGACCTCCTGGTCATCGGCCGGGCCGTCACCGCGGCCGACGACCGGGCTGCCGCGGCGGCGAGCCTGGTCGGCGCGCTCGAGCTCGAACGACGGGGCGGCGTCGGCGCGACGCCGCGCTAGGGTTCGCCCCATGCCGCTGCCCCCCTCCCTCTCCCCGGACCAGCGCCAGGCCGCCCTCGACAAAGCCGCCGCCGCTCGACGCCAGCGCGCCGAGCTGAAGGAGAAGCTCAAGATGGGCTCCATCACCTTGCGCGAGCTGCTCGAGCAAGGCGAGCGCGACGACGTCGTCGGCAAGATGAAGGTGGTCTCCGTCCTCGAGTCGCTGCCGGGGGTGGGCAAGGTGAAGGCGCGGCGGCTCATGGAGGAGATCGGCATCAGCGACGCCCGCCGCGTGCAGGGCCTCGGCGAGAACCAGCGCAAGCGGCTGTTCGAGCGCCTGTCCCAGTTGTAGCCCTGCGCGCGCCCCGCCTCTTCGTCGTCTCCGGCCCAGGCGGCGCCGGCAAGAACACGATCGTCGACCGGCTGCTGGCTGCCGACCCCACACTCTGGGAGAGCCGCTCGTGGACGACGCGTGCCCGACGCCCCGGCGAGCCCGAGGACGCCTACACCTTCGTCGACCGGGCCACGTTCGAGCAGCGCGTCGCAGAAGGCGGCTTCCTCGAATGGGCCGAGTACGTGGACAACCTCTACGGCACGCCCCTGCCCGACCCGCCGCCCGGGTGCGACGTCATCCTCGTCATCGAGGTGCAGGGCGCCCGCCAGGTGCTCGAACGGGTGCCGGGCGCGGTGATGATCCTCGTGGTCCCTCCCTCCCGCGAGGTGCAGGAGGCGCGCCTGCGGGCGAGAGGCGACAGCGAGGACCACGTGGCCAAGCGCCTGGCGGTGGCCCCCGAGGAGGAGCGGGTGGGCCGGGAGCTGGCCCACCACATCGTGGTGAACGACGACTTGGCTGGGGCCGTGCGAGAGGTGGCCGGTATACTCGACCGCTACCGCACGAACCCCTCGTCCGAAGGAACCGCGTGATGGCCCAACGCCGCCCGACCATGATGCACCCGCCCATCGAGGACCTCCTCGACAAGGTCGACTCGAAGTTCACCCTGGTCACCCTGGCCGCCAAGCGGGGCCGGCAGATCAACTCCTACTTCAACCAGCTGGGCGAGGGCCTCGGCTCGATCGTGCCGCCGCAGGTGACCTC
>DATAAM010000007.1:0-9236 GCA_036260075.1 Acidimicrobiales bacterium
CGCGATGGGCGGGACGTGAGGTCGACGGTCTTGGCCCCGGCTTCGCCGGCCAGCTCGATCGCCCGGTGGGTGAGAGCCTCTCCCACCCCGCGACCGCGGGCGGACTCGTCGACCACGACGTCTTCGATCCAGGCCCGCACGCCCGTGGGGATGCGGAACACCACGAGGGTGAGCGTGCCCACCACGGCGTCGCCGTCGCGCGCCACGAGCACGCTGGTCCCCGGGGCGGCCACGAGCTCGGCCAGCTCCTCCTTGCCGGGGGGCGGCGACGAGCGGGACAGCTGGGGGACCAGGCGGGCGAACGCCTCCACCAACTCGGGCGTGGCCTCGTCGGCCACCTCCACCGACACCGTCATTCGGGGACGGGCTGGGGCGGCGGCGGGCCCACGTAGCGGGCGCTGGGCCGGATGATGCGGTTGTCGGCCGCCTGCTCGAGGATGTTGGCGCACCAGCCGATCACGCGGCTCGAGGCGAAGGTGGGCGTGAACATCTCCCTCGGCAGCCCACAGCGGTCCATGACCACGCCCGCGTAGAACTCCACGTTGGTGTAGAGCTTGCGGCCCGGCTTGAGCTCGGCGAGCACCTGCACCACCGTGCGCTCCACCTGCTTGGCGAACTCGACCTTCTCGCCGCCGAGGCGCTCCGCCACCCCGCGCAGCATCACCGAGCGCGGGTCGTCGGTCTTGTAGACGCGGTGGCCGAAGCCCATGATGCGCCCGCCGTGCAGCACGGCGTCGCGGATCCATGCGTCCGCCCGGTCGGGCGTGCCGATGGCGTCGAGCATGTCGAGCGCCCGGCTGGGCGCCCCGCCGTGCAGCGGGCCCGACAGCGCGCCCATGGCGCCCGCCACCGCGGCGCCGAGGTCGGCGCCCGTCGAGGTGATCACCCGCGCCGTGAACGTCGAGGCGTTGAAGCCGTGGTCGATGGTGGAGATCAGGTACTGCTCGACAGCCCGGGCCTCGTCGGCCCCCGGCTCCTCGCCCCGCAGCATGTAGAGGTAGTTCGCCGCGTAGCCGAGCTCCGGATGCGGCTCGATCGGCTCCTTCCCCTGGCGCAGCCGGTACAGGGCCATGGCCAACGTGGGCACCACCGCGCAGATGCGCAGGGCGTTGGCCCGCAGCTCGGCGGCGTCGACGTCGAGCGACGGCCGGAACCCGAGCGCCTGCGCCGTGGCCGACACCGCCGTGCGCAGGGCGTCGAGCGGCCCGCCCACGTCGGCGCCCGCAGCGGCCAGCGCCGGCAGCAGCGGCCGCACCCCGTCGGGGACGGAGCGCAGCGGCGAGACCTCCTCCAGGAACGCCTCCCGCTGGGCGGCCGTGGGCAGCTCGCCCTCGAACAGCAGGTGCCACACGTCCTCAAGCGACCGCTTCTCGCACAGCTCCACGGCGTCGTACTGCCGGTAGTGGTAGAAGCCCTCCTGGCCCCGCACGTCGCCGACGCACGTCTCGGCCACGATCACGCCGTCGAGGCCGCGGGGCGCCTCGATCTGGCCGGGATGGGTGACCGGTTGGATCTGGGCGATGCGAACGAGGTCGCGCATCGACACCACGCCCACCAGCTCGCCGTCCTGCACGACCGGGAAGTGGCGGTAGCCCTTGGACGCCAGGTCGTCCCAGGCGCGGTGCACGTCGGTGTCGGGCGTCACCGTCTCGGGCGCCTCGGTCATCCACTCCGACACCTTGGTGCCCGACGGGTCGGCGCCCGCCGCCGCGAAGCGGATGAGGTCTCGTTCGGTGAGGATGCCGATGGGCCGGTTGCCGTCGACGACGACCACCGAGCCGACCTTGTGATCGACCATTCGGCCTGCGACCTCGGCCAGCGTGTGCGACGGGTCCGCCGTGAGCACCGGGCTGCTCATGATGTCGGCCACGGTCCGGGATGCCATGCGGCCTCCTTGGCGAATTGGTGCGGTTGCGGCGATCCGAGTGTAGTGGTGAGGTGCGCATCCGGGGCTCGGTCGTGGTGGTCACCGGCGCGTCGGCGGGCATCGGGCGCGAGACCGCGATCCTGCTGGCCCGGCGCGGCGCGCGGGTGTGGGCGGTGGCCCGCAGCGAGGCCGCTCTGGAGCGCTTGGCCGGCGAGCACCCCAACGTGGTGCCGTTCGCGGCCGACCTCACCGACGACCAGGCCCGCGCCGCGCTGGTCGACACCGTCGGTGCCGTCGACGTGCTCGTCAACAACGCGGGCATCGGGTGGACCGGCCTCGTCGAGGAGATGTCCGCCGAGGAGGTTCGCCGGTTGTTCGAGATCAACGTGTTCGCCCTCGTCGACCTCACGCAGCGGGTGCTGCCCGGCATGCTCGAACGGCGGCGCGGCCACATCTGCAACGTGGCGTCGGTGGCGTCGTGGGTGGCCACACCGCCGATCACGATGTACTCCGCCACCAAGTTCGCGGTGCAGGGCTTCAGCGACGGCCTGCGGCGCGAGGTACGAGGACGTGGGGTCACGGTGAGCACGGTGAACCCCGGTCCGGTCGACACCACCTTCGCCCGGCGGGCCATCGTGGGTGACCGGCCCACCGAGCAACTGGGTGAGCACGGCATGCCGGGCGTACCGCCCCAGTGGGTGGCGCGGGCGGTGGCACGGGCCGTTCGCATGGGCGGCGTGCCGGGCTGGACGACAGTGGCGGTGCCGCGAGCGCTGGGACTGGGGCGCGTCGGCGCCGTCCCCGGCGTGCAGCTCGCCGTCGACGTCGCCTGCCTGTTCACCCGGAGGGCGGGGGTTCGACTTCGGCGGCGAGCGGCTCCCGTGCCGTCCGATACCGACTGAACTCCGGCAGCAGCCGCGCCACCGCCAGCACGCCGAGCACGCAGGCCACGCCGCCCGACACCACCGAGAACCGCACGTTCGTCAGGGCGGCGACGACGCCCGCCTCGGCGTCGCCCAAGCGGGGACCGCCCGTCACCACCGCCGCCTGCACCGACGACACGCGGCCGCGCAGGGCGTCCGACACCGACGTGTGGAGAATCGTGTTGCGGAAGATGGCCGACACCACGTCGGCGCCGCCCGCCACGCCGAGGAGCACGAGCGCGAGCGGCAGCCAGTCGGTCAACCCGAACCCGATCATCGCCACCCCCCACGTGCCCACCGCCAGCAGCACGGCCCGGCCCTGCCGGTGGACGTGTCCCACCCAGCCGGTGGTGAGCGCGGCGAGCAGCGCGCCCGCACCGGGCGCCGCCGCCAGCAGGCCGTAGGTGGTGGCGCCACCGCCGAAGACCCGCTCGGCCATGGCGGGGAACAGCGCGCGAGGCAGGCCGAAGATCATGGCGTCGAGGTCGATGGCGAACACGCCGATCAGCTCTCGCTTGCTGCGGACGAACCGCAGGCCCTCGACGATGCTCGCCAGCCCCGCCTTGGTGCCCCCGCCCTGAGGCGGCACCGGCGCCATGCGCAGAAGCGAGGCGAACGCCACGGCGAACGTGGCGACGTCGAGCCAGAACACCGTGGGCAGGCCTGCATTGGCGATGAGCACGCCACCCAGCGCCGGGCCGAACACGCCGCCGACCTGCATGAGGATCTGCCACAGCGCGTACGCCGAGGGCAACAGGCGGGCGGGGACCACGTTCGGGACGGTGGCGGACCGGGCGGGGCGGTCGAGGCCGGAGAGCCCGGCGGCGATCGAGCTGAGCACGTAGATCGGCCACACCGCGGGCCGGTCGAGGGAGGCGTTGACGGCCAGCCCGACGCTGGTGGCGGCCAGCGCGACCTGGGTGCAGAGGAGGAGGCGACGGCGGTCGACGGCGTCGGCCACCGAGCCGCCCACCAGCGAGCCGACGACGAGGGGCACCAGCTCGGCCAGGCTCACCAACCCGACCTGCAACGACGAGCCGGTGAGGTGGAACACCTGGTACGGCACCGCCACCATCGTCAGCTGCGTGCCGACGTAGCTGACCATCTGGCCGAACCAGAGCCGTCGGAAGTCGGGCGACTCGCGCAACGGCGAGACGTCGACCAGCAGGCGGCGGCGCACGGTCGAGGACCGTACCGGCCCCGGACGCGGAACTGTGCGGAGCTCCGGCGTGGCCGGCACTCCGCACAGTCCGAGGGCGGGGGTAGGTGTTAGGCGGTGGGCAATGGACGGAGCGCGTCGTCGACGTCGGCGAGCAGCTCCTCGATGCTCTCCTTCACGGCGCGAGCCCGCTCCGACTGCCTGGTCCGGTGTGCCCGGGACAGCGGGGGCGGAAGCACGTCGAGCATCTCTTCCATTGTCGGCGCGATACCCCCGCCGGGTTGAGCAGGAAACTCAGCCCTGGCACCGCGAGCACCAGTAGAGCGGCCGGGCGCGGGGGCCGCCCCGCTCGACCGCGACAGGGGTGCCGCAACGTCGGCACGGGCGTCCCGCCCGCCCGTACACCCAGGGCTCGCGGCGTCCGGCCGCCATCAGGCGGCCCGCCTCGGTGACGAGCGCGTCGAGCTCTTCGGCGGGCACGTCGCCGACGGAGCGCCACGGATGCATGCGCCGGACGAACAGCACCTCGCAGCGCCAGATGTTGCCGATGCCCGACACCACCCGCTGGTCGAGCAGGAGATCGCCCACCGACGTGTCGGGCGGGAGGGCGGCAGCCCGTCGTCGCACCTCGGCCACGTCGATCGGCGGGCGCAGCACGTCGGGGCCCAGGCCCGCGACGGCCGGGTGGGCCTCGACCTCCCGCTCCGTGAGCAGCTCGACCACCGGCGCGTCGAAGCACACGGCCACGCGGTCGCCTGCCTCCAGCACGGCCGCCGCCCGCCACTGCGGCTTCCGCCACCGCTGGCCCCGGCTGTAGCGGTGCCACGACCCGGTCAGCTGCATGTGGGTGTGCAGCACGTCGCCGCCCTCGAAGCGGATCAGCAGGTGCTTGGCCCGGGCCTCCACTTCCACCACCCGCCGGCCCACCACCCGCTCCAGCGGCGCCTTCACGGTACGGCTGTGCGCGGCGGTGACCTCGCGCCCCTCCAGCCACGCCGCCAGCGACCGCGCCGTGCGGAGGATGGTGTCACCCTCAGGCACCCAACCCCACCCCCCACCAGAACGGCGAAACGATCAGGCATAGCGGGCCAGGCCCTTGGGGGTGGGCACAAAGCCCGCGTCGCGCAGGCGGGGCTCCAGCTCGGGGTCGACCCGGCCGAGCACGAGCCGGGACGCCCGCCCGTCCCCCACCAACGCGTCGAGCGCGCCGACGGCGACGTCCTCCCACGTGCCGTCGTACGACCGCAACGTCAGCAGCCCCTTCCCGCCGCGCTCGACGTACAGCGACGCGATCCCGTCGACCAGGACCACGTAGGCGCCCGCCGCCCGCTGCGGCCCCTTCACCGGCCACGGCAGTGCCACCCCGTAGGGGTTGGCCGGGTCGGTGGCGGCCAGCAGCAAGGCGCGGGCCTCCTCCGGCGCGGCCGGGTCGCGCACGGCCCGCAGCCGGTCGACGGCACCGGGAAGGGCGAACTGGGCGCCGCCCAGCCCGGTGACGAAGTAGCCCCGCCGGATGCGGCCCGCCTCCTCCATCGCCCGCAGCACCGGGTACACGGCGGCGAACCCCCCCGGCACGCCCTCGCCCCGCACCGCCTCCCGCGTGAGCACGCCGTGCCGTTCGAGCAGCACGCCCGCCAGTGCGGTGAGCGCCTCGGTGCCCTCCACCGGCCCCTCGGGCTCGGGAGCGACCGACGACCATCGGCCCTGCGCCGTCGGTGGGCCCAGGGCGGCGAGCCGGCCCGGCCGCGGCCTGCCCTTGGCCCGTGGCCGCCGCCCGCCCAACGCCCGCACCGGGGCCAGCGAGTCGTTGGTCACCTCGCCCGCCCACACCAGATCCCACAGCGCGTCGAGCGTCTGCTTGTCGTCGGCGCCCCCCAGCTCTCGGAAGAAGCAGGCCCCGCGTCGGGCCAGCACGTCGCGCAGCCGGTCGTGCTCCTCGCCGTCAGGGCGCTCGCCGCCGCCGACCCGCAAGGCCCGCAGCAACAGGTGGGCCCGGTCGCGCAGGAGCAGCACCACCTTGCCGTCGTCGCGCCCCAACGGGCCGGCACCGGCCCACATCACCTCGCCCGCGGCCAACAGCTCGTCGAGCAGGGCGGGCGAGTAGTCGTGCATCCGGCTCGGCAGCACGTCGCGCTCCAGCACGCTCGCAGGCACGGGCACGCCCTGCAGCTGCGACACCACCTCGTAGAGCCGGTCGAGGCCGCGGGCCTCGTTGCCCACGCCGTGCCAGGCAGGGACGAAGCGGGCCAGCGCCTCCGGCGGCGTGGGCTCGACCTCCCGCCGCAGCACGGCCAGCGAGCGCTGCCGCAGCAGGCGCAGCACCTCGGCGTCGCACCACTCCCGCTCGGTGCCCTCGGGACGGAACTCGCCTCGCACGAGCGTGCCCGCCTCGACCAGCGACGACAGCACCGCCTCCACCAGCTCGACGGGCACCCCGAGGCGGGCGGCGGGCTCCCGTGCGTGGAAGGGGCCGTGCGTGCGCGCCCACCGCCGCACCAGCTGGGCCAGCGCGTCCGCCACGGGCTCGAGGAAGGCGTCGGGCACCCCGGGCGGCGGGGCCACGCCCAGCGCGTCGCGGTAGCGGCCCACGTCCTCCACCGCGACGAGGCGGGGCTCGCCCGCCACCCGCACCTCGACGGCCCGCCGCTCCGCCACCAGCACGTCGGCGAAGGCGCCGGCACAGCGGGCGTCGAGCTCGGCCCGGGACAGGTCGCCCAGCCGCCGCAGGAGGTCGGCGGCGGCGTCGACCGTGCGCGCCCACCGCCGCTCGTCCAACGCCTGGAGCTCCGACTCCAGCGCCGCCAGCGCGGCCGGGTCGATCAGCTCACGCAGCTCGTCGGAGCCGACCAGCTCGGCCAGCATGCGACGGTCGAGCGTGAGCGCCTGTGCCCGCCGCTCGGCGGGCGGGGCGTCGCCTTCGTACATGAAGGAGGCGACGTAGGAGTACGCCAGCGAGGAGGCGAACGGCGACGGCACCTGGGTGTCGACCTGCGTGACGCGCACCCGCCGGGCCCGCACGTCCTCCATGAGCGAGACCAGGGCGGGGAGGTCGAAGACGTCGCGCAGGCACTCCCTGTAGGTCTCGAGGAGGATCGGGAAGGAGCCGTACTGCGACGCCACCGAGAGCAGGTCGTGGGCCTTCTGCCGCTGCTGCCACAGCGGCGTGCGCGAGCCGGGCCGCCGCCGAGGCAGCAGCAAGGCCCGGGCCGCGTTCTCCCGGAAGCGAGCGGCGAACAGGGCCGAACCGCCGACGGCGGAGACGACCAGCTCCTCCACCTCCTCGGGGTCGAGGACCACGGCGTCGACCGCAGGCGACTCGTCGCCTTCGGGCAGGCGCACCACGATGCCGTCGTCGGACCAGATGGCCTGCACGTCGAGCCCGAGCCGGTCGCGGATGCGGGTCTCGACGGCCAGCGCCCACGGGGCGTGCACCCGCGCTCCGAACGGCGACAGCACGCACACCCGCCAGTCGCCCAGCTCGTCGCGGAAGCGCTCCACCACCAGCTGCCGGTCGGTGGGGAGCACCCCGCCGGTGGCCTCCCGCTCCTCGGCCACGTACATGCGCAGGTTGCGCACGGCCAGGTCGTCGAGCCCGGACGCCGCCTGCAGCTGCTCGTCGGGCATGTCGTCCACCCGGCGCAGGAACTCCCCCACGGCCCGGCCCAGCTCGTAGGGCCGCCCCACCTGGTCGCCGTGCCAGAACGGCATCTTCCCGGGCTCCCCGGGCGCGGGCACCACCACCACCCGGTCGCGCCCGATCTCCTCGATGCGCCAGGTGGTGGCGCCCAGCACGATCGTCTCGCCCGCTCGGCTCTCGTACACGAACTCCTCGTCGAGCTCCCCCACCCGGCCGCCCTCGGGCGTGTAGACGGCGTACAGGCCGCGGTCGGGGATCGTGCCCCCGCTCGTGACCGCCAGCATGCGGGCGCCCGAGCGGGCGGTGAGGGTGCCCGCCACCCGGTCCCACACGATGCGGGGCCGGAGCTCGGCGAACTCGTCGCTTGGATAGCGGCCCGCCAGCATGTCGAGCACGTTCTCCAAGGCGTCGCGGCTCAGCTCGGCGAAGGGGTAGGCGCCGCCCACCACGGCAGCCACCTCGTCGACCGTCATCGGCTCGGTGGCGACCATGGCCACGATCTGCTGGGCCAGCACGTCGAGCGGGTTGCGGGGGACGCGGGTCTCCTCGATGAGCCCGGCCTGCATGCGCTGCGCCACCACCGACGCCACGAGCAGGTCGCCTCGGAACTTGGGGAAGATGCGGCCGCGCGACGGCTCCCCCACTCGGTGGCCGGCGCGGCCGATGCGCTGGAGTCCCGACGCCACCGAGGCCGGCGCCTCCACCTGCACTACGAGGTCGACGGCGCCCATGTCGATGCCGAGCTCGAGGCTGGAGGTGGCGACGAGCGCGGGCAGCTTCCCTGCTTTCAGCGCGTCCTCGATGTCGAGCCTCTGCTCGCGGGCGATCGAGCCGTGGTGGGCGCGCACCAGCTCCTCGCCCGCCAGCTCGTTGAGGCGGCCCGCCAGCCGCTCGGCCAGGCGACGGCTGTTGACGAAGATCAGCGTGGAACGGTGCGAGCGGATGAGGTCGAGCAGCACCGGGTGCACCGACGGCCAGATCGACGTGCGCACCTCGGGCGCGGCGGCCGCCGGCCCCTCGGCGGGCACGACCTTGCCCAGCTCGCCCATGTCCTCGACGGGCACGACGACCTGCAGGTCGAGCTCCTTGCGGATTCCCGCGTCGACCACCGTGACGGGCCGACGGGGGCCGCCCAGGAAGCGGGCCAGCTCGTCGAGCGGGCGCTGGGTGGCGGACAGCCCGATGCGCTGGGGCGACGGGCCGCCTGCCTTCTCGATCAGCCGCTCCAGTCGTTCGAGCGACAAGGCGAGGTGGGAGCCCCGCTTGGTGGCGGCCACCGCGTGGATCTCGTCGACGATCACGTGCTCCACCGACGCCAGCACCTCGCGGGCCTGCGAGGTGAGCATGAGGTAGAGCGACTCGGGCGTGGTGACGAGGATGTCGGGCGGGTGCCGCACGAGGTCGCGCCGGTCGGACTGCGACGTGTCGCCGGTGCGCGTGGCCACCCGGATCGAGGGCGGGGGGAGGCCCACCCGCTCGGCCTCCAGGGCGAGGCCCGTGAGCGGCGCTCGCAGGTTGCGCTCCACGTCGTAGGTGAGCGCCTTCAGCGGCGAGACGTAGAGCACCCGGCACCGCTTCTTCTCGTCGGCGGGCGGCGCCGAGGCGGCCAGGCGGTCGATGGCCCAGAGGAAGGCGGCCAGGGTCTTGCCC
>DATAAM010000008.1:0-6138 GCA_036260075.1 Acidimicrobiales bacterium
AACGCGACGACCCTGTGCTCGCCCGGCGGGAGCGGCTCCGGCGCCTCGCCGCGCGGGGGCAGCTCGCGGGGTACGGGCTCATCCTCCTCGCGGTCGGGGCGTTCGTGTTCGGGCTGGTCGCCGGGTTCACCACTGCGGTCACGACCGTCGTGACGGTGGCGCTCGGCGCGACGACGGTCGTCCTCGCTCCCGCCATCGTCCTCGGCTACGCAGTCCGCGCCGCCGAGCGGGAGGACCGCGCCAGCGGCAGGTAACGTGCCGAGGGTACGTAACACGTCGAGGAGAAGCGCACGATGAGCAAGGCCGCAGTGATGACCGGGATCGATCAGCCGCTGGAGATCCGCGACGACGTCGAGGTCGAGGCACCGCACGCCGGCGAGCTGAAGGTGCGCATGGCCGCCTCGGGCGTGTGCCACTCCGACCTTTCCGTGCAGAACGGCACGCTCTACAACAACCTGCCTGCGGTGATCGGGCACGAAGGCGCGGGCGTCGTCGAGGAGGTGGGCGAGGGCGTCGAGGGGTTCGAGCCCGGCGACCACGTGGTCATCTCGTGGGTCCCCCAGTGCGGCACCTGCTTCTTCTGCGCCAAGGACCAGGCCTACCTGTGCGAGAACGCCAACACGGCGCTGGCCACAGGCGGGATGCTCGACGGCACCCCCCGGTTCAGCCTGGAGGGGAAGCCCGTCCACCACATGGCGGCGGCGGGCACGTTCGCCGAGACGACGGTGATCCCCGCCATCGGCGCGGTGAAGATCCCGAAGGAGATCGACCTCAAGGCAGCTTCGCTGATCGGCTGCGGCGTGCTGACCGGCGTGGGCGCCGCGCTCAACACGGCCACCATCCGCAAGGGCGACACGGTGGCGGTGGTGGGATGCGGCGGCGTCGGCCTCAACGTGGTGCAGGGCGCCCGCATCGCCGGGGCGGGCGAGATCATCGCCGTCGACATGAACGAGACCAAGCTGCAGATGGCCAAGGACTTCGGGGCCACCGTCACGGTCAACGCCTCGCAGGGCGACGCCGTGTCGCAGGTGATGGGGCTCACCGAACAGCGCGGGGTCGACGTGGCCTTCGAGGTGATCGGGCTGCAGCAGACGATCGACCAGACCATCACAATGGCCCGCCGCGGCGGCCAGGCCATCCTCGTCGGCGTGCCCCGCATGGACGTCATGGTCACACTGCCGGCGTTCATCGGGATCGTGCTGCAGGAGAAGACGATCAAGGGCTGCTGGTACGGGTCGTCCAACGTGCACAAGGACGTGCCCAAGCTGGTGGAGCTCTACCAGCGGGGCGAGCTCAAGCTCGACGAGCTGATCTCGCGGGAGATCACGCTGGAGCAGGTCAACGAGGCGTTCGAAGCGATGAAGACGGGCGAGCTGGCCCGCAGCGTCGTCGTCTACTGACCGGTTTTTCTCCGCAAACGCAGGCGAGGGGCGCCCCGGATCCGCGAAAAAAACGAGGCGACTAGCGCAGCTCGCTGGGGCGGTAGCGACGGCGGCGCGCCCTCGCCGCCAGCAGGGAGATGCCGGTCCGCCGGGCCGGAAGGGGACGAATCGGCTCGGGCGGGCGGCGGCTGTCGGCGATGGGTGCCTGTCGCGGCGGCGTCCGGCTGGCGTTCACGTCCTCGAACTTCGGCGTGGTGACTAGTTCTCCTGTGCACTCGCACAACACGGACATTTCGACGACGCTCAGCGTGCGAGGGTGCCCACGGAGGGCGCGCCTTGTTACCCTGCGGTAACCATGGCCGGCCGCCTCCCCGCCGCCCGACGCCGCGACCAGCTCCTCGAGGTGGCCCTCGAGGTGTTCGCCGCCCGCGGCTTCCACGCCACGTCGATGGACGACGTGGCCGAGGCGGCAGGCGTCACCAAGCCGGTGCTGTACCAGCACTTCCGATCGAAGCGGGCGCTGTACCTGGAGCTGCTCGACGAGGTCGGCTCGCAGCTGCGCGACGCCATCACCAAGGCGAGCGTGGAGGCCTCGGGGCCCCGGCAGCAGGTGCAGGCGGGCTGCGCCGCCTACTTCCGCTTCGTGGCCGACCACCGCAACGCCTTCCGGCTCCTGTTCGGCAGCGGCGCCCGGCGCGACGTGGAGTTCGCCGACGCCGTGCGGCGGGTGGAGGAGGGCATCGCCGAGACGGTGGCCACGTTCATCGAAGCCGACATCGACGACGAGCACCGGCGGATGCTGGCCCACGGCGTCGTCGGCATGGCCGAGGGCACCAGTCGCTACTGGTTGGTGAACGGCCACGACTTCGACCCCGACGTGCTGGCCCGCCGCATCGCCGAGCTGGCCTGGGCGGGCCTGCGCGGCATCACGCGCGACTGACACACCAGCGCGCCCAGGAGGTCGACCACCATGAACGTGGCGCGGGCCAGGAGCGCGGTGGCGGCGCCCACACCGGCGGGCAGGCCGCACAGCTCCACAAACACCGCCTCGCGCACGCCGATGCCCGACGGCGCGCCGAAGGCCACGAAGCCCGCCGCCCACGACGCCCACGTCGCCACGCCGATGCGAACCAGGTCGACGTCGCCGCCGACGGCGTGGGCCACCAGCCCCGTGGCCCCGCCGACGGCGATCCAGGCGGGGAGGGCGGGCACCAGCGCGTAGAACGCCAGCAGCGAGAGGAGGACGGACCGGTAGGCGACCGGGCGCGGCACGCCGCCTCGCACCGCCACCTCGGCCCGGCCCACCACCCCGCCGATGCCGATCGGCACGTACTTGGCGATCTCGCCCACGAAGAACCAGCGCACGGCGTCGGCCGTCTGGACCGCGGCGCCGAGCCGCCGCAGGATCACCCCCCACAGGGCGCCCACCAACGCGAGGGCCACGGCGGCCAGGGCCACCGCCGCCATCAGAAGGCCCGGCCGAGCGTCGCCCAGCGCCCGGCGGACGTCGTCCCACTCTCCCGCCAGGCGGGCGACCACGAACGCCACCCCGGCCGCGGCGAGGGCCAAGCCGACGATGTCGCGGGCACGGCGCACGGGAGGGCGAGGCTACCGTCGTGGCCGTGCGGCGGCCTCCTGTCTGGACTGTGGCCGTGGCAGCCGGGGTCCTCGGCGCCGTGAGCCTGGCGGCCGCCGTGGTCGTCCGCGAGGAGGACGGCGACTTCGCCGAGCGAGCAGAGCACGCCTGCCGACGGGTGGCGCCGGACCTGGCGGCGAAGATCTCCGTAGCCGACGACAAGGAGGTCGCGGCGGTTCTGCGCATGCTCGCCGACACGTCGAGCCGCATCGGGCAGGAGCTGAAAGGCGTGGAGCTCCCGACGCAGCCCGATCGGCGAGCCGCCGCCGGCGACATGTTGAACGCGCTGCGCACGGCGGCCGACGAAGCCGACATGCTCGCTCGGCTCGCTGCCGGTGAGCCGGTCGTCAAGCGAGGCGAGCCCGACACGTGGGTGCTGCCCTCGCGCTACCAGCGTGCGGAAGCGGCGGCCAAACGGGTGGGCGCCCCGTCGTGCGCACGGGAGGAGGTGCGCTTGGCCGAGCTGGTTCCCCTGGCCGAGCGGCCGGTCGACAAGCCGCGCCAGGTACAGGCGGCCAACCGCCTCTGCAGCGAGACCGAAGACGAATACGTCGAGATCATCGAGCGCAACGCCGAGTCCCTCGGCGACGAAGCAGTGGTCCGGCAGGTGGCCGACGTGCTCCGGAACCTGCGCGACGGGCTGGCTCGACTGCCCATGCGGCCCGAAGACCTCCAGCACCTGAACCGGTACCTGGACCGGACGTCGCTGCTCCTGGAGCAGCACGACCACCTCGGGGCCGCCCGCCGCCGGGGCGATGCGCGAGCGTTGGAGGCCGTGGCCGCCCGAATCGACGAGCTCAGGCAGGAACGGGACACCTCGGCGGGCGCGCTCGGCTGGAACATGTGCGTCGGCTTGCTCTGACGCGGGTACACGCGCAGGAGCAGTCGAGACGCTCCGCACCGGCGGACAGAGCAGGAGGTCCGACACGTGAGCACGACCCACCACAGCGGTCACGCCGTCGAACGCACCGCCGGCCGTCCCGAGGCGGGCAGGGCCTACACGATCGGCGCTGCCGTCTGCGCACTGTTCGCCGTCTTCTTCATCCCGGTCGTGTTCGGGCCGATCGGCGCCGTGCTCGGCTTCGTCGGCAACGCCAAGGGCGACCGGGCGGGCATCTGGGCCGCCCTCGCCGCCATCCTCGCCACGTTCGTGGGGGTGGTGCTGGGCGCCGCCGTCGCTGGCAACCGATGACGACGCAGACGCGACGAGGGGACGCCCCCACGCGTCCCCTCGTCCAGGATCGGGCGGCTGCGACTATTTGATGTGGATGCCCGAGATGGCGCGGCTGATGACCAGCCGTTGGATCTCCGAGGTGCCCTCGAAGATCGTGTAGATCTTCGAGTCGCGGTGCCACCGCTCGACGGGGTACTCCCGCACGTAGCCGTAGCCGCCGAGGATCTGGATGGCCTCCTCGGTCACCTTCACCGCCGTCTCCCCCGCGAACAGCTTCGACATCGAGCCTTCGCCCGCTGTGAACGGCTGCCCTGTGCGGCCCATCCACGCGGCCCGCCACACGAGGAGGCGGGCGGCGTCGGTGAGCATCTTCATGTCGGCCAGCTTGAAGGCGATGGCCTGGTTCTCGATGATCGCCTTGCCGAACTGCTTGCGCTCCTTGGCGTACTCGAGCGCGTACTCGTAGGCGGCCCGGGCGATGCCCACGGCCTGGGCGCCCACCGCTGGCCGCGACGCCTCGAAGGTGGCCATGGCCGCCTGTGTGCGGGCGCTCTTGCCCTCGCGGGCCCGGGCGATGCGCTCGTCGAGCTTCTCCTTGCCACCGAGCAGGCAGCGGCCCGGCACCCGCACGTCGTCGAGGACGACCTCGGCGGTGTGCGAGGCGCGGATGCCGTGCTTCTTGAACTTCTGGCCCTGCGACAGCCCCGGCGTGCCCGGCGGCACCACGAAGCTGGCCTGGCCGCGCGACCCGAGGTCGGGCTCCACGCAGGCGACGACCACGTGCACGTCGGCGATGCCGCCGTTGGTGATCCACGTCTTGGTGCCGTTGATCACCCACTCGTCCTTGGCCTCGTCGTACACGGCCCGGGTGCGCAGCGACGACACGTCGGACCCCGCATCGGGCTCCGACACTGCGAAGGCGGCCAGCTGGAGCTTGTCGTTCTCGCCCCGGAAGCACTGCGGGACCCACTCCATGACCTGCTCCGGGGTGCCGTTGGCGAAGATGCCCGCCACGCCCAGGGTGGTGCCGAAGATGGCGAGGCCGATGCCGGCGTCGCCCCAAGCCACCTCCTCCATCACCAGCGGCAGCATGAGGCCGGTGGGGTCGCCGAAGGCGTTGGCCACGAAGTCGAAGGAGTACAGGCCGATCTCGGCGGCCTGCTCGATGACGGGCCAGGGCGTCTCCTCCCGCTCGTCCCACTCGTGGGCGACGGGGCGGATCACGTTCTCGGCGAAGTCGTGGACCCACTTCTGGATCTGGAGCTGATCCTCGTTCAGCTCCATGGAGAACTCGGGCATGGCGCACCTCGGAGGTCGAGCGGGGCGATCTGTTGTTACTGGACGGTAACCTACCCAGCGGTAAGTTCGCCAGCACCTCGCCGGCTCCTGCTGGGGAATGCGACCCCGGCCCCCAACATGAGGGCGGCACCCACCAGGTAGGGCGCAGGCACGCCCACGTGCTCGAACAGCACCCCGCCCGTCAGCGGCCCCACCACCCGGGCCAGGCCCCCGGCCGCCTGCTGCACGCCGAGCACGCCACCCCGCCGAGCGGCGCCCACCTTGCCGGCCAGCAGCGAGGCCATGGTGGGCGTCACCAGCCCTTGGCCCACCACGAGGAGGACCAGCGCGGGCGCCAGGAGCAGCCAGGAGCGGGCCGCCGCCACCGCCACCAGGCCCACGGCGTTGACGAGCAGCCCGGCCCGCACCACGCCCACCTCGCCCAGCCGGGCCACCGCAGGCCCCACCAGCCGCACCTGCACGAGCACGAGCAGCAGGCCGACGGCGGCGAACACCCCGCCGATGGACGCCAGCCGCAGCCCCATGCGGTGCTCGGCGAACAGCGCGAAGGTAGCCTCGAAGGCGCTGAACGCCGACAGCGCCACGAACGACACCACCACCAACCCCACCACCCCCCTGCTTCTGGGGGAGGGATCCCGGCCCATGGG
>DATAAM010000009.1:0-8236 GCA_036260075.1 Acidimicrobiales bacterium
CGCCGTCACCATCCGCGAGCGCGACACCCTCGAGCAGGTCCGGGTGCCGATCGACTCGCTCGTCGAGGAGCTGCGGGGCCGCCTGGCGGTGTGAGGCCGGAGGCGCAATGGTCCTCTCAGCGGCCCTTTCCGCCTCCACGCCGGCGTAGCGTCGGCGGTCGATGCCGAGGAAGAAGCCGCTCGACCGGGTCCGCGCCTTCGCCCTCTCGCACCCCGAGGCCTACGAGGAGGAGACGTGGGGCCATCCCACGTTCCGGGTGAACAAGAAGATGTTCGCGGCGGCGGGCGACGAGTCGATGTCGTGCAAGGCCGATCCCGACGAGCGCCCGGCTCTCACCACACGGCCGTGGTTCTTCGAGCCGCCCTACGTGGCCCGGCACGGCTGGGTGGGTGTGCGCTTCGAGGCCGTCGACGACTGGGACGAGGTCGGCGAGCTGATCGAGACCGCCTACCGCATGACGGCGCCCAAGCGCCTGCTCCGATGATCGAGCGCGCCGTCGCCGCGCTCACAAGCTTCCCCGAGGTGGTCGAGGTCGACTGGCGTGGGCACCGAACATTCACGGTCGGCCGCCGCTCGTTCGCAGGAGTCGACGAGAACGGCCTTGCCTGCCGGGCCGACAAGGCCGAGCGGCCTGCCCTCGTGCAGCGGCCCTGGTTCGTGGAGCCCCCGTTCGTGGCCCGCTACGGCTGGATCGGCGTGCGCTTCGACGCCGTCGACGACTGGGGCGAGGTCGAGGAGCTGCTGGAGACCGCCTACCGCATCACGGCTCCCAAGCGGCTGGTTCGCCTCCTCGATCTAGGCTGAGCCGCCATGGCCTACGTGTTCGCCTTCGACCACAAGCACCGCAAGCCGCCCATGTCGCTGAAGGACCTCCTCGGCGGCAAGGGGGCAAACCTGGCGGAGATGACCTCCGTACTCGGCCTGCCCGTACCCCCGGGCTTCACGATCTCCACCGACGCCTGCCGTGAGTACATGCACAGCGGCTGGCCCCCCGGGCTCGACGCCGAGGTCGAGAAGGCGGTGAAGAAGCTGGAGAAGCAGATGGGCAAGAAGCTGGGCGACCCGGCCGACCCGCTGCTCGTCTCCGTGCGCTCGGGCGCCAAGTTCTCCATGCCCGGGATGATGGACACCGTCCTCAACCTCGGGCTCAACGACGAGTCGGTCGAGGGCCTGGCCAAGCAGACGAGCGACGAGCGCTTCGCCTACGACTCCTACCGCCGCTTCATCTCGATGTACGGCCGCATCGTGCTCGACATCGAGGGCGAGGAGTTCGACCGCCTGCTGGAGACGGCCAAGGAGTGGGACGGCGTCACCGCCGACTCCGACGTCACCCCCGACACGCTGCGCCGCCTCTGCCTCCGCTACAAGGAGGTCGTCTACAAGCACACCAGGAAGCCGTTCCCGCAGGATCCGGCCGACCAGCTGCGCGGCGCCATCGAGGCGGTCTTCGCCTCGTGGAACGGCCCGCGGGCCATCGCCTACCGGGTCAGGGAGAAGATCAGCCACGACCTCGGCACGGCCGTCAACGTGCAGACGATGGTCTTCGGCAACCGCGACGACAACAGCGGCACCGGCGTGGGCTTCACCCGCGACCCCGCCACCGGCGACCCCAACCCCTACGGCGACTTCCTCGTCAACGCCCAGGGCGAGGACGTGGTGGCGGGCATCCGCAACACCGAGCCGCTCTCCGCGCTCGAAGCCCGCTTCCCGAAGATCCACAAGGAGCTGCTCGGCATCTTCGACCGGCTCGAGAAGCACTACCGCGACATGTGCGACACCGAGTTCACCATCGAGCAGGGCAAGCTCTGGATGCTCCAGACCCGCGTCGGCAAGCGCACCGGCGTGGCCGCCCTGCGCATGGCCGTCGACATGACAACAGGCCGCAAGTGGAAGATCACCAGGGCCGAGGCCGTGCAGCGGGTCACCGCCGAGCACTTGGAGCAGGTCCTGCACCCGCAGTTCGCCACCAAGGACGTCACCGTGATCGCCAAGGGCCTGGGTGCGTCGCCGGGTGCCGCCGTCGGCCGGGTCTACTTCACCGCCGACGACGCGGCCACCGCGGCCGAGCGGGGCGAGAAGGTCGTGCTCGTGCGCAACGAGACCAGCCCCGAGGACGTGCACGGCATGATCGTGGCCGAGGGCATCCTCACCGCCCGCGGCGGCTTGGTCAGCCACGCCGCCGTCGTGGCCCGGGGCTGGGGCAAGCCCGCCGTGGTCGGCGCCGAGGCAGTGAAGATCGGCGGCAAGCAGTTCACCACCGGCGGCGTGACGGTCAAGGAGGGCGACACCATCTCGCTCGACGGCACCACCGGCGAGGTGGTGCTGGGCGCCGTCGAGGTGGTCAGCGGCAGGCCGCCGGAGCAGTTCGACACCGTGCTCAAGTGGGCCGACGAGATCCGCAAGGGCAAGCTGGCGGTGCGGGCCAACGCCGACAACGGCCCCGACGCCGCCAACGCCCGCCAGTTCGGGGCCGAGGGCATCGGCCTGTGCCGCACCGAGCACATGTTCCTCGGCGAGGACCGCCTGCCGATCGTGCGGGCCATGATCCTCGCCTCCACCCCGGAGGAGGAGCAGGCGGCGCTGGAGACGCTGCGCCAGGCGCAGAAGGACGACTTCGTCGAGATCCTGGAGGCCATGGACGGCCTGCCCGTCACCGTGCGCCTGCTCGACCCGCCGCTGCACGAGTTCCTCCCCAGCCTCGACGAGCTGCTGGTGAAGCAGGCCACCGCCGGGCTGAGCGCCGAGGAGCAGAAGCTGTTCGAGGCGGCCCGGGCCTGGCACGAGGTCAACCCCATGCTCGGCACCCGGGGCGTCCGCCTCGGCGTGATCAAGCCCGGCCTCTACGCCATGCAGGTGCGTGCCCTCATGGAGGCGGCGGCCGAGCGGGTGAAGAAGGGCGGCAAGCCCGTGGTCGAGGTGATGATCCCCCTCACGGTGACCCGTGAGGAGCTGGGCGCGGCGCGCACATGGGTGGAAGACGCCATCGCCGCTGCCACCAAGGGGCTCAAGAAGACCGTCGACGTCACCATCGGCACCATGGTGGAGACGCCCCGCGCCGCCATCCGGGCCGACGAGATCGCCGAGGAGGCCGACTTCTTCAGCTTCGGCACCAACGACCTGACGCAGATGACGTTCGGCTTCAGCCGCGACGACGTCGAGGGCCGCATGATGAGCGAGTACTTGGAGCAGGGACTGCTCAAGCGCAACCCCTTCGACACGCTCGACAAGGCCGGCGTGGGCGAGCTGGTGCGCATCGCCGTCGAGCGGGGCCGGGCCACCCGCCCCGACATCAAGCTCGGCGTGTGCGGCGAGCACGGTGGCGATCCCGAGTCGATCGAGCTGTTCGCCGAGGTCGGGCTGCACTACGTGAGCTGCTCCCCGTTCCGCGTGCCGATCGCCCGGCTGGCGGCCGCCCAAGCGGTCCTGGGCGCAGCCGGCGGCCCCAGCGGCACGGCGTAGCCCGCCGCCTCCATGGCCACAGCCCGCACGTGGCGCTCGCAGGCGTTCTTCGGCGCCTCCGTGGTCGGCTTCGGCGTCCTGGTGATCGCCGCGTTCGTGGTGGCGGCCAGGGTGCTCGACCGGTCGTTCCGCTACTTCAGCAAGGAGCCCGCCGAGACGCTGGAGGCCGCTCCCTACGTCGGTTGGTTCGCCCACGGCACCTCGATGGTGTGGGCGGTGGGAGGCGTGTGCGCGCTCCTCGCCGGGCTGGTGCTGTGGCGCGTGGTCGAACGGCGCGAGCTTGCGCGCTTCCTCCTGGCGGGCGGCCTGCTCACCGCCGTCATGGTGGCCGACGACTTCTTCCTCCTCCACGACGGGGTGTACGCCAAGGTCGGCATCCCCGAAGAGCTCGTGTACGGGCTGTACGGGCTGGGGGCGGTGGCGTTGGCCTGGCGGTGGCGCCAGGAGATCCTGCAGCGTGACGCCCTGCTCTTCGCCTTGGCGGTGCTGGCCTGGGGGGCGTCGGTGGGAAGCGACTTCGTGCAGGAGACGACCGGTCGCCACCTCCACGTGTGGGAGGACGGGGCCAAGTTCCTCGGCGTCCTGCTGTGGTCCACGTTCTTCGTGCGCACCGCCGTGCTCTCGTTGACGGCCGAGCTCGACCGAGCGTGAACCAGGAGGACGTCGCCCGGCTCGAAGCGCGGCTGCGCGAGTGGGGGGCCACCGAGGAGGAGCTGGACGAGGCCCGTCGCACGCAGAGCTTCGGCGACCTGGCGCTCGACCTGGTGGTGCGCCCGCCGGGGCCGCTCGTCACCTTCGAGGAGGCAGCCGCCCGGGCCGGGATCGACGCGGAGGAGGCGGCCCGCTACTGGCGGGCGCTCGGGTTCCCCGACCCGCTGAAGTCGGGCCGGCGCCTCTCGCCCGACGCGCTCTCGGTGCTCGGCCTCATCGCCGTCGGCGCCCGCGACGTGCTGGGCGAGGACGCCACGCTCGCCCTGGCGCGCGTGATGGGAGGGGCCACGTGGCAGGTGGCCCAGGCCGTGGTCGACACGTTCCGCGTGCGGTTCGAGGCGCCGCAGCTGGCGGCGGGGGTGCCCTATGCCGAGGTGGTGGAGACCTACGTGGGGGTCGCCCGGGAGCTGCTGCCGCCGTTCGTGGACGCCCTCGGCGCGCTGTTCGTGCGCCAGCTGGTGGCGGTGGCGTACGGGGCGTGGTCGGCCGACGCCGAAGGGGTGGCCACCAGCCGCGACGTGGCCGTGGGCTTCGCCGACCTGGTCGGCTGGTCCACCATGTCGCGCACGCTCTCGCCCGCCGCCCTCGTCGGCGTGGTGGACGGGTTCGAGCGGGTGGTGGCGGAGGTGGCGGGAGCGCACGGCGGCCGAGTGGTGAAGCTCATCGGCGACGCCGCCATGTTCGCCGCCGACGACGCGCTGTCGGCCTGTCGGCTGGGGCTGGAGGTGGCCGAGCGAGTGACGTCGTCGCAGCACCTGCCCCCTGTGCGCGTGGGGGTGGCGGCGGGCGCCGTGGTCAGTCGCAACGGCGACCTGTTCGGCGACGTGGTGAACCTGGCCGCTCGCCTGGTGGCGGTGGCCGACGAAGGCTCGGTGGTGGCCGACGAGGCCGTGCGCGCCCGCGTGGGCGACGAGCTGCGGTTCGAGGCGCTGCCGCCCCGCAGCCTCAAGGGCTTCGGCGCCGAGGCCGTGGCCTATCGCGTGCGTCGCTGATCCGCGCCCCGAGTACCGTCGCCGTCGTGGGCATCGTGGACGAGGACGTGGCGCGGGTTCGGGAGGCCACCGACTTCGTCGCGGTCGCCGGCGAGCACATCGCGCTCAAGCGGGTGGGACGCCGCTGGATCGGCCTCTGCCCCTTCCACGCCGAGAAGACGCCGTCGTTCTCGATCAACGCCGAGGAGGGCCTCTACTACTGCTTCGGCTGCCAGGCCAAGGGGGACGTGATCACGTTCGTGCGCGAGGTCGAGCACCTCGACTTCGTGGAGGCCGTCGAGCGGCTGGCGGCCAAGGCGGGCATCCGGCTGCGCTACGACCAGGCCGCCGAGGGCAAGGATCGGCAGCGTCGGTCCCGGCTGGTGGAGGCGATGGAGCGGGCGGTCGAGTGGTACCACGACAGGCTGCTCTCGGCACCCGACGCCGCGGCCGCCCGGGGCTACCTGCGCTCGCGCGGCTACGACGGCGACACAGTCCGGCAGTTCAGGCTGGGATGGGCGCCCGACGAGTGGCATGCACTGAGCTCGGCCCTGCGGCTGCCCGACGACGTGTTGGTCGACACCGGGCTCGGCTTCCTCAACCGCCACCACCGGCAGACGGACGCCTTCCGTGGGCGCGTGCTCTTCCCGATCTTCGACTCGTCGGGCAAGCCGGTGGCCTTCGGCGGGCGGGTCCTGCCCGGCGGCGAAGGTCCGAAGTACAAGAACTCGCCGGAGACGCCGATCTACTCGAAGAGCCGCACGTTGTACGCGTTGAACTGGGCCAAGCAGTCGATCGTGGAGGCGGGCGAGGTCGTGGTCTGCGAGGGCTACACCGACGTCATCGGCTTCTTCACCGCCGGGCTGCCTCGGGCCGTCGCCACGTGCGGCACGGCCTTGGCCGACGAGCACTTCCGCATGCTGAAGAACTTCGCCCGCCGGGTGGTGCTGGGCTACGACGCCGACGCCGCCGGGCAGGCGGCGGCCGAGCGCTTCTACGAGTGGGAGCAGCGCTACGAGGTCGACATCGCGGTGGCCACATTCCCGGCAGGGGCCGACCCCGGCGACTTGGCCCGCACCGACCCCGCCGCGCTGAAGGCGGCAGTGGAGCAGGCGCAGCCGTTCCTCGCCTTCCGGCTCGACCGGGTGCTGCGGTCGGCCGACGTGCGCTCGCCGGAGGGGCGGGCCAAGGCGGCGGAGGCGGGGCTGGGGGTGATCCGGGAGCACCCCAACGAGATCGTGCGCACCGAGTACGCGGGCGGGCTGGCGGTGCGCCTCGGGCTGCCTGCCGAGCAGCTGGTGGCCCAGGCCGCGGCCCGTCGCACGCGGGTGGCCGTGGCCGCGCCGCCCGCTCGGTCGGAGCCCGTCGGCCCCGAGATCGAAGCCCTGCGACTGGCCGTCCACCGACCGGAGACGGTGGCCGCCCGACTGGAGGAGGTGCTCTTCGCCGACGAGCGCAACCTGGCCGCCTTCCGGGCGTTGGCGACATCGGCCACGCTGCACGAGGCGATCGATCGGGCCGACCCCGGGGCGGCCGCTCTGTTGCAGCGACTGGCGGTGGAGGAGGCCGAGGCCGACCCCGACGACGTGGTCGCCCTGCTGGCCGAACGGGCCGGTCGGCGGGCGCTCACCGAGCTCGACGCAGCCCTGAAAGCGGACGAAGTGCGCTTTGCTGAACTGAGCCCGGTGATGGGCTGGGTGCGCGTGACCTTGGAGGGCTTGCGCGACCCATCCACCCGCGTCGAGGCCTCCGACCGGTTGGTAGCCTGGCTGGTCGAGAGGAGCGAGGGGGAACTATGAGCGAGGTCGTCCCCGCGCTCTCCACACCGGAGGGCGTCCCGGCAGAGGCGTTCACGCGCCTGCTCGCTGCCGGGCGCGAGCGGGGCTCCCTCACGCCCGACGACGTCATCGAAGTGCTGCGCTCGGTGGAGCTGAGCCCCGAGCTCATCGACGCCGTGGTGGCCCGGGTGCGGGCGGAGGGCATCGCCTACGAGGATCCCGACGCCGAAGTGGGCCAGGTCGTCATCGACCTCGACGACGCCGACGCCACCCCGCCACCGCCCACCAAGTCGCCCGTTCCCAAGGCGCCCCGCATCGTCGCCGGGGGGGCGGCCGAGCGACTCGAGGAGGACGGCCGCATCTCCGGTCCGGGGGCCGACCCGGTGCGGATGTACCTCAAGGAGATCGGCAAGGTCCCGCTGCTCACCGGCGACCAGGAGGTGGCGCTGGCCAAGCGGGTGGAGGCGGGCCTGCGGGCCGCCGAGCGCATCGCCGTCCTGGAGGACGAATACGGCGAGCAGCCCGTGCCGGGGGAGCGCCTCGGGCCGGAGGAGCGGCTGGTGGCCACAGGGCTGGCGGCCAAGCAGGAGCTGATCAACGCCAACCTGCGGCTGGTGGTGTCGATCGCCAAGCGCTACCGGAACCGGGGGATGGCGTTCCTCGACCTCATCCAGGAGGGGAACCTCGGCCTCATGCGGGCGGTCGACAAGTTCGACTACACGAAGGGCTTCAAGTTCTCCACGTACGCCACGTGGTGGATCCGCCAGGCCATCACCCGAGCGATCGCCGACAAGGCCCGCACGATCCGCATCCCCGTGCACATGGTCGAGTCGATCAACAAGGTCATGCGGGTGCAGCGCCAGATGATCCAGGAGCTCGAGCGCGAGCCGACGATCGAGGAGCTGGCCGAGAAGGTCGGGATGACACCCGACCGGGTGCGGGACATCCAGCGCATCTCGCAGGACCCCTTGAGCCTGGACTCGCCGGTGGGCGAGGAGGACGACAGCAACCTCAGCGACTTCATCGAGGACCAGCAGGCCGAGGCGCCGGCCGAGGCCGCGGCGCGGCGCTTGTTGGGCGACGCGGTCCTGGAGGCGCTGGGGGAGCTCAGCGAGCGGGAGCGGGCGGTGGTGCGCCTGCGGTTCGGGCTGGAGGACGGGCAGGCCCGGACGCTGGAGGAGGTCGGCCGGGAGTTCGGTGTGACCCGGGAGCGCATCCGCCAGATCGAGTCGAAGACGTTGGCGAAGCTCCGGCACCCCCAGCGCAGCCAGAAGCTGCGCGACTACCTCGACGGCGAGTAGGGGACCCAGTGCCTG
>DATAAM010000010.1:0-6543 GCA_036260075.1 Acidimicrobiales bacterium
GTGCTTGTCGAACCCCACCGCCAGCGCCACGTCGCACTGGCCGGCCCGAATGGCGTTGTGCGCGGTGATCAGCGCGCTGCCGCCGGTGGCGCAGCCGTTGAACACGTTGACGAACGGCACCCCGGTCAGGCCCAACACCGACACCAGCGCGTCGGCCGCGCCCGCCGCAGTGCTGCCCCCCACCGCGAACTGGATGTCCGCCCACGAGAGGCCGGCGTCCCGCAGCGCCTGGCGGGCGGCGTACGCCCCCAGGTCGAGCCCGGCGAGCTCGTCGTGCCTGCCGAACGGATGGATGCCGATGCCCACGACAGCCACGTCGGTCACGACGCCACCTCCTCCGCCGGCGCGAACGCGAACGTGAAAACCTCGTTGCCCTCGGCGTCGACCCGCACGGGCAGCAGCACGAGCTCCATGGCGGCGCCGATGCGCAACGCGGGCGGCTCGGCGACGAGGCGGGCCTCGACCTTCACCTGGTCGGGCAGCTCGACGTAGCCCACGGCGAACGGCTCGAACGCCTCGCCCATGGGCCCCGTGTAGGGCGGCGACGTGGGCGGGAAGGCCTGCACCGTCCACGTCCACAGCGTGCCCCGACGGGCGAGCGGCTCGTCGAGGACGACCTCCTCGGCGCAGCGCGGGCAGGAGGTCGCACGAGGGAACGTGACGGTGCCGCAGGCTCCACAGCGCCCACCCAACAGCCTGGCCTCGCCGTCCTCCCACGTGAACAGCCCCTCGGCGATGGGCACCTGCCTGCTGCTCTGCACGCCTGCTCCTCGGGCTCGCGGTTGCCCCGAAACTTTAGTGGTTCAAGAAACGGTCACGCCAGCCCCTTCGTGGCGCCCTCCAGGAAGACCGATCGGAGCAGGTCGGGGCGGGCGAGCAGCTCGGACGCCCGGCCATCGAAGCGGATCTCGCCCTTCTCCATGAAGTAGGCGTGGTCGACCAGCGACAGCGCGATGTTCACGGACTGCTCCACGAGCACGATGGCGGTGCCCGCGGCATTGATGCGTTGCACCATGTCGAGGAGCTCGCCCACGACCTTGGGCGCCAGCCCCAGCGAGAGCTCGTCGATGAGCAGGATGCGAGGCGACATGATGAACGCCTTGCTGAGGCCGAGCATCTGCTGCTCGCCGCCCGAGAGCGTCGAGGCGGGTTGGTTGCGCCGCTCCGCCAGGCGCGGGAAGGCGTCGAAGGCCGCCTCGATCCCCCGCTCCACGGCCTTGCGGTCGCGGCCGTGGGTGTGGCCGAACGTCAGGAGGTTGTCGACCACCGACAGCGGCCCGAACACCGCCCGGCCTCCGGGGACCTGCGTGATGCCCAACTGCACCCGCCGCTCGGCGTCGAGGTAGGTGATGTCGGTGCCGCGCAGGTGGATGCTGCCCCGGCTGGGCAGGCCCAGGCCGGAGATCACCCGCAGCAGGCTCGACTTCCCGGCGCCGTTGGTGCCGAGCAGGGCCACCATCTCGCCGTCGTCGACGGTGAAGTCCACGTCGAACAGCACCTGCAGGTGCCCGTAGGAGAAGTCGATGTGGCGGCACGTGAGCATGGGCAGGTGCACGCCCCGCCGGGTCAGCGCCCGGATCTCCTCCGCCTCCACGATCTCGTCGATCATGCGGTCGAGGTCGGCGTTGACGGTGGCTGCCGCCCGTCGCATGAGCAGGGCCGCCAGCACTCCCGGGACGGCGAGCGAGACCACCGCGCCGCCGACGCCGAATCGCCGGTCGATCCCGTTCAGCAACAGCAGGCCGCCGATGCCGCCCACCCCTGCCAGGAAGATGCCGCCGAGAGCGGAGGCGTGGGGCCGCATGAGCGGAGGGACGATCGACAGCATCACGATGCTGAGGGCCGGGAGGAGCAGCGCGGCCATGGCGAACACGACGCCGAAGCCCAGTACCGTCCCCACCAGGACGGGCGAGGCCACGCCGACGGCCACCGCCACGGCGAACACCACCAGGAACCACGAGGTGAAGCGCACGAGCTTGGCCGGGTCCTCACGGAAGAGCGCCTCGCCCCGCCGCCCGAACCACGCCAACGCAGGCAGCGAGAAGGCCCACGCCGCCGCGAAGAAGAGCGACCGGGCACCGGGGCCGAGGTTCCACTCCTCGTCGAGGAAGAAGAAGAGGAAGGTGTAGAGCGGGAAGATCAGCATGCCGAGCGCCGCCCAGGCGGCCAGCACCCGCCGAATGGTGGGGATCAGCATCAGGCGGCGGACGATCTCGAAGAAGCGCAGTCGGGCGTCGTCCTCGGAGACCGCCTCCTTGTCGCCGCCTTCCTCGTCGCGCACGAGCTCGCGGACGCGCTCGGTGTCCCAGCGCCCCAGGCCGGGGTCGCGCAGCCTGACCGCGACCAGCGCGGCCACCAGGCAGGTGAGGCCCATGACGAGGAACACGCCCCGCCAGGTGAACCCGAACACCGCCGACAGGAGCCCCACGTACAGCGGGGCGATCACCGTGCCCACCGCCCCGCCCGCCCGGTAGAACGACAGCCCGCGCACGCGCACTTCGGGCGGGTAGGTGTCGACGAGCAGCGGCCGGTGCACGGCGTGCACGGTGCCGGTGGTGGCCCCGTCGGCGACGAGCATCGCCAGCAGGCCCCACACGTTCTTCACCAGCCCGGTGAACAGCGTCATGAGCCCCCAGCCGAAGGCCGCCACGATGCTGATGGCGGCCCGCCGAGGCTTGTGCTGCACGTAGGCGGCGATGGGCAGCGACGCCAGCATGATCGACAGCGTCTTCAGCAGCACCAGGAAGGCCAGCGTCGACTTCGAGATGCCGAGCGTGCGGCTGATCTCGGGGCCCATGATCGAGATCGCATAGCTCTGGAACTCGTCCACCACCACCAGCACGCTCAGGGCCATCAGGGGGTACCACCCGACGCCGGTTCGGCGGATGCCCTCGCGCAGCGGCGGTGCCTGGTCGGCGGAACCGGTGATCCCGAGCGCTGTCCGGGCCCGCTCCCGCAACGCCTCCTGGCTGTGCTCGATCTCCTCGACGGCGGCCTCGGCCCGGTGGACCGCCTCGACGTGGTCGCCTGCGGGCGCACCGTTGCCCGCCACCGCCGACGGCTTGGCTGTCAACGGACGAGCGCGTCTCGGCCGCGGCGTGGTGCTCATGACGGGCCCTCCGTCCCTCGATCGACGCTGAACTCCGCCGACCACGCCGCCTCGCCCATCCGCCTGCCCTCGGCGTCCAGCAGCACGATCACCGCCTCATGGCGGTCCTCGGCGCCCGTGCGGTTGGACGACCGCTGGTCGGGCACCGACTCGAGCACCAGCGAGCTCTCCGTCGTGAGGTACACGTAGCGCTCGCGGAGGTAGGCCTCGTCGGGGCAGCCGGGCACCCGCTCGCAGTCGTCGTCGCCGAGTGCTCGCAGGTGCTGGCCCGGCCGCAACGGCGCCCGGTCGACGAACACGGCGAAGCGCTGCGGCCCACCGGGACTGCCGAGGTCGATGTCCTCTGTCGTCCAGCGCAGCGTGACCGGGAGGGGGACGGTGGCGCGGTCGGCGGGCTCGAGGATCGACAGGCGGGTGTCCTCCCGGAAGGCCATGCCGCCGCCCAGCCCACAGCCGCCGAACAGGAGGACGACGGCGAGTGCGACCGCAGGCACGCCGGCCCTGCGCCTCACCGCGCCGCGCTCCCTGCCCGGGCGTGCTGGGCGCACACCCCGTCGGGCCCGGCGGCCCGTGAGCAGCGCGTGCCGGCCCGGGTGGTGCTGCGGCACCGGCCCCCGTCGGTGCCCGCATCGGAGCGCTCGATGGCCCGCAGGTCGCCACCGAGGTACGACTCGATCACCCTCGGGTGCCGGCGCACTTCGTCGGGTGGGCCGGTCACGATCACGCGGCCCGACTCCATCGCCGTCACCCGGTCGGACAGGCCCATGATCAACGGCATGTCGTGCTCGATCACGATCATCGTGAGGCCGAGCTGCTCCTTCAGGCGGGCCAGCAGCCCTCCCAGGGCCTCGGTCTCCCGTTGGGCGATGCCCGACGACGGCTCGTCGAGCAGGAGCACGGTGGGGCCGAGCGCCACCAGGCAGGCGAGCTCCGTGATGCGGCGGGTGCCGGTGGACAGCTCGCGCACCTGCTTGTGGCGGAAGGCGTGCAGGCCCATGGCACCCACCAGCTCACGGGCGCGCTCCTCCTTGCGCCGATCGGCACCGTGCAGGCCGACCACGCTGGGCAGGAGGCGGGTGGGCGCGGCCCGCTCGAAGGCGAGCTGGACGGTCTCGAGCACGGTCATCGTGGGGAACAGCGAGGCATCCTGGAACGAGCGGATGAGCCCGAGGCGGGCGCGTGCCTCCGGCCCGAGGCGGCTGACGTCGCGCCCGAGGAACGCCACCCGCCCGGCGTCGGGTCGAGTGAAGCCGCCGAGCATCTCGAACAGCGTCGTCTTGCCCGCCCCGTTGGGCCCGATGAGGCCCAGCGTCTCCCCCGCCCGCAGCGTGAGGTCCACGCCGTCGACCGCCCGCACGCCGCCGAACTGCTTCGTCAGCCCGGTGGCGGCGAGGACGATCTCGCCGCTGGCCGGCGTCGGCCGCCCCTCGACGACGGGCAGGGCCACGGCGCCGGAGAAGCCCTCGTCGGTGGTGACGGCGGCCCGCTCGGCGGCGGGATCGAGGCCGGCCCGCCGGGCCAGCAGGTCGACGAGCCGCTCGCGCAGCGGCCGCAGCAGCTGGGCGATCCCGCCCGGGAAGTAGAGGACGAGCACGAGCCACCCCAGGGCGGTGGCCGCCAGCCCGGCGCTGTCGAGGGGCAGGAAGCGGGGGACGCCGATGATGTACAGCGCGCCGACGAGCGGGCCGAGCAGCACGCCGATGCCCCCGAGCACGGCCATGGCGGCCACGTCGAAGCCCGCGCCGATCGGGAAGGCGGCCGACGACAGGCTCGACAGCGCGTGCCCGTACGTGGCACCGCCGATCCCGGCCAGGAAGCCCGCCAGCAGGAAGCCCTGGAGCTTCACCGCGGTGGCGGGGACGGTGAACGCCCGGGCGCCCTCCTCGTTGTCGCGCAGCGCCCGGAGCCTGCGGCCGACGCCGCTCACCCACACGTTGCGAGCCAGCCACACGCCCACCACGACGAAGACGAGCGCGAAGAAGTAGTACTCCTTGCCGCTGTCGAGGGGCTCGTCGCCCAGGATGGGCTTGCCGGGGTCGATGCCCTGCCCGAGCATCCAGCTCTGCTGGAGGAGCCAGTTCTGGGCCACGATCGCGAAGCCCAGCGTGGTGACGGCCAGCATCAGGCCTCGGATGCGCAGGGCCGGGAGGCCGATCACCAGCGAGACGGCCGCCGACGCCAGCCCCGCGGCGGCGAAGCTCAGCGGGAAGTTCCCGTTCTCGACGGAGACCACGTACGACACCGTGGCGCCCACCCCGGCCAGGGCGAACTGCCCGAGCGAGAGCTGGCCGCCCAGTCCGGTCACGATCCCCAGGGAGAGGCCGACCAGCCCGAAGGCCATGATTGTGACGAGGATGACCGCTGTGGAGTTGGTGGCGACCAGCGGGAGGAGCAGGGCCACGGCGACGGCCACGCCCATGACGATGCGACCGAGGTTGCGGATCGTCGCCACTGCCCGGAACACTTCGGGCACCGGGGGCCACGGCTGCACCGCCGTCCAGTTGCCCTTCTCCTCGTGCCTGCCGGCGTGGCGGGGCTGGAGCAGCAGGGCCACGAGGACCACGGCGAAGAGCACGGCCTCCACCAGGCCGCCCTGCGGATGGTTCCACAGCAGCACCTGCTCGAGGATGCCGACGCCCACCCCGGCGGCCAACGCCAGCGGGAGGCTCTGCATGCGGGCGATCACGGCGGCCGTCAGCGCTCGCAGGAGGAGCCCGGGTCCGAGGAACGACCCGGTGGCGAACCCTCGGGTCGGGAGGACGAGAACGGCCGTGAACGCCGAGACGGCGCCCGCGATGGCCCAGGAGAACGTGGACATGCGGGCGGCGAACACGCCGGACAGCCGGGCCACGTCGGCATTGGCCGCCGCCGCCCGGATGGCCCGCCCCATGCGGCTCCGGTGCAGGAAGAGGGCGAGGCCGCCAACGAGGAGCGGGGTGAGGAAGAGCATGGCCGAGTAGGCCCGGGTCACCCGCAGGGCCCCGATGTCGAACTCCGGGAGGCCCGACGGCTGCGGGAACAGGCGTCCGGCGCTGATCTGGTTGTTCAGCGTGGAGGCGAAGACCACGAGGAACTGCGCCAAGCCCAGGGTGGCCACGATGCTCATCAGCGCGGGCGCCCGGCGCAGGCGACGCACCACCACGACCTCGGACACCCCGCCGATGCCCGCGGCGACGACCAGCGCCAGCAGGAACGCAAGCCAGTACGGCACGTGCCACCGCACCACCGCCAACCCCAGCACCGCCGCCGCGAACCCGCCGACTTCGCCGTGGGCGAAGTTGATGATGCGGTTCGACCGGTAGACGAGGACGAGGCCCACGGCGAGCAGCCCGTACGCCATCCCGATGATCGCCCCGAGCACGATGACGGGGAAGACGAGCTCCTGGCCGAAGATGGTCACCGGAAGCTGGATCGTAAGCCAGGTCGTACAAAGT
>DATAAM010000011.1:0-4966 GCA_036260075.1 Acidimicrobiales bacterium
GGCAGTTGCTCGACCAGCTCCCACGACTTGGGGACCTTGTAGGGCGCCAGCCGCTCCCGGCAGTGGCGCGTGAGCTCCTCGACGGTGGGCGGGTTCTCGGGGTCGCACGGCTGCACGATGGCGTGCACGCTCTTGCCCCACTCCTCGCTGGGCAGGCCGACCACGGCGCTGTCGCACACGGCGGGGTGCTCGGCCAACGCCAGCTCCACCTCCGCCGGGTAGATGTTGGCCCCCCCGGAGATGATGAGGTCGGCCCGGCGGTCGGCGAGGTGCAGGTACCCGTCCTGGTCGACCCAGCCGAGGTCGCCCACGCTCACGAAGCCGTCCGCCGTGGAGCGGGCGGGGGCCGAACCCTTGTACTCGTACGTGGTGGACGCCGTGGTGCGGCGCATGTAGATCTCGCCCACCTCGCCGGTGGGCACCTCGTTGCCGTCGTCGTCGAGGATCTTCAGCTCGGTGTCCATCGCCGGGCGTCCGACGGTCCCGGGGTGCTCCAGCCACTCGTCCCCGCGGATGACGCACAGGCCCACGGCTTCCGTCGCCCCGAAGAGCTCGTAGACGCGCTCGGGGCCGATGAGGTCGATCCATCCGCGCTTCACCCACTCGGGACACGGCGCCGCCGTGTGGAAGACCGACTTGATGGATGTCAGGTCACGTGTGCGGATGTCGGGCAGCCGCAGGATGCGCTGCATGGTCGTCGGCACCAGCGGGGCGAACGTCACCTTGTACGTCTCGACGAGCCGGACCGCCTGCTCGGCGTCGAAGTGCTCCATCACGACGAGCCGGTGCCCCAGGAACAGGCCGATGTGCGCCCAGGCGAACGGGGCGTTGTGGTACAGGGGCCCGGAGACGAGCTGCACCTCGTCCAGGTCCACGCCCGCCCAGGCGTTCACCATGGCCTGGATCGCCTCGACGGGATAGGCGGCCGGGTTGGGGTCGACGATCAGCTTCGGGCGCCCGGTGGAGCCTCCGGACGCAATGGCCCGGCCGGGGTGCGGCACCACGTCGGGAAGGGGGTCGGCGGACAGGCGGTCGGCCTCCGCCAGCGCCGTCGGGCGTAGGACCGTGGGGTCGTCACGGTCGGCCACCACCACGGTCGCTCGTGCGACCTCGAGGACGGCGTCACGCTCGGCCGGGGGCAGCTTGGCGTTCACCGGCACCGCCATGGCACCGAGCTTCCACGCCGCGATCGTCACCGCGAAGTGCTCGAGGCAGTTGGGGAGCTCGACGACGACGGTGGACTGCTCCCCCACGCCTCGCTGGGCGAGCAGTCGGGCCAGTCGGTTGGTCCAGTGCTCGAGCTCGAGCCACAACACGTCCCGCGTGGCACCGGTGTCGTGGACGAATGTGATGGCGGTGAGCGCCGGCCGCTCCTCGGCCAACTGCGCCAGCCGCCGGCCCAGGGTGATCGGTGCGAGGGTTGCTTCGGCCACTGTGTCCCTTCCGTCCCGCTCCGGCTATTGCCAGCAACTTTAAAACGAGGGTTATTGACAGTCCAGAGGCAAATTGTTGTCGTATAACATAGAAACTTTACTGGTAGTGGGGAAGGGCGGCATGGAGCAACCGAAGGTCGAGCTGGCGGGCGACGCGTGGGTCGATCTGGCCCGGTCGTATCTCGAGGAGCGGGTGGGCAGCCTGGGCGACGCACTCCACGACGTCGACTTCTCGCTGTGCGAGGTGTTCCGCAACCCTCCGCCCCACCTCGACGACGGCAGCGGGCGCCTGGCCTGGTGGTTCCGGATCCACGGGTCGACTGCCGAGGTCGGACGGGGCGACCGGGCCGACGTCGACGGCCGCTACGAGGTCGACTACCACGAGGTCCTGCCGCGCGCCCGGCTGGTGTACGACCTGGGCGACCCGTCGATCGCCGAGATGCTGCGTCGGCAGGCGGAAGACGACCGCCGGGCTCGGGAGGCGGCAGGCAAGCCCCCGCTCGAGCTGTCCCCGGCGGTGCGCAAGCTGCTCCTCGACCTGCACAACTTCCTCGCCGTTCGCACCGCCTGACGGGCGGTCGGATCACGGCGTGAACAACGTGGTGAAGCCCGCGTCGAGGCGGAGGCACGTGGCGTTCACGTAGTCGTTGTCCACCACGTGGCAGACCAGGGCGGCGACCTCGTCGGGGTCGGCAGCCCGGCGGGGGAAGGCCAGCGTGGCCAGCATGCGCTCCCGCGCCTCCGGCGCGGCCGCCCGGAGCAGCGGCGTGTCGACCGGCCCCGGCGCCACCGACACCACGCGGATGCCGTGGATGCCCAGGTCGCGGGCCGCTGTCTCCGACAGTCGCACCACCCCCGCCTTGGACGCACCGTAGGCCGCCGTGCCCGCCGCGCCCTCGAGCCCGGCCGTCGAAGCGATCGTGACGATCACGCCCCGTTGCCCGTCGCCGTCGACCGGGTGGGTCGTCGCCATCACCGTGGCCGTGGCTCGAAGCACGTTGAACGTGCCGGTGAGGTTCACCGAGACCGTGCGCTCCCACCACGCGGGGTCGTAGCCCGCGCCCGAGCGGTCGACGAGGCGACGAGGCACCTCCGCGCGGCCCGCGCAGTGCACCACGACCCGCAGCGGCGCCAATGCGTTCGCCTCGGCTGCGATCGCCTCGAGCGCAGGGAGGTCGAGCACGTCGGCCTCGCGAAGCAGCGAGCCCGTCTCGTCGGCCAGCGCGCCCGCCGGCTCGCGTTCGCGGTCCACGACGACGACCTTCGCCCCCACGCCGACCAGGCGACGGACGGTGGCCGCGCCCATCCCCGACCCGCCGCCGGTGACGACCGCAGAGCACCCGGCGGGGTTCACGACGCCGCCCTCACCGAGCGGCGGCGCGGCGCACGGCCCGGGCCCGGCGGCCGGGCTTGGGATAGGTCGCCGACACGAAGTCGACGACGGCCAGGCAGGACGCCACGATGTCGCCCTTGCCGCCTGCGGCGATCCAGCGCCGCACCGCCATCTGGTCGCCGAAGACGAGCGTGGTGGCCATCAGCCGGACCGTGAGGTCGTCGGGATCGACGTCGTGGTCGCGAGCGAGCCCCGCGGCGATGATCTCCTCGTACTGGTGAAGCAGTGCCATCGTGCCGCGCACGAGGGCAGGCGACGACGCCTGGAAGCGGTAGTGGTGCAGGTACGCGCTCGCGTTGGTGCGGCCCTCCCGGGCGTGCTGCTCCACGTGCGCCCGCCACGCCGCCAGCGTGTCGACCGTGCGGTTCGGGTCCTCGATCACCGCCCGGAACTCGGCCACCACGTCGTAGTCGGGCGTGAGCGCCAATCGCTCCTTGGACTCGAAGTACAGGAGGAGCGTCGAGACCGAGACCTCCGCTTCCTCGCAGATCTGCTCGAGGGTGGTGGCGTCGTAGCCCTGCTCGGCGAAGAGGCGCTGCGAGACCTCGATCAGCCGGGCACGCGTGCGCTCCTTCTTGCGCTCCCGCAGCGACGGCTTGGACGACACCTCGCCAATGTACGTCAGCGGGGAAGGACCACACCGGCTTCCTCTCGGTCCCACGTCGCCTCCGTCACGCCCTGTCGTCGGAGCTCCACCTTGCGCACCTTCGTCGTGGGCGTGCGCGGCAGGGCCTCCACGAACTCGACGAAGCGGGGGATCATGAACCGGGGCATGCGAGGGACGAGCCACTCCACCAGCTGCTCGGCGCTCACCGAACCGCCCGGTGCGCGGACCACGACGACCTTGACCTCCTCGTCGGCACCGGGCGCATCGGCGAGCTTCACCGCCACGGCCGCGCAATCGGCCACCTCGGGATGGGCGGCCACGTGGGCCTCGACCTCGAAGCTGGAGATGTTCTCGCCCCGTCGCCGGATGCAGTCCTTGATGCGGTCGACGAAGTAGAACCAGCCGTCGGCGTCCTGCACGAAGGCGTCGCCGGTGTGGAACCACCCGTTGCGCCACGCGGCCGCCGTCGCCTCGGGCATGTGCAGGTAGCCGTCGTTGAGCACCCACGGAGCGTCGGCCCGCACCAGCAGCTCTCCCACCTCGCCCGGCGGCAGCGGCCGGTCGTGCTCGTCCGCCACCCGCAGCTCGTAGCCGGGGCGGGCGCGGCCGCAGCTCATGCGGCCGTGCTCGTCGAGGTGGGCGACGTCCCAGTCGGGATCGGCGATCGGGACGCTCAGCTCGGTCATGTTGTAACAGCCGTAGGTACGGCACCCGAACCGGCGACGGAGCTCGTCGATCCCCGGCATGGCCACGGGCACGAGCAGGTTGCGCAGCGGCCGTCCGGCGTCCGCCTCCCCCTCGGGCTCGGCCAGCCACGGGAACGGCGGGAGGCCGGTGGTCACGCCGTGCGCGAGGTAGTCGGTGCCGAGCTCCGACAGGCTGAGGAAGGGGCGGACCACCTGCCGGCCCCCGACCAGGGCAGCCATGAAGGGGAACGCCTTGGCTCCCACGTGGTAGGACGGCCCCGGGTTGTAGATCACGTCGTCGGGGCCGAGGTCGGCGAGGGGGAACGTCCCGGTGGCGGTGGCGTGCAGCTGGGCCCACGGGATGCGCACCGCCTTCGAGGGGCCCGTGGTGCCCGAGGTGAAGAGCACGCCCATGAGGTCCCAGGGCTCGGGCAGGCCGAGGTCGAAGGCGGGCTCCACCCCGGTGTGGAGGTCGGGCCCGCCCATCGTCTCGAAGGGCAGGGCGGGCGGATCGCCCTCGACCACCACGACGGTCTTCAGGTGCTCGAGGTCCGAGGCCACCTCGGCCAGGCGGTCGGCGTACGGCGCCGCCACCAGCGCCACCCGGGCGCCGGTGACGTTCAACGCATGCGCCAGCAGCGTCCCGCGGTAGTCGACGTTCAGCGGGGCCTCGACCGCGCCCAGCCAGACGAGCCCGAGCCACCCCAGCATCCCGTCGACCGAGTTGAGCTGCATGGTGGCGACGAGGTCGTGGCGCGCCACCCCGAGCCGGCGGTAGGCGGCGGCCCACCGCCGGGCGCCGTCGACCGCCTCCGCGTAGCTCAGGGAGCGGCCGGCCACGTCGACC
>DATAAM010000012.1:0-46109 GCA_036260075.1 Acidimicrobiales bacterium
AGCCTCGTCGAAGACGGCCGCAGTCACGACACCCCCTCGTGGTCGGGACCGGCGTCGATCCGGTGACCCCGCGCTTTTCAGGCGCGTGCTCTACCAACTGAGCTACCCGACCGTGTGAACCCACCAGGGTAGGCCACGAGCGGTCCTGACGGGATTTGAACCCGCGACCTCCGGCTTGACAGGCCGGCGTGCACTCCAAACTGCACCACAGGACCAGGCTGCTGCTGCACCCCCAACGGGATTCGAACCCGTGCCGCCACCTTGAAAGGGTGGTGTCCTAGGCCGCTAGACGATGGGGGCTCGGTGCCTGTTGAGGGCGCTTCACGTTAGCTCACGGGGCGGCGAGGGCTTCCACGAGCTGCTCCACGATCCAGCTCAGGTAGCCGTACAGCGCGAGCCCCGGTGCCCGGGGGTCGTCGGGTGCGATGGTCGAGGGATCGAGGTCCTCGGTGACGTCGAGGCGGGTCCCCAGCACCAGCCGCATGTCGTTGAGCGCCGACAGCCAGGCAGCGGCCTCGTCCTCCGACAGGCGCTCGGCGTCCACCGTCGACTCCATCACGGCCAAGGCGCTCAGCCTGCGGTCGCGCAGGTCGGGCGCCATGAGGCGGCGGTACTCGCCCTCCACCTCCTCGTCGTCGGAGGCGGGCGGGAACAGCCGACGCAGGGACGGGTCGTCGGGCGTGTCCTCCAGCAGCTCCCGGAGCTGCCCGGGGAGCGACCGGAGCAGGTCGCGCTCCCCGGCGTCGAGGCGCACTCGCAGCCCGCCGTCGCGGGTGCGCTGGATGCGGGCCCGCACTAGAGGTCCTGCTGCATGGTCGCCCACAACCCGTGCTCGTGGAGGCGGAAGACGTCGAGCTCGGCCCGCTCCCGCGGCCCCGACGACACCACCGCCCTGCCCTTGTGGTGCACGTCGAGCATGAGCTTCGTCGCTTTCTCCCGGCTGTAGCCGAACAGCTTCTGGAAGACGTACGTGACGTACGACATCAGGTTGATCGGGTCGTTCCAGACGATCACGAGCCAGGGGCGGTCAGGGACGACGACATCGTCGACGCCGGGCTCGTCGAGCTCGACAGGAGAGGTCGCCGCTGCCACGCCCTCGATTCTCCCACCGTGCAGTGGAACCACACGACCGACACCCAGACGGCGGCCGCCCCGGCGATGTGCACCCCCACGAGCAGGGCGGGCACGTCGGTGAAGTACTGCACGTAGCCCACCACCGCCTGCGCCACCAGCACGGCCAAGAGGACCTCGACCCGCCGGACGAGGGCAACCGGCGCGCCGGAGCGCACCAGGCCCGCCACCGTGTAGAGCACCAAGCCGAGGAGGACGGCCACGGCGATCCCGTGCAGGCGGGTGACCTCGGCCAGCTCGAAGTCGAAGCGGGGCGCTGTCTCGTCGCCGCCGTGGGGGCCGGAGCCGGTGACCACCGTGCCGAGGACGACGGCCAAGGCGGTGGCGGCCACGAGCAGGCGGGCCATGCGGGTGAGGCCGGGGTCGCCGGGGGGCGCAGGATCGTCGTCGGGCCGCCCGGCCCGCACGTGGAGCACGACGGCGTTCCACAGCAGGACCATGGAGAGGAGGAAGTGGCCCATCACGAACGGGGGCGCCAGGTCGAACAGGACCGTCAGCCCGCCCAGCACGATCTGGCCGACGACGCCCGCCACCAAGCCGAGCGACAGTCGAGTGAGGTCGCGGCGCGGGGGCCGCCGCCACAGCGACCCGAGCACGGCCAGGATCACCGCCACCGACACCACCCCGGTGACCATGCGGTTCACCCACTCGACCATGGCGTGGTACTCCCACGGCGCCACCAGCTGCCCGTCAGTGCAGGTGGGCCAGTCGGGGCAGCCGAGGCCGGAGCCGGTCAGCCGCACGGCCCCGCCCGACACCACGATCACGAACAGGGCGACGAGCGCGAGCAGCGTCACGCGGCGGTACGCCCGGGGAGACACCCCGCGATCGTACGAACCCCGGTTCCGGCACCGGAAATCGCCCACGGGTGGCCCGAATCTGGTGCCAGAACGAGGTGGAGCCCTACGCTCGGCGGCTTGATGTCCCGCCTCCGGGCCTACGTCGCCCTCACCAAGCCGCGCATCATCGAGCTCCTGCTGGTGACGACGCTGCCGACGATGGTGGTGGCGGAGGGGGGCATGCCGTCGCCGTGGCTGATGCTGGCCACGCTGGTGGGCGGCGCCCTGGCCGCGGGCGGCGCCAACGCCGTCAACATGTACGTCGACCGCGACATCGACGCCGTCATGCACCGCACCCGCAACCGCCCGCTGGTGACGGGGGAGATGACGCCCCGAGCCGCCCTCACCTTCGCCATCGCGCTCGAGGTGCTGGCGTTCGTGGAGCTGTGGGCCTTGGTGAACCTGCTCAGCGCCGTCCTGGCCGTGAGCGCCACCCTCTTCTACGTCTTCGTCTACACGCTCTGGCTCAAGCGCACGTCCACCAACAACATCGTGATCGGCGGCGCGGCCGGGGCGGTGCCCGTGCTGGTGGGCTGGGCGGCCGTCACCGACAGCCTCGGCCTGGCCCCCCTCGTGCTGTTCGCCATCATCTTCGTGTGGACGCCGCCCCACTTCTGGGCGCTGGCCATCCGCTACCGCGACGACTACGCCGCCGCCGAGGTGCCCATGCTCCCGGCGGTGCGGAGCTTCGCCACCACCGCCCGCCAGATCGTCGTCTACACGGTGCTCCTGTGGGGCACCTCGATCGTGTTCGCCGAGGTGGCGGGCATGGGCGTGCTCTACCTGGCCGCCGCCACCGCCCTCGGCGCCGTGTTCCTCCTCTACGCCGTGCAGCTCCTGCGCGACGGCACCGAGCAGCGCGCCATGCGGCTGTTCCACTACTCGATCTCGTACGTCACGCTGCTGTTCTCCGCCATGGCCCTCGACCAACTCGTCCGGGCCTGACCGAGCCGGCTAGATTCCCCGCGCCGATGATCTCCACCGCCGACCACAAGCGACTGGGCCTGCTGTACGTCGCCGCCGCCCTCCTCTTCCTCGTGGTGGGCGGTGCCTTGGGCGTCGCCCTCCGAGGTGAGCTGGCCGAGGGGGGCAACCTCCTGGGCGACGAGTACGGCCGCCTGTTCTCGCTGCACGCCACGGTCTCGCCGCTGCTGGGGCTGCTGCCGCTGTGGATCGGCCTGGCCACCTACGTGGTGCCGTTGCAGATCGGGGCCTCGCGCCTCGCCCTCCCGCGGCTGCACGCCTTCTCGTTCTGGCTCTATCTGGTGGGCGGCGGCATCGTGGTGGCGAGCTACCTCGCCGGCCCCCCGACCGGCCTGGGGCTGTCGGTCTCCGCTCCGCTCGCCGCCACCGAAGGCGGCGCACCCACCGAGGTGGTGCTCTGGGTGACGGGGCTCCTGTGCGTGGCGGTGGCGTTCGTCCTGGCCGCCGTCGACCTCGCCGTCACCGTGGCCACCATGCGCACCACGGGGATGACCCTGGCCCGGGTGCCCTTCTTCTCGCTGGCCACCTTCGCCACCGCGGTGGCCACCGTGCTGGCCACGCCCGTCTTCGTGGCCGGGCTCGTGCTGCTGTACTTCGACCAGCACTTCGGCGGCACGTTCTTCGCAGGCGACAACGCCGCCACGCGGGTCCTGTGGCTGCACACGCTGTGGCTCTTCGGGCGCCCGGAGGTGCTGCTCCTCGTCGTGCCCGGCCTCGGCGCCGCCTGCGACATCGTGGCCACCCATGCCCGCCGCCCGTTGCTCGTGCATCAGGCGGCCCGCGTGGCGATCCCGCTGGCGGCGGGCCTCACGTTCCTCGTCTGGGCCGGGGGCACCGACATCGCCGACGCCGTGACGCTCCCGATGCCGACGGCGGCGAGCGCGCTGATCGTCGCTCCCGTGGGGGTCCTTGCCCTGCTGTGGCTCGGCTCCATGGCGTTCGGCTCGCCCCGCTTCCACGTCAGCCTGGCCTTCGTGGCCGGCTTCCTCGGCTTGGCCGCCTTCGGCGCCGTCAACGCCGCGGTGGCTGCCTTCGCCGAGGTCGACGGCAACACGGCGTGGACGACGGCCCACGTGCACGTCGTGGCCTTCGGTGCCCCGCTCCTCCTGGCCGTGGCTGCGCTGTACCACTGGGCGCCGAAGATGTGGGGCCGGTCGCTGTCGGCGGGCCTGGGCGGACTCGTGTTCCTGGCCTTGTTCGGCGGCTTCTTCCTCAACGGGCTGGGCTCGTACCTGCTCGGCTACGACGGGGCCCCGGCCCACGTCGAGGAGTACGCCGACAACGTGCAACTGAACTACAGCCGGCTGGCCGCCGTCGGCGGGGTCGTCGTCGCCTTGGGCGTGCTGCTGCTGGTCGCCGACGTGCTCCGGGTGGCCTCCGCCGCCCGTCGAGCCGAGGCGGGCGAGGGTGATCCCTACGAGGGCCTGACGCTGGAGTGGGCCACCGACTCGCCGCCGCCGCCCGACAACTTCGCCGCCGTGCCCGAGGTCCGCTCGCCCGAGCCGCTGTACGACCTGCGGGCGGGCGCGGGCGCCGGAGGGGGCCGCTGATGGCCGTCCCCACGACCACCACACACGCCCTGCCCGCGGGCGGGGGCGAGCGGCCCCGCAACATCCTCACGCTCACGTCGCTGGCGCTCGGCTCCGGCGGGCTGATGTTCTTCGCCGCCCTGGTCGGCGCGTACGTCCACCTGCGCAACCGCATCGAGCACTTCCACCCCGAGGAAGCCCACCTCGACCAGTACCTCGGCAACATGCTGGTCATCACCCTGTTGCTCGCCACGGTGACGGCGGAGTGGGGCCACTCGGCCGTGCGCCGGGGGATCAGGCGCCAGGCCACCACCGCCTACAGCATCACCGTGGGGCTGGGCGCCGCCTTCCTGTTCCTGCTGTGGCACACCGGCGTGCAGGCGGGCTACGGCCCGGCGAGCCACGAGTACGGCTTGGTGGTGAGCACCATGGCGATCACGCTGGGGATCGTGGTGGGCCTCGGCGTCGGCTTCGCCGCGCTCACCCTGTTCCGCGTGCTGGGCGGGCAGGTCTCGGCCGCCGAGCCCGACCAAGCCCGCGCCGCCGCTTGGTACTGGCACTTCGCCGCCGCCGCCGCCGTGCTGGTCTGGTACACGGTCGTCGTCCTGAAGTAGGAGCCGCGTTGCTGACCCTGCCCTCGAAGCTGCTCTTCGCCCTCGTCGGGCTGGCCGCCGTCGCCGCCGTGGGCTACGGCGTCGTCGTCGGCGAGCGCAGTGGGATCGTGCTGCTGGCGGGCGTGGCCGTGGCCGCGGCCGTGCTGGGGTCCGCCTTCCTGGCCGTGCGCGACAGCGCGCCGTTCGTGCCCCCCGACGCCCCGCCCCCCGATCCCCGGGCCACCACGCCGGGATCGCCCGCCCGTCCGTCGGCCTGGCCCCTGTTGGCCGCCCTCGACGTGGGCCTCGTCGCGGTCGGCGCGGCCGTGGACGACTCGCTCGTGTACGCGGGCGTCGCGTTGGGCATCGCCGCCGCCCTCGGGTGGTTCGGGCGGGCCTGGAGCGAGCACCCCTCGTGGACGCCGAGGGTGCGGGAGCGGGTCGACTACCGGTTCCTGGTGCCGCTGGGGCTTCCCGTGGGGATGATCGCCCTCACCGTCGTGATCGCCATCAGCTTCTCGCGGGTGCTGCTGGCGGTGAGCAAGGACGCCTCCGTCCTGATCGCCTTGGTGGTGGCCGTCGCCATCCTGGCGGGCATGTGGTTCATCGCCGTTCGCCCCGGGGTGGGCTCCTCCTCCTTGGTCGTGCTGGCGGGCCTGGCGGGCATCTCCACGATCGGCGCGGGCATCGCCGGGGCCGCCCAAGGCGAGCGCAAGTTCGAGCACCACGGCCACGAGCGGCCCGAGGTCGAGATCGTGGCCGAAGACGTGGCCTTCGAGCAGGACGAGGTGGTCGTGCCCGCCCGCACCGACGTCGACATCGTCTTCACAAACCACGACGCCGTGTTCCACAACGTGGCCGTGTACGAAGGCGACGGCCCCGAGGCGGTGCCGATCTTCAACGGCGAGGGCTTCGAGGGCGAGGCCACCCGCACGTACGAGGTCAAGACGCCGGAGTCGGGCACGTACACGTTCGTGTGCGACTTCCACCCCAACATGAAGGGGCAGTTCGTCGTCGAGTAGGCGAGGGCGGGCCCTGGTCGCGCTGGCGCTCTCGCTGGCCGCCTGCGGGGGCGACGGCAGCACGGCGCCCCAGGCCGCACCCACCTTCTCCCTCGACGACGTGCGCCGGCCCGGCACCCGGGTGACGCTCCCCGAGGGGGAGCCCGCCATCGTCAACTTCCTGGCGTCGTGGTGCGGGCCGTGCCGGGAGGAGCTGCCCGAGCTCCAGCGCATCTCCGGCGAGATCGCCGTCGTGGGCATCGACGTGGCCGACAACCGGGGGAAGGCCGTGGAGCTGCTCGACGAGACCGGGGTGACGTTCCCGGTGGGCTACGACCCCCAGCGCCAGGTGGCGGGCGGCTACCGGGTGAACGGCATGCCCACCACCGTGTTCGTCGCCGCCGACGGCACCGAGGCGGGCCGGGTCCAGGGGCCCGTCAAGCGGGCCACACTGCGTGAGTGGGCGCAGCGGCTGGAGCGCCCTCGGTGAAGTTGGCACGCCCCCGTCCCATGCGAAATGCTGACGCACTGCTTGGCGCACCTGACGATCCCGAGGAAGCCACGTTGACGACTCGAACGACCCGTTTCGCCGCGCTCGCCGGCACCTTGGCGGTGCTCGGCACGGCGTGCGGCCGCACGGAGCTGCCGCAGAACACACTGGACCCCGAAGGCCCGGTGGCGCGCAAGCTCGACGACCTCGTCGACCCGGTGTTCGTGATCGCCGGGGTCTTCTTCGTGCTGGTGAACCTGCTCGTCCTCGTGGCGGTGATCAAGTTCCGACGGCGCTCCGAGGACGAGTCGCCCAAGCAGGTGCACGGCAACGCCAAGCTGGAGCTGGGCTGGACGATCGCCCCCGCCGTCATCCTCGCCGTGGTCGGCATCCTCACGCTGGGCGTCATCTTCGACATCGACAGGCGGCCCGCGGCGGCCGAGTCGCTGCAGGTGAAGGTGACCGGCCACCAGTTCTGGTGGGAGTACGAGTACGAGCAGCACGGCATCAAGACGGCCAACGAGCTGCACATCCCGGTGGGCCGCAAGATCGCACTCGACCTCGAGTCCGACGACGTGGTGCACGCCTTCTGGCCGCCGAAGCTGGCGGGTTTACTCGACGTGGTTCCCGGTCGCACAAACCACATGGTCATCGAGGCCGACAGGCCGGGCGTCTACCACGGGCAGTGCGCCGAGTTCTGCGGCATGTCGCACGCCAACATGTACCTAAAGGTCGTGGCCCACACGCCCGAGGACTTCGACGCCTGGGTGGCGGCCAACACGGCGGACCCCCGCGACGTCGGCACGCTGACCGGCGACGCCGCCGCGGGCGCCTCGCTGTTCCGCATCAAGGGGTGCGCCAGCTGCCACACCGTGAAGGGCTACGCCGCGGGCGAGTTCGGCCCCGACCTGACCCACTTGCAGCAGCGCGAGTGGTTCGCGGGCGCCATGCTCGAGCTGACCGACCAGAACCTGCGCCGGTGGCTGCGCGACCCGCCGGGGGAGAAGCCGGGCGCCACCATGCCGAACCTCGACCTCACCGAGGACGAGATCACCAAGCTGATCGCCTACCTGGACACACTGCAATGACCCCCGTGACGACCCTGTTCGCCGTTCTGGGGGAGGGATTCCGACGCATTTGCCGGGAACACTCCCCCAGAACGGGGCTTGTGACTGGAGACGACGCCTGATGGCCACCGTCCTCGAGCCCACCACCGCCCCGCCGCCGCCCACCGGCGAGCCGACGCTGCTGAAGCGGCCGACCCAGACGTCGGGGTTGGTCGGGTGGCTGACCACCATCGACCACAAGCGCATCGGCATCCTCTACGGCGTCACCGCCTTCGTGTTCTTCCTGGCGGGCGGCATCGAGGCGCTGCTGATCCGCCTCCAGCTCGCCCAGCCCGACGGCACGGTGCTGTCGGCCGACGCCTACAACCAGATGTTCACCATGCACGGCACGACGATGATCTTCCTCGTCGTCATGCCGATGTCGACGGCGTTCTTCAACTTCATCATGCCGATCCAGATCGGCGCCCGCGACGTGGCCTTCCCCCGCCTCAACGCCTTCAGCTACTGGACGTTCCTGCTGGGCGGCCTCTTCATGTACTCGTCGTTCTTCCTCGGCGGGGCGCCGAACGGCGGGTGGTTCGGTTACGTGCCGCAGACGTCGGTGACGTTCAGCCCGGGCAAGAACATCGACTTCTGGGTGCTGGGCCTCCAGATCCTCGGCATCGCCTCCACGGTCGGCGCCGTCAACTTCATCACCACGATCCTCAACATGCGGGCGCCCGGCATGACGCTGATGCGGATGCCGATCTTCAGCTGGATGACGTTGATCTCGTCGTTCCTGCTGCTGTTCGCCATGCCGGTGATCACGATCGCGCTGTTCCTGCTCATGTTCGACCGCAACTTCGGGTCGCACTTCTTCGACCCGGGCATGGGCGGCAACCCGCTCCTGTGGCAGCACCTGTTCTGGCTCTTCGGCCACCCGGAGGTCTACATCCTCATCCTCCCGGCCATGGGCATGGTGTCGGAGATCCTGCCCGTGTTCTCGCGCAAGCCGCTGTTCGGCTATCCCGTCATGGTGTTCTCGGGGATCGCCATCGGCTTCATGGGCTGGGGCGTGTGGGTGCACCACATGTTCGCCACCGGCCTGGGCCCGGTCGCCATCTCGGCCTTCTCGCTCTCGACGATGTTCATCGCCGTACCCACCGGCGTGAAGATCTTCAACTGGATCGGCACCATGTGGGGCGGGTCGCTGAAGTTCACCACCGCCATGCTGTTCGCCGTCGGCTTCGTCGCCATGTTCACCATCGGTGGCCTGTCGGGGGTGAGCCACGCCGTGTCGCCGCACGACCGGCAGCAGACCGACACCTACTACATCGTCGCCCACTTCCACTACGTGCTCTTCGGCGGCGCCCTGTTCGGGATCATGGGCGGCATCTACTACTGGTGGCCGAAGGTCTTCGGCTGGAGCCTCAGCGAGAAGCTCGGCAAGTGGCACTTCTGGACCTGGCTGATCGGGTTCAACCTCACGTTCGGCCCCATGCACATCATCGGCCTCCAGGGCATGCCCCGCCGCATCTACACCTACGGCGAAGACCTGGGGCTGGCCTTCTGGAACCTGGTGGCCACCATCGGCGCGTTCGTCATCGCCGTGTCGACGCTCGTCTTCATGTGGAACGTGTGGCACAGCCGGCGCCACCGCGTGCAGGCGAGCGCCGACCCGTGGGACGGCCGCACGCTGGAGTGGTCGATCCCGTCGCCGGTGCCCGCCTACAACTTCAAGGAGGCCCCCACCGTCCACTCGCTCGACGACTGGTGGCACCGCAAGTACACCGAGGACGACGAAGGGCGACTGGTGAAGCGGGAGACACCGGCCGAGCCGGAGGAGCCCACCGACGGGCGGGGCATCCACATGCCCTCGCCGTCGTACTACCCGCTGGTGGCGTCGTGCGGCCTGCCGATCATCGCCTACGGCATGGTGTTCGGGCGGGACTCCGGCCAGAACTACGTCGTGGCGGTGCTGGGCGGGATCGTCTTGCTGATGGGCCTGTACGCCTGGGCGCTCGAGCCGTCGACCGAGCCCGACGAGCACCACGAGGCGGAGGCCGAGGTGGAGGTGGTCGAGGAGCCCGACGAGGAACCCGCCGCCCTCACCACCGGCGACGGGGAGGAGGGCTGACGATGGCCACCGCCGAAGCCGCCGCCGTCGACCACGGGCACGGCCACGTCACCAACACCGGCATGTCCAACGAGAAGTTGGCCATGTGGACGTTCCTCGGCTCGGAGTGCCTGCTGTTCGGGGCGTTGATCTCGACGTACTTCCTGTACCGGCACGGCGAGTACGAAGGCGTGCTGCCCAAGGACCTCTACGACATCCCCTACACGTCGGTCAGCTCGTTCGTGCTGCTGATGAGCTCGCTCACCATGGTCATGGCGCTGGCCGCCATCCAGCGGGGCGACGGGCGCCGGCTGCGGGTGTGGCTGCTGGCCACCGCCTTTCTGGGCGCCAGCTTCATCGCGGGCCAAGTGTACGAGTTCACGTCGTTCATCCGTGAGGGCATGACGTTCAAGACGAACCCGGCGGCGAGCTCGTTCTACGCGTTGACCGGGTTCCACGGCGTGCACGTCACGCTGGGCATCGTGATGCTGCTGTCGCTGTGGAACCTGTCGATCCGGGGCAAGCTGCCGAAGGAGCGCTCCGAGGTCGTGGAGATCGCAGGCCTGTACTGGCACTTCGTCGACGTGGTGTGGATCGTGATCTTCACCGTCGTCTACCTCATTCCGTAGGAGTGGCCGTGGAGACGAAGCACCTGGTCGAGGAGCACGGGGAGCACGAGCACCCGAGCGAGGGCGTGTACATCCGCATCGCCCTCATCCTGGCTGTGCTCACCGGGATCGAGGTCGGGCTCTACTACACCGACTTCGGCGAGAAGCTCACCAACGGGATGCTGCTGGCGCTCGCAGGCGGCAAGTTCGTGCTGGTGGTCGCCTACTTCATGCACCTCAAGTTCGACAGCCGCCTGCTTCGGCGGCTGTTCGCCAGCGGCTTCGTGCTGGCCGTGCTCGTCTACGTCGCCTACCTCATGACGTTGGGGATCTTCATCTGACTTCCATGGCTCTTCGCCTGACGGCTCATCGCGTTGCCGGCCGGGTGCCCTGCCCAGCCCCTGCTTCGCCATGGCTCCGCAGGGCCTGATGCTCCTGGCTCACGGCTCGCCGTCGGAGTCGGTGTGGGCCTTCCAAGCCCACCCCGACGTGTGGCTGTTGGTGGGCGCGCTGGGCGGCGCCTACTGGTGGGCGCTCCGACGGGGCGAGGGCGCCTCGCGACGACAGGTCACGCTCTTCGGCCTCGGGCTGCTGGCGCTGTGGGTGCACAGCGACTGGCCGATCCACGACATCGCCGAGGAGCGGCTGTTGAGCGTGCACATGGTGCAGCACACCGGCTTCCAGCTCATCGCCGCCCCGCTGTTGCTGGTGGGCACGCCCGCCTGGCTGCTGCGGCGGCTGGTGGCGCCGGTGAAGCCCGTGCTCCGGTGGCTGGCCCGGCCGTTGATCGCCGCTGTGCTGTTCAACGGGCTGGTGGTGCTCACGCACTGGCCGGTCGTCGTCAACGCCTCGCTGGAGAGCGAGCTGCTGCACTTCTTCGTGCACACGCTGCTGTTCGGCTCCGCCCTGCTGATGTGGTTCCCCGTGCTCAACCTGGGTCGGGTGCCCGACCTCCCGCAGCTCGGCGAGGCCGGCCGCATGCTGTACCTGTTCCTCCAGTCGGTGCTGCCCACCGTGCCCGCCTCGTTCTTCACGTTCGCCGAGAAGGCGATCTACCGCTTCTACGCCGAGGCGCCCCGCGCGTTCGGGCTGTCGGCGGTGGACGACCAGCAGTTGGCGGGCGGGCTCATGAAGGTCTACGCGGGCTCGATCCTGTGGGGCGTGATCGTCGTGATGTTCTTCCGCTGGTACGCCCGCGACAGGCGGGAGGCCGAGCAACTGCGCTGGGACGACGTGCAGGCGGAGTTCGAGCGCTCTCCGGCGCCGGCCCCCTGATCTCGTTCAGATCGCTTGCACCAGGACGCGTTGGTGCGGGCCCGCCAAGCGCCTGAGGTCGTCGGCGTCGCCGGTGAGGATCACGCCGCCGCCCCGGGCCACGGCCTCCGCCACGACCAAGGCGTCGACCGTCGCACTGGACCCCGCCCGGGCGAGCAACACTCCCGCCAACCGAGCCGTCGCCTCGTCGAGCTCCGCCACGTCGCCCGCAGCGGCGACGACCCGGTTGACGGCGGCGCCTCGCGGACCGTTGCCTCGCACCGTCTCGGCGACCACCACGGCGGGCAGCACGACTTCGGCGCCCGCCTCCCATGCTGCCGCCAACGCCGCCCGGGCCCGTACGTCGTGGCGGGCGAGCGCGAGCACCGCTCCGCTGTCGAGGATCAGCCGGAGCGCCGGCGCCCCGGGCTTCTTTGCCGGCCTCGCCATACCTGCCGAGCCTCCTCCATCACATCGTCGGGGATCGGCCCCGACGCGAGCTCCATCTCGGCCAGCAGGTCACGGAGCCGGTCGTGCTGCAGCTGACGACGCAGGGCCTCGTTGACGTAGGACGAGAGCTCGCGACGACCCGCGCGATCGCGGGCTTCGGTGAGCACCTCCTCCTCCAAGCTCAACGACACCTTCGACACGGCCACGGGGTTATCCTACCACCAGTAGGAATGAGGGCAAGGTCATTCCCACCGGAAGCTCAGTGCGGCCGCGACGGGTGCCGCCACGGCCCACACGGCCAGCACCAGCCAGGCCCGTCCGGGCACGTGGGCGGCAGCCGAGAAGGCGCCGTGCACGGTGTCGGAGAGCGCGGCAGCGGGGAGCGCTCGGGCCACGGCCCGCAGCGCCCCGGGCAGGCGGGAGACGGGCACCACCATCCCGCCCAGCAGGAGGAGGACGAGGTAGAGCCCGTTGGCGGCGGCCAGCGTGGCCTCGGCCCGCAACGTCCCCGCCATCAGCATGCCGAGGCCCGCGAAGGCGACCGTGCCGAGCAGCAGCGCTGCCGCCGCGAGGACTGCACTGCCGTCGGGCGACCAGCCCAGTGCCAGCGCCAGCGGCACGAGCACGGCCGCCTGCACCAGCTCCACCACGACGACAGCGGCGACCTTGCCCGCCAGCAGCGCGCCCCGGCCCAGGGGGGTGGTGCCCAAGCGCTTGAGCACGAGGTACTGCCGCTCGAACCCGGTGGCGATGCCCAGGCTCACCATGGCCGTCGACATCACGGCCAGCGCCAGCACGCCGGGGGCCAGGAAGTCGACGTCCACGTCGAGCACGTCGACCGTCGAGAAGAACGACAGGAGCAGCACGGGGATGCCCAGGGCCAGCAGCACCGACTCGCCCCGGCGCAGCGTGAGCAGCACCTCGGCCCGGGCCTGCGCCCGCACCTTCCTCATCCTTCGCCACCGGTGAGCCGCAGGAAGACGTCCTCGAGTCGATGGCGTCCCGCTCGCAGGTCGGCCAACGGCACGCCCTGTTCGGCGAGCCACGCCGTCAACGCCGCCACCAGCTGCGGGGTCGACGGCGCGTCGACGCGGTACTCCCCCGGCCGTTCCTCCACCACGCCCGCGCCCAGCGCCGCACCCAGGCCCGCCACGTCGAGCCCGGGCTGTGCCCCGAAGCGCACCGACGACGCCCCGGCGGAGGCCATGAGCTCTGCCGGCGTGCCCGACGCCACCACCCGCCCCCGGTCGACGATCACCACCCGATCGGCGACCCGTTCCGCCTCCTCCAGCTCGTGGGTCGTCAACAGCACGCAGACGCCCTCGTCACGCAGGCCTCGCACCACCTCGCGCACGACCACCCGCCCGTGCGGGTCGACCCCGGCAGTGGGCTCGTCGAGGAACGCCACCGACGGCCGTCCCACCAGCGCCAGCGCCAGCGACAGCCGTTGCTGCTCCCCGCCCGACAGCCGCCGCCACGGGGTGCGGGCGACTTCGCGCAAGCCCACCACGTCGAGCAGCTCCTCGATGTCGCGAGGCGTCTCGTAGTACGCGGCGAACAGGCGCAGGGCGTCGACCGCCCGCATGCCCGGGTACACCCCTCCTCGTTGCAGCATCACGCCGATTCGGGGGGCGAGCTGCCGCCGGTCGCGCACGGGGTCGCAGCCGAGCACCCGCACCGATCCCTCCGAAGGCCGGCGGTAGCCCTCCAACGTCTCGACCGTGGTGGTCTTGCCGGCGCCGTTGGGACCGAGCAGCGCGAGCACCTCGCCCGCTTCCGCGGTGAACGACAGGCCGTCCACCGCGACCACGTCGCGGTAGCGGACGCGCAGGTCGGACACGTCGATCACGGGCACCACGCGGACGCTACCGTTCTCCGACGATGCTCGACGTCCGCCGGCTGCGCACCGACCTGGAGGCCACGAAGGCTTCGTTGGCGCGCAAGGGGGCCGATGCCGACGTGCTCGACGAAGCCGCCGCGCTCGACGCCCGTGCCCGCGAGCTGGCCCAGCAACGTGACGACGTGCGCGCTCGGATCAAGGCGCTCTCCAAGGAGGTGGGTGCCGCTCGCCGCGCGGGCGATGTCGACAAGGCCGAGGCGCTCGCGGCCGAGAGCCGCGCCTTGGGCGACGACGAACGGGCGCTCGACGCGCAGGCCGGCGAGGCGGAAGAGCGCCTGCGCGACATCCTCCTCAACACGCCCAACACTCCGGCCGACGAGGCGCCCGACGGCGCCACGGCCGACGACAACGTGGTGGTGCGCACGGCCGGCGCCCCGACGTACGGCGATCACCAGCGGGTCCCGCACTGGGAGATCGGCGCCCAGCTCGGCATCCTCGACCTCGAGCGGGGGGCGAAGCTCTCCGGATCGATGTTCGTGGTGTTTCGCCGAGAGGGCGCGGCCCTCGTGCGGGCGCTCACCCAACTGGCACTCGACCGCAACGCCGACGCGTTCGAGGAGATCCGGCCTCCCTCGCTGGTGCGCACCGAGACGATGGTGTCCACCGGCCACCTGCCCAAGTTCGCCGACGACGCCTACCACGTGGAGCGCGACGACCTGTGGGCCATCCCCACCGCCGAGGTGCCCCTCACCTCGCTGGCCCGCGACGACCTCCTCGACGAGGCCGACCTGCCCATGCGGTTGATGGCCTACACGCCGTGCTTCCGGCGGGAGGCAGGCTCGGCGGGGCGCGACACCCGCGGCCTCCTGCGGGTGCACGAGTTCGACAAGGTCGAGATCCTGGCCTACGCCACCGAGGCGCAGTCGGCCGCCGTGCACCGAGAGCTCGTCGACCGCGCCACGGGCACCCTCGACGCCCTCGGCCTCGCCTACCGGGTGGTCGACCTCTGCGCGGGCGACCTCTCCTTCTCGGCCAAGCGCTGCTTCGACATCGAGGTGTACGCCCCCGGCTGCGACCTGTGGCTCGAGGCGTCCTCGGTGTCGTGGTTCGGCGACTTCCAGGCCCGGCGAGCCAACATCCGCTACCGCCCGGCCGAGGGGGGCGCCACCCTCTTCGCCCACACCCTGAACGGCTCCGCGCTGGCCGTGCCGCGCGTGTGGGCCGCGCTGGTCGAGACCTACCGGCAGCCCGACGGCTCCGTACACGTTCCCGATGTGCTGCGGCCCTACATGCGGGGCCTGGAGGCCATCGCGGCACGGTCGTGACCGTCGACCTCCACGCCACCGCGGCCGACCGACTGCGCGAGGCCGAGCAGCGCTACACGGCCAGCCGCCGCCGGATCGTGCGCGTCCTGGCCGAGGCGGGCCGACCCCTCACCATCGCCGAGGTGCAGGCGGCCGGCGAGGGGCTGCCCCAGAGCTCCGTGTACCGCAACCTGGCGGTGCTGGAGCAGGCCGGGGTGGTGCGGCGGGTGATGGCCGGCGACGTGGCCCGCTACGAGCCCGCCGAGGATCTCACCGAGCACCATCACCACCTCATCTGCACGGCCTGCGGGTCGGTGGTGGACGTGACGCTGCCGGCGACCATCGAGCGGCGCATCGACAAGGCCGCTTCCGACGTGGCCGACCGCACGGGCTTCGACCCCCAAGCCCACCGCCTCGACCTGATCGGCCGGTGCGTCGACTGTCGAGACTGAGAACTATTCTCAACTAAGGTGGGCACGTGCGAGCCCTTGCCCTCGGGTTGCTCCCCCTCCTGCTGCTGCCCGCGTGCAGGGACGGCGCCGGGAACGACGGCCGCCTCTCGGTGGTCGCCGCCCTCTTCCCCGTCGCCGAGGTGGCCCGGGCTGTGGGGGGAGGCGACGTGCAGGTGCACGACCTCACGCCCGTCGACGCCGAGCCGCACGACTTCGAGCCGGGGCCCGGCGACGTGGACCGCATCGAGGACGCCGACGTGGTGCTCTACCTCGGCGGGGGGTTCCAGCCCGCCGTGGAGCGGGCCGCCGACCGCTCCGACGCCCGGCCGGTCGACCTCCTCGAGGGGGACGACCCCCACGTGTGGCTCGACCCCGTGCTCATGCGCCGCCTGGCTGCCGACGTGGCCGACGCCTTTGCCGACGTCGACCCCGACAACGCCGATGCCTACCGTCGCCGGGCAGGCACCTTCGCCGCCGACCTGGCTGCATTGGACGCCGAGTACGCCGACGCCCTCCGGGCCTGCGACCGCCGCGTGATCGTGACCACCCACGGCGCCTTCGTCCGCCTGGCCGACCGCTACGACCTCCGCCAGGAAGCCCTCACGGGCACGGCGCCGGAGGCCGAGCCCGATCCGCGCCGGGTGGCCGAGCTGCTCGACCTCATCCGCCGCGAGGGCGTCACCACCGTGTTCACGGAGGGCACCGACGACACGCCGGCGGCGGAGTCGCTGGCCCGGGAGGCGGGGGTGCGCACTGCGGTCCTCCGCACCCTCGAACAGCCCGTGGACGGCGGCTACACCAAGGGCATGCGCGACAACCTGGCCGTGCTCACCGAGGCGCTCGGATGCCGACGGTGAGCGTGCTCGAAGCCGACGGCGTGGGCCACAGCTACGGCTCCGACGCGGTGCTCGAGCACGTCTCGCTCTCCGTGGCTCCGGGAGAGTTCGTCGCCTTGGTGGGGCCAAACGGATCGGGCAAGTCGACGCTGCTGCGCATCCTCCTCGGGCTCCTGCCTGTGCAGCGAGGCGTCGTTCGCCTCTTCGGGACGCCGCCCGACCGCCTGCGCGAGCGATGGCGGATCGGCTACGTGCCGCAGCGGCCCGCGTTGGCGCGGCACCTCCCCGCCACCGTGGAGGAGGTGGTGGAGGCAGGCCGACTGGCCCGGAGCGGATGGCGTCGGAGGCGCCTCTCGGCCGCCGACCGCGACGAGGTCACCCATGCGCTCGAATCGGTGGCGCTCCTCGACGTGCGCCGTCGCCGGGTGCGCGAGCTGTCGGGCGGCCAGCAACAGCGGGCGTTCATCGCCAAGGCGCTGGTGGCCCAGCCCGACCTGCTCGTGCTCGACGAGCCGGTGGCGGGCGTGGACGCGGACTCGCAGCGGCGCTTCCGCGACTCGCTCGTGCATCTCGTGGCGGATCACGGCACCGCCGTGCTGCTCGTCTCCCACGAGCTGGGCGCAGTGGCCGACGACCTCGACCGCGTGGTGGTGATGCGCAGCGGCCGTGTCTCTTTCGACGGCACGCCGGCCGACTTGGCCGCCACGGGGGTGAGCCTGGGGGTGCACGCCGAGGACCTCCCGCTGTGGCTCGAGGCGGGCGACTGACCGTGTGGCCGCTGCCACTGCCCTATCCCTTCGAGCGGGAGTACATGCAGCTGGCGCTGCTGGCGGGGTTGGCCGTCGGTGCCTCCGCCCCGTCGATCGGCGTGTTCCTGGTGCAGCGGCGCCTCGCCCTGCTGGGCGACGGCATCGGGCACGTGGCGTTCGCGGGCGTGGCCGCCGGCCTCCTCCTCGACGTGTGGCCGGTGGCGACCGCACTGGTCGCCGCCGTGCTGGGCGCCGTGCTGGTGGAACGGCTGCGGGTGCGCGACCGGGCCTCCGGCGACGTCGCCTTGGCCCTCGTCTTCTACTCGGGGATCGCCGCGGGCGTCGTGCTGGTGGGGCTCTCCGACCGCTTCGACGCCCGGCTGCTGTCGTACCTCTTCGGCTCGATCCTCACCGTCTCGCCCACCGACGCCGTGGTGGTGGCCGTGCTCGGTGCCGGCATCCTTGCCGTGCTGGCCGTGACGGGACGGGCGCTGTTCGCCGTGCTGCTCGACGAGGAGTCGGCTCGCGTCGCGGGCCTGCCCGTCGACTTGCTCAACACGCTGCTCGCCGTGCTGGCGGCGGTGGCGGTGGTGGCGGCCATGCGGGTCGTGGGCGTGCTGCTGGTCGCCGCGCTCATGGTGCTCCCGGTGGCCGCCGCCCAGCTGGTGGCGGGCTCGTTCCGGGCCACCGCCCGCATCGCCACCGGGCTCGGCGTGGCCGCCGTCGTGGTGGGCCTCGGGGTGGCCCGCCAGGCGGGTTTGCCCCCCGGCGGCACCATCGTCCTCGTGGCCGCCGTGGCCTACGCGATCACCGCGCTCACGGGTTGGGAACGGAGGCACGCGGAACGGTAGGGTGCCGGCCCGTGACGACTGCGCAGATCGTGTTCTCGATCGCACTCGGCTCCATTGCGTTGCTCGTGACGTTCTTCGCCGTGTACGTGGCGTCCAGCACCGCATGGGGCGACCGTTGGGTGAGGAGGCGGAAGTGAGCCCCAAGAGCACGGTCTACCGGGGGAAGTCGGGGCAGTGGGCCTTCGTCACCCACCGGGTCACCGGCTTCCTCGTTTTCTTCTTTCTCCTCCTCCACATCGTCGACGTGTCCCTGATCTCCCGGCCGCACCTCTACGACGAGGTGCACCAGCTGTACGGAAACGTCCTCCTGCGCCTGTTCGAGGTCGGCCTGCTGTTCGCCCTCGTGTACCACTCGCTCAACGGCCTGCGAATCGTGATGATCGACTTCTTCCCCGGGTCCATCCGGCACGAGAAGGCCGTGCTGTGGGCGGTGTCGGTGCTGTCGGTGCTCCTCACCGCCGCCGGTGGCGTCGTGATCATGTGGCCGTTCATCGACGGGAGGATCCTGTCGTGACCGTGCTCTCCGATCCTCCGCAGACGCGGGGCGAGCGGCTCACCCGGCGGCCGCGCCAGAACTTCGAGACGTGGTCCTGGTTCTTCATGCGCATCTCCGGCCTGGTGCTGCTGTTCCTGGCGCTCACGCACTTCGCCATCACCCACATCGTCAACGACGTGGTGGAGACCGACGCCCACTTCGTGGAGCAGCGCTGGGACAACCCGCTGTGGCGCATGTTCGACTGGGTGCTGCTCGCCTTGGCGTTGGCCCACGGGCTCAACGGCCTGCGCTGGATCATTGACGACTACGTGCGCTCCCCGGGCGCCCGGGCCACGGTGAAGTCGGTGCTCTACAGCGTCAGCCTGGCCTTGTTCGGCTACGGCACCTTCACGATCGTCACGTTCTGAGGGCTCCCCGGAGAAGCTAGAAGAACGCGGGCAGCGAGGCGTCGAGGCCCAGCAGGAACAGCACGCCGAGGACGAGGCTGGCCGCGCCCGTCACCACTGCCACGGCCACGTAGGCCCGCCAGTTGCGGCCCGCCTGGAGGAAGCCGAACGTCGCCAGCAGCGCGATGGCGGTGTTGGTGGCGAGCAGGCCCGCCACGAACGCCAGCAGCATGAGCACGCCGCCCCCCGTGCCCGCCACGCCCGCGGCGGCCACGAACAGGAGCACCTGGGTGGGCGTCTCGGCTCCCACGCCGTGCAGGGCGCCGACGCCGAGCGCGGTGCGCCACCCGTACGAGCCGAACGGGTCGTCGGGCACCGTGCCCACGTGGCGGTGCACGTGGGCGTGCGCCACCTGCACCGGGCTCTCGGCGGCGACGACGGCGTGCTCGTGCCCGTCGTCGTGGTGGTGGCCACCGGCGGGGTGGTCGTGCTCGTGCTCGATCACCACGTGGCGGAGGCGCCGTGCGAGGCGGGAGGCACCGTCGAACACGAGCATCCACCGGCTGCGCAGCCGGAAGTCGCGGCCGTCGCGGGCCAGCGCCCAGAAGACGTAGAGGCCGAGGACGACGAGCGTGCCGCCCACGACCCGGCCCATGAAGGCGTCGACGCCGTCGGGCAGGCGGTCGCCCGCGGCGATGGCGAGCACGCCGAGCACGAACACCACCGCCGCGTGCCCGAGGGCGTAGAGGCTGGCCAGCAGGACGGAGCGGCGGCGGTCCTCCTGCGACGAGGTGATGTCGGTGATGGCCGCCAGGTGGTCCCAGTCGATGCCGTGGCGCAACCCGAAGCCGAAGGCGGTGGCCAGCAACCCGACTTCGAAGCCCTGCGCGGCGACCACGAGGGAAGTGTATGCCCACCGATCCGGAACCTCACCGGGGCTCCCGGCGTGCCGGTGGCGCTTGGTCAGTCTCTCCGGATCGGCACCCGCTCGCTCGGCACGCGGGTGGGCTCCAACCCGTGAGCCCGGCAGGCATCGGCGAAGCGCATCGCGTCGCGCACGGCACAGCCACGCGGGTCGTTGTTGAAGAACACGAACACCTCGGCGTCGCGCCCGTGGAGCTCGGCGATGCGGCCGGCCCAGGCGTCGAGGGCCGACGGCGTGTAGCAGGGCTGCGGCGAGCCGGTGCCCTCGTGCAGCCGGAGGTACCCCCACTCGGTCGTGCGCCACAGCGGCGTGTGCCGCCGGGGGCTGTCGGCCAGGCAGAAGGCGGCGCCGTGCCGTTCGAGCACGGCCCGGGTCTCGTCGGCGAACCAGGTGTCGTGGCGGAACTCGACGGCGAGCCGCCACCCGGGCGGGAACTGCGCGAGCGCGTGGTCGAGCCGCTCCGGATCGCAGCGCATCGACGGCGGCAGCTGGAGGAGGACGGGGCCGAGCTTGCGGCCCAGGTGCGAGGCCCGTTCCACGAACCGGGCCACCGGTTCCTCGGGGTCCTTCAGCCGCTTGATGTGGGTGAGGAACCGGCTTGCCTTCACCACCATGACGAAGTCGTCGGGCGTGCGGGCCGCCCACGCCGCGAACGTCGTCGCCTCGGGCAGGCGGTAGAACGCGTTGTTGACCTCCTGCACCTGGAACCGCTGGGCATAGAACTCCAGCCATCGCGACTGGGGGAGGTCGTGGGGATAGAACCGCCCCCGCCAGTCCTTGTACTGCCAACCGGAGGTGCCGATGAGGACGGGCACTACCGCCTCGTGAGCACTCGCCTACCGGTCGTGACGACCCGGTCGAGGATGGCCATGGGCACGCCGATGAGGATGTTGAACGGCGGTGTGTCGGGCACGAACGGATGGGGCCGGGTGGGCGCCGTCTGCTTCATCTGCTGCATCGACCGGCCCAGCTCCTCGAGCTCCTGCACGGTGAACGCCTCGCGGGCTGTGGCGAAGAGCTCGTCCTCTTCCTCCTGCACGTGGTGGCGCACCTGCTCGGCGATCACCTGGAGCTTGGCGGCGAAGCGCTCGTCGCCCGGTGCGAGCTTCTCCAGCTCGTTCAGGAGCATCTTCACGGCGTGGTGCTCCTCGAGCGCTTCGAGCACCGCCGCCTCGTGGTCGGCAGCCTTGGCGCGCAGGGCCGGGTACAGCAGCTGCTCCTCGATCGACGCGTGCACGGACAGGTGCTCGATCGCCTTGTCGGCGACGCTGCGCAGCTCGTCGGCGTCGTCGGGGGCCGCCTTCTCGAACCGCTGGAACAGGGCCTCGACGTTCTGATGGTCTTGCTTCAGCAGGGTGAGGGCGTTCATGGGAAGCCTCCTTCCCTGCGGTACCTCAGCGGTAACGGGCCAGGCCGTCGGCGTGCAGCCGGCGGGCCACCTCCAGGTCCTTCTCGTCGGCCCCGTCGCCGCCGAATCCGGCGAACTCCATGAGCACGGGCAAGTGCTGCACCGCCGGGTGGCCCAGGAAGGCGGCGAGGGCGCTGTCCCCGATCGTGCCCTCGCCCAGGTTGGCGTGACGATCGCGGCCGGCTCCGAACGGCACCACGGAGTCGTTGAGGTGGAGGCACTGCAGCCGTTCGAGGCCCACGGCCCGGTCCAGCTCGCCCAGCAGTGAATCCATGTCCGCCGGCGTCCCGAACGCCCACAGGTGTTGGCTGTCGAGGCAGACCCCGACCCGCTCGTCACCGTCGAGGGCGTCGATCACGACGGCGAGCTCCTCGACGGTGCGGCCCACAGTGCCGCCCGCCCCCGCCGCGTTCTCCAGCAGCAGGGGGCATCCGTCGGGCGCGGCGTCGAGCGCATGCCGGACCGCCTCCACGATGCCGGGCAGCCGGTCGGGCAGGCCTGCGCCCAGGTGGCTGCCGACGTGGACGACGAGGCCGAGGGCGCCGATGCCGCTCGCCACCCGCAGGTTCTCGGTGAGGCAGTCGCGGGAGCGCTGCCACACGACGGGATCGGGGGAGGCGAGGTTGATCAGATAGGTGGCGTGGCACACCCACGCCTGCACCACGGGGCTGGCCCGCTGCCTGGCGGCCAAGGCCGCCAGCACCTCGGCGTCACGGGAGGTCGGCGCCCACCGGCGCGGGCTCTGGGTGAACACTTGCACGACCTCGAGGCCCCGCTCCTCCCCGCGGGCGAGGGCCGCTTCCAAGCCACCGGTCTGGCGCACGTGCGCCCCGAACAACATCGTCCCAGCCTGCCCGGCCCCACCGAGGAGCGGAAGGGGAGGAGGTCAGTCGATGCGGCCCTTGCCGCCTTGGGCGGCGCCCTGCTCGGCCTTGTCCTGCTGGTCCTCGTGCGCTTCCTCGGGCCCGGACGACGCCGACGACTCGTCGTACTCCCAGCCGGGCTCGTCGGCGGCGTGCCCGCCGTGCACGGACATCAGTACGTCCGCCGCCGACGGACGATCCGGCGGGACGCCATCGGCCGCAGCTCGGGCTCGTCGACGATCTCCTCGACCACGTCGGTGCGCCGGCCCACCAGCGGGCCCCGGTCGTAGTACACGCGGCGGTGCGGGCCTGCGGCCCATGTGCCGGCGGCGACGACGAGGACCATGAGGACCACCAGGAGGATGAAGAAGGTGATCATGCGGCCGGTGTTCCCGCGGGCGTGAGGCGACAAACGGCAAACACCCCCGGGGGGTATATACTCCGGCTCGTGAAGACCGATGTGGAGTTTGCCGTCCAAGGCATGACGTGCGGGTCCTGCGCCGCCCGGGTGGAGAAGGCGCTGGCCGAGCAGCCCGGGGTGGAGGAGGCGATGGTCAACTTCGCCACCGGCCGGGCCGTGGTCGTGCTCGACCCCGCCGAGGGCGACCCCGCCCGGCTGGTGGAGGCGATCGGCCGCATCGGCTACGGCCTCGCTCCCACGGGGCCGAGCGCCGTCCCCGCCGTCGACACGGAGGCCGAGCTGCAGGCGGTGTGGCGGCGCCGGGCAGTGGTCGCCTTCCCGCTCGGCATCGCCGTGCTCGTCCTCCTCGTCGGCTGGATGATGGAGCCGTGGGCCCGCTGGGCGGCGTTCGCCCTCACCGTCCCCGTGCAGTTCTGGGCAGCCCGGCCGTTCCTGCACCAAGCCGTCGTCCGTGCCCGTGCCCGCACCGCGAACATGGACACGCTGATCGCCGTCGGCACGCTCGCGGCCTTCGGCTACTCCGCCGTCGTGCTCCTGGCCGATCCGGAGGGCGACCTCTACTTCGACGTGTCGGCCGTCGTGGTGGCGTTCCTCCTGCTCGGGCGCTTCCTCGAGGCCCGGGCCAAGGGGCGGGCGTCGGCGGCCATCCGGCGCCTGCTGGAGCTGGGCGCCAAGGAGGCCCGGGTGATCGACGAGGCGGGCGCCGAGCGCTCGGTGCCGGTCGACGCAGTGCGGGTGGGCGACCTCCTGCGGGTGCGCCCGGGCGAGAAGGTGCCGGTGGACGGCGTGGTGGTGGAGGGGCAGTCGGCCGTCGACGAGTCGATGTTGACCGGCGAGTCGGTGCCCGTCGAGAAGGGCCCGGGCGACAGCGTGGCGGGAGCGACCGTGAACGCCAACGGCGTGCTCACGGTCCGCGCCACCGCGGTGGGCGCCGACACCGCGCTCGCCCAGATCGTGCGGCTGGTGGAGGAGGCGCAGGGCACCAAGGCGCCGGTGCAGCGCCTGGCCGACCGCATCAGCGGGGTGTTCGTCCCCGTGGTCTTCGCCCTGGCGACGACGACGTTCGCGGGCTGGGCGCTCGTAGGGGGCGACACGGCAGGCGGCCTCCAGGCGGCTGTCGCCGTGCTCATCATCGCCTGCCCCTGCGCCTTGGGGCTGGCCACCCCCACCGCCATCCTCGTGGGCACCGGTCGGGGTGCCGCGCTCGGGATCCTCGTGAAGGGCGGCGACGTGCTGGAGCGCTCGAAGCGGGTCGACATCGTGGTCTTCGACAAGACCGGCACGCTGACCACGGGCCGCATGTCGCTCACCGACGTCGTGGGCGGCGACGAGGTGCTGCGTCGGGCGGCCGCCGCCGAGGCAGGCTCCGAGCACCCGGTCGGCCGTGCCATCGCCGGCGACGCGCCGCCCCCCGAGCGCTTCTCCGCCGTGCCCGGCAAGGGCGTGCGGGCGGAGGTCGACGGCGCGGTGGTGCACGTGGGCCGCCGGGTGCTGATGCAGGAGGCGGGGCTGTTGCTGTCCCCGAAGATCGAGGCCGAGCGGGCCCGCCTGGAGGGCGAGGGCAAGACCGTCGTGTTCGTGGGCTGGGACGGCATGGTCCGCGGCCTGGTGGCGGTGGCCGACACGGTGAAGCCCGGCGCCGCTCAGGCCGTGGCCGAGCTCCGGGCCCTCGGCGTGGACGTGGCGATGATCACCGGTGACAACGGCCGCACGGCGGCGGCGATCGCCGAGCAGCTGGGCATCGACCGGGTGCTGGCCGAGGTGCTGCCCGCCGACAAGGTGGAGGAGGTGCGCCGGTTGCAGGCCGAGGGCCGCGTCGTCGCCATGGTGGGCGACGGCATCAACGACGCGCCCGCCCTGGCCCAGGCCGACCTGGGCATCGCCCTCGGCACGGGCACCGACGTGGCCATCGAGTCGTCGGACATCACGCTGCTGTCGGCCGACGTGGCCGGCGCCGCCACTGCCATCCGGCTGGCCCGCCGCACGTTCCGCACCATCCGGCAGAACCTCGGGTGGGCCTTCGGCTACAACGTGGCCGCCATCCCGTTGGCTGCCCTCGGCCTGCTCGATCCGGTCCTGGCGGGCGCCACCATGGCCCTCTCCAGCGTGTCGGTGGTGTCGAACAGCCTCCGGCTGCGGCGCTTCCGCTGACGTTTGCCGGGGCCTGACGACGGGGACGGGTGGCGCATGTACATCGGCATCGGCACCCTGATCCTCATCATCCTGCTGATCCTGCTCCTCACATAGCGCGGAGCACCGTTCGCAGCACCTTGCCCGTCGTGTTGCGCGGCAGCTCGTCGAGGAACTCGACGTCGCGGGGCACCTTGTAACGGGCGAGGTGCGAGCGGACGTGCGCCTGCACGTCCTCCGGAGTGAGCGAGGCACCTTTCGCCAGGACCACGAACGCCTTCAGGCGCTGGCCGAACTCCTCGTCGGGTACGCCCACGACCGCGCAGTCGGCCACGGCCGGGTGGACGGCCAGCAGGTCCTCCACCTCGCTCGGGTACACGTTCTCGCCGCCGGAGACGATCATGTCGTCCTCCCGGCCTTCGATGAACAGGCGGCCGCCCTCGTCGAAGTGGCCCATGTCGCCGACCGACATCAGCCCGTCGAGTGTGGGCTTGGTGCCGCCCCCGGTGTAGCCCTCGAAGGGGAACTCGTTGCCCACGAAGATGCGCCCGGTGACGCCGGGCGGGCAGTCGCGGTCGTGGTCGTCGACCACGCGCACCCGGGTGCCGAGGGGCGGTTTGCCTGCCGTGCCCGGTGCGGCCCGCAGGTCGGCGGGGGTCGCGATGGTGGCCCACGCCACCTCGGTCGAACCGTAGAGGTTGTAGAGGTTGTCGCCGAAGCGGTCCATCCACCGCAGGGCCAACTCACCGGTCAGGGCCGACCCGCTGGCCGCCACCACCCGCAACGACGACGTGTCGTACCGGGACGTCGTCGCCTCGGGCAGGGCGAGGATGCGCTGCAGCATCACCGGCACCACCACCAGCGCGGTGGCGCCGGTCTCGGCCACCAGACGCAGCGTGCTCTCCGGCTCGAAGCGCCGCCGCATGGCCAGCGTCGAGCCCAACGCCATGCCGAGCGTCATGTGGGCCAGGCCCCACGAGTGGAACAGCGGCGCGGCGATCACCGTGGTCTCGCGGGCGTGCAGGGGGATGCGGGAGAGGAGGGCTGCGGCAGTGCCCAGGCCCTTGGGTGCGCCCCGGGCGGCGCCCTTCGGCGCTCCGGTCGTCCCCGACGTGAGGATCACGATGCGGCCGGGGCGAGCGGGAGGCGAGAGGTCGGCCGGGTCCTCCTTCTCCGCCAGCTCGTCGAGGGTGCTGTGCGGGGTGAGGCCCTCGTGCCAGGCCACGGCCAGCACCCGATCGCCCGCACAGGGCTCCACCAGCTCCGTGAACTCGGCGTCGAAGACGACCGCCTTCGCCCCCTCGCGCTCGAGCACCTCGGCCAACTGCGGGCCCGCGAAGCCGGTGTTGAGGTAGAGCACGTTGGCCCCGAGCTTCGACACGGCCACGCTGGCCTCCACGAAGCCGCGGTGGTTGCGGCACAGCACGGCGACGCCGTCGCCCGCCCCGATGCCCCGCGCCTGCAAGCCCGCGGCGATGGCGTTGGTGCGGCGGTGCACGTCGGCGAACGTGAGCGTGCCCGCCTCGTCGATCAGGGCGGTGGCGTCGGGTTGGCGGGCGGCGCCCGCCACGTAGCCACCGGCCACGGTGGGCCCCCAGCGGCGCAGCGCCGAACCCATGGCCAGGAGGCGGTCGGGCCGCTCGGGGCGCAGGACGCCTGCGCCGACGAGCACCTTCCCCACCTGCAACTGCTGCCGGACGGCGTCGAGTGCAGCTTTCACGTCCATGCGAAGCCCCCTGCTCTCCCGGACGAACGGCGGATAGCATGCCGGCCCGTGCCCGTTCGTGAACCGGCGACCGACGGCCGCGCCGCACGTGCCCTGCGCACCCGCCGCGCCATCGTCGACGCCCTGCTCTCCCTCGTGGAGGAGGGCGACCTGGCACCCACCGCGCCCCGCATCGCCCGCCGGGCGAGCGTGTCGTTGCGGTCCATCTACCAGCACTTCGAGGATCTCGAGGCCCTGTTCGCGGCGGCCTCGGCCCGCCAGTTCGAGCGCATCCTCGACCTGGCCTCGCCTCTCCCCACCGAGGGCCCGCTCGGCGAGCGGCTCGACGCCTTCGTCCGGCAGCGGGCCCGAGTGCTCGAAGCGCTCACGCCCGTGCGCCGGGCCGCCTACGTGCAGGAGCCGTTCTCGGCGGAGATCCGGGAAGGCCGGCGGCGCATGGAGGCCATGGCCCGCACCGAGGTCGAGCGCACCTTCGAGGTCGAGCTGCGCCGCCTGCCCGCCAACGAGCGACGCGACGTGCTGGCCGGGCTCGACGCCGCCGCCAGCTGGGGCGCGTGGGAGACGATGCGCACAAGCGGCCTGTCGGTCGAAGCGGCCCGGCGCGCCCTGCGGCGCGTGCTGGCCGCCGTCCTGGGGGAGGAGCGCCCGTGAAGCTCGGGATCATGTACGCCAACGCCGGGCCGCTGTCGCACCCGGAGGTCGGCGGGGCGCTGGCCCGGCTGGCCGAGGAGGCCGGTATCGAGTCGCTGTGGACCGTCGAGCACGTGGTGGTGCCCGCGGGCTACGAGTCGACATACCCGTACTCGGCCGACGGCCGCATGCCCGGTGGCGAGGACGTCGACATCGCCGACCCCTTGGTGTGGCTGGCCTGGGTGGGCGCCCGCACCAGCCGCATCCGGCTGGCCACCGGCATCCTGATCCTGCCCCAGCGCCAACCGCTCGTCCTCGCCAAGGAGGTAGCCACCCTCGACCGGCTCACGGGCGGCCGGGTCACGCTGGGGGTCGGCATCGGCTGGCTGCGCGAGGAGTTCGACGCACTGGGCGTGCCGTTCGAGGAGCGGGCGGGCCGCACCGAGGAGCACATCCAGGCGCTGCGGGCGGCGTGGACGCAGGACGAGCCCACGTTCGAAGGCCGCTTCGTCTCCTTCCGCGGGGCCAAGAGCTACCCGAAGCCCGCCCAGCCCGGGGGCGTGCCCATCGTCGTGGGCGGCCACAGCGAGGGCGCCGCCCGTCGCGCCGGGCGCTTCGGCGACGGCTTCTTCCCGGGCAGCCAGGGCGTCGAGGCCACCGCCCATCTGATCGACGTGATGCGCAAGGCCGCCGAGGAGGCGGGGCGCGATCCCGACGGGATCGAGATCACCTGCGGCGGACGCCCCGACCCCGCCACCGTCGAGCGCTACGCCGAGCTGGGCGTGTCGAGGTTCATGGTCCCGCCACCCGGGTTCGACCCGGCGACCCTCGAAGAGCAGCTCCCCCGCCTCGTCGCCGCGCTGGGCTGATGGAGGTCCTGCGCACGCCCGACGAGTGCTTCGTCGGGTTGCCCGGCTGGGACGTCGAGCCGCACTACGTGGCGCTGCCCGACGGGTTGCGGGTGCACTACGTGGACGAGGGCCCTCGCCGGGGCCCGGTGGTGCTCCTCCTGCACGGCGAGCCGTCCTGGTCGTACCTCTACCGGAAGATGGTGCCGCCGCTGGCTGCCGCGGGCTGCCGGGTGGTGGCCCCCGACCTGGTGGGCTTCGGCCGCTCCGACAAGCCCGCGTCCCGCCACGACTACACCTACGCCCGCCACGTGGCGTGGATGGCCGCCGCCCTCTTCGGTGCCCTCGACCTCCGCGACGTCACCCTGTTCGGCCAGGACTGGGGCGGCTTGGTGGGGCTGCGGCTGGCGGCCGAGCACGAAGGCCGCGTGGCCCGCATCTGCGCCGCCAACACCGGCCTGCCGACCGGCGACCAACCGCTGTCGGAGGCGTTCGCGGCGTGGCAGCAGTTCTCGCAGGAAGCGCCCACACTGCCGATCGGCCGCATCGTGGCGGGCGGCTGCGCCGACCCCCTGGCCGACGACGTGATCGCCGCCTACGACGCCCCCTTCCCCGAGGAGCAGTACAAGGAGGGGGCCCGTCGGTTCCCCGTGCTGGTGCCGACCACGCCCGACGACCCCGGCGCAGTGGCCAACCGGGCGGCGTGGGAGGTCCTGTCCCGGTGGGAGAAGCCATTCCTCACCGCCTTCTCCGACGGAGATCCCATCACCCGCGGCGGCGAGCGCGCCTTCCTCGAGCGGGTGCCGGGCACACGCGGCCAGCCGCACGCCACCATCGAGGGGGCGGGGCACTTCCTCCAGGAGGATCGAGGCGAGGAGCTGGCTCGCCTGCTCCTCGACTGGCTGGGCTGACGCCCGCGCTCAGCGGCCCTCGCGGCGACGTCGCTCCGCCTGCCGGGCCGCGTACACCGCCGCCTCGGTGCGCCGGCTCATGCCCAACTTGGCCAGCAGGTTCGACACGTAGTTCTTCACGGTCTTCTCGGCCAGGTACATGCGGTCGGCGATCTGCCGGTTGGTGCAGCCCTCGGCGATCAGGTCGAGGATGCGCCGCTCCTGGTCGGTCAACCCCGCCAGGTCGTCCTCCTCCGGGGCCCGCAGGCGCTCGAGCACGCGACGGGTGACACTCGGGTCGAGCAGTGACTCCCCCCGTCCCACCCGGCGCACCCCCTCCACCAGGTCGGTGCCCTTGACCTGCTTGAGCACGTAGCCCGCGGCGCCCGCCATGATGGCGCTGAACAGCGCCTCGTCGTCGGCGAACGACGTGAGCATGAGGCACTGCACGTCGGGCCAACGGGACTTGATCTCGCGGCACACCGACACGCCGTCGCCGTCGGGCAACCGGACGTCGAGCACGGCCACGCCCGGCCGGGTGGCGGGGATGCGGGCCAAGGCCTCTTCGGCCGTGCCCGCCTCGCCCACGACCGCCATGTCGTCCTCGGCCTCGAGGAGCTCGCGCACGCCGCGGCGCACGACTTCGTGGTCGTCGAGGAGGAAGACGCGGATCACCGGCCCATTGTTGCCCGCCGGTGCCGACGTACACTCGCCCCGTGCTGCTCCCCGAGTACGCGGGCCCGTTGCAGCTTCGTGCCCTGCTCGACGCAGTGATCACGATCGGCTCCGACCTCGACCTCCGCACGATCCTGCGCCGGGTGGTGGAGTCGGCGGCCGCATTGGTCGACGCCCGCTACGGCGCCATCGGCGTGCTCGACGAGACCGGCACCCGGCTGAGCGAGTTCATCACAGTGGGCTTGGACGACGAAGAGGTGGCCCGCATCGGCGCGCTCCCGGAGGGGCACGGCATCCTCGGGTTGCTCATCGTCGACCCCAAGCCGCTGCGTCTCCCCGACTTCCGACGGCACCCCGACAGCTTCGGCTTCCCTCCCGGGCACCCGCCCATGACCTCGTTCCTCGGCGTGCCCATCCGCCTGCGCGCCGAGGTCTTCGGCAACCTTTACCTCACCGACAAGCGCGGCGGCACTGCGTTCAGCGACATCGACGAAGAGCTGGTGGTGGGCCTCTCGCTGGCCGCGGGCATGGCGGTCGAGAACGCCCGCCTGCACGAGCGGGTGCGCGAGCTGGCCCTGCTGGAGGACCGAGAGCGCATCGCGCGCGACCTGCACGACACCGTGGTGCAGCGGCTCTTCGCCACCGGGCTGTCGCTCCAGGGCGCGGCCCGCCTCTCGCAGCGGCCGGAGGTGACGAGCCGCATCCAGGAGGCCGTGGAGGACCTCGACGCCACGGTGAAGCAGATCCGCTCCGCCATCTTCGGGCTGGAGGGCCCCCGGGCGGGGGCGGGTGGGGCGCGCGCCCAAGTGCTGGCACTCACCGCCGAGGCGGCGGGCGCCCTCGGCTTCGAGCCGCACGTCACCTTCGACGGGCCCATCGACGCCACCGCGACCGACGAGGTGCGCAAGCACCTCCTGGCCACGCTGCGCGAGGCGCTCAGCAACGTGGCCAGGCACGCGCACGCCACTCGCGTCGACGTGCGGGTGTCGGTGGGCGACAGCGAACTGGTGCTCTTCGTGGCGGACGACGGGGTGGGCATGGCCCCCGACGACGACGCCACCACCGGCGGGGGCCGCGGCCGCCGCAACATGGCAGAGCGTGCCGCCGCCCTCGGGGGCTCGTTCTCCCTGGCGCTCGGGGAGCGGGGCGGCACGGTCCTCACGTGGCGCGTGCCGGTCAAAGCAGGCTGACTTCGCCCCGTCATTCCGAGGACAATTCGTGTGTCACCCGGGTGATACCGCCAGAAAAACCCTCAAATAGGGCGCGATTTTTTGTCGTTTCCCTCGTAAAGAGGACATGGAAACGCAAAAAAACTGGCAAAGCACCCGGACCGTCCTTACCGGCCTCCTGGCGTTCGCCGCGCTCGCCGCACCGGCGACGCCCGGCGACGCGCTTGTGGCCACCGCGGGTGCGTGCGAGCTCACCGTCGAGCTGTCGGGAGGCGGACCGTTGGCGCCTCCCGGCTCGGCCACGTGGGCGTTGAGCGGGGGCGGCACATGCGCCATCGCCGACATCGGCTTGCTCGCTCCGGCGACGGTTGGGGGGTCGTTGAGCGGGCTGCAGGACCAGCCTACCGTCGGCTGCCTGGCCGCCGCCCTCGACGGCACACTCACCCTGGACGTGACAGCGCCCGGCTACGGCTCGATGACAGGCGACATCGCCGTCGTCGTCTCCGTTGCCGGTGCCGCGCCGCTCGTCGCGGTCACGGTGCCGACACTGGCGGCGACGGGCACGTTCGCCCAGGACCCCTTCGACACCAAGCGGTGCGTGTGCGAGCTGGGCGCCTCCTCGCTGACGTGGAAGGGCGTCCTCGTCTTCGAGGATCCGCAGGTCTGAAAACGTTCAGCGGATCCGTGGCGCCGAGCCGGCCGGGGCCGGGCAGCGCCCCGCCCAGGTGGCCCCGTCGTCGACCGAGCACAGCAGCCCGCCGAGGCTTGGGCGCAGCGCGGCCAGGATCGTCCCGTCGGCCAGGCGCACGACGTGCATGGAGCCGCCCGCCAGCGCGGTGCCCGTGCCGAGTGGGGCCCAGGTGGCGCCGCCGTCGGTTGAGCGCAGCAGCCCGCCCGCGGTGGAGCCCTCGGGCAGCGTCCCGGCGAGCAGCAGCTCGCCGGGGGCGCCGTCGACCACGTTCTGCACGGTGATGCCGGTGGGCAGCGGCACCTGCGTGAACGTGACGCCGCCGTCGGTCGAGCGATGCAGCGTCTGCCGTGCGTGCGCCAGCACCACGCCGGTCTGAGACGACACGTGGATCGTCGGGGCCGCCGGGGCCCCCGGCAGCGGCGAAGCGGTGCAGGGCGAGGTCGAGCGGCAGCGGTACACGGTGGCCGCCGAATGGCTCCCGGAGCGGGCCGCCCCTCCCACCAGCACGACCGGGTCGACTGAGAAGTCCGGTGTGGCGGCCACGCCGCCCAACTCGACGGCCGCGGGCCCCAGCCCCAGCGGCGACGTCGTCCCCGAGTCGACGTCGTAGAGGAGCAGTTGGGGCGTGGCCAGGACGACTCGCCGGTTGCCGGGGCCGTACCCGGGCACGAGCGCGGCCGGCCCCCGACCGGGGGCGGCGGGGAGGAAGAACCTCCCGTCGTCGTCGGACCGCCACAGCGGGCCGCCCTCGGCCGAGGCCAGGATGGTGCGGTCGGCCGGGTACGACGGGGCCACCAGGAGGCGGCCACCGAGGTAGCCCTTGGCTTCGAGCCTTTCCCACGAGTGGCCCGCGTCGACGGAGCGGTAGACCGACGGCCTTCCTCCGGTGTTGGTCGACCCGGCCGCGAGGACGACGCGTCCGTCGGCCGACGCCACGAGGCTCCTGATCACGGCGGCCTCGGGCTCGCCGCCCCCGGCGTCCCGGAGCCACGGCACGTCGACGTACTCGCTTGGAGAGGGCACCAAGGTGGTGGGCGGTGCGGCCGCCGTGGCCCCGGCGCCCGGCGCCCGGTGCTCGACCACCTCCGCCTCGACGCCGCTGCCGGCGCCCGTCGCCGGGCGTGCTGAAGCGTCCACGTGGCCGGCGTCGCCGGCGCCCTGCGAAGCGGCGGGGGTGCCTGCCCCGCCAGTCCCGCTGGGGTCCGCCGCCGTCCCGGCCAGCAGCAGCGCGGCTGCGGCAGCCACCGCCATCACCACGTCGCGCAGGGGGAAGACGACGCTTGCCAGGACGGGTGCGCGACCGTCGAGCGCGGTTGCCGGCCGGGGGAGCCGCCGGCGGATCGCCGCCGCCAGGCCCGGCAGCGGAAGGACGCCCAGCGGGCCGTCTTTCTCCACCGCGGCCCGGAGCTTGGCGCGCGCCCGCGTGAGCACCGACCGCACCGAGGCCACGGTGGTGGCCTCCGCCTCGGCCAGCTCGGCGATCGACAGGCCGTGCGAGACCTGGCGCAGGAGCAGGCGGCGCTCCCGCCCGCTCAGCTCGCCGAGCGCGGCGCGCACCCGGTCGACTGCCTCTTGGCGCAGCACGTGCTCGAGCGGATCGGCACCGTGCGACGGCGGCGGCTCGGGCGGGGCGGCGACCACCTCCAGTCGCTTGCGCAGGCGAAGCTCGTCGATGGCACGGCGGCGGGCGACGGTGGCCAGCCACGGCGCGTACGAGGTCCGGCGCTGGAGCCGCGCCCCCTTGCGGAGCGCCCGCAGGAAGGTGTCCTGCACCACGTCGTCGGGTTCGCCCCCGTCGCCCACCATGCGGGCGGACAGGCTGCGGACGTTGCCGCGCAAGGCCCACAGGGCGGCGAAGTCGACAGGGCGCGGGCCGTCGCCCGACGGATCGTCGAGCGAGAGGTTGTCAGGTCGTGCTCTGACGGCCATTGCTCCCGTGTTCCGGCTCGTCCCCAGCGTGGCAACCGGCGATGTCGCGCGTCGGCAACGGTGAAGATTTCGACAATGACGACCTCCTGTCCTGCCCTACAGGGGACTGTGGGTGTCCCCGGATGACAGGGAATCTTCGCCCGTCGACGGGGTACCGGAACGGCCTGATCGTGGAGTTTCCGTCATGCTATAGGCGACTTTTGGCGTAACCCGGGTGACAGAAACAAAGGAAAGGTTCAAAAAAATCCGCGATGTTTTCAGTGGCGAGACGTACTAGCGGTCATGACTACTCGGGGGAGACACGGACGGCGAGCAGCGTGCCGATGGGCGGTCGCACTGGTGACCGCAGCGGTGGCGCCGCAGGCCATCGAAGGACCGCCGGCGCATGCGCTGGCGGTGGGTGGGGCGTGCTTACTCAACCTGACGCTGAGCAGCGGCCTGGTGGAGGTCCTGCCCGCCCAGCCTACGTGGGGTGTCGGCGGGAGCGGCCTGTGCGCGGTCCCGGGCCACGGCCTGCTCACGGGTTCGTTGGGCGGCAGCATCACAGGCGTCGAGACCACGTCGGCCGGGTGCGCCGTCGGGGTCTACCGGGGGAACCTCTCCTTCGCCGTGTCGCCCGCCGTCGACCAAGTCGACTCGACGGTGGTGTCGGCCGTCATGGCGGGCGCCTCGTTGCAGGTGACCATGGCCGTCGCCACGCCGACGGTGTTCGCGGGCACCGGCACGTTCGCGGAGACCAGCACAGACGCCACAGTGGCCTGCCCACTTGCGGGCAACACGTCCACGACGTGGAAGGGCGTGTTCGAGTTCGGGACGGTCGACACCGACACAACCGGCGCTACAGCGGACAGCGACTCGTCCAAGTGAGGCCGCCGTCGACGGAGCAGCGGAACCCGGGCTTGCCGTCGATGCCCGCCACGATGCGGCCGCTCGACAGGTAGGCAAGCCCCTCCGCCCCCTGCTGCAGAGGGGTGCCCACTGCGAGCGGCGTCCACGTGAGGCCGCCGTCGACGGACCGGAGCAGGCCACTGGATGACGCGTTGCCTGTGTTGGCCCGGGCGAGGAGGAGCTCGCCGGGGGCGCCCTCCACGACCGTGTGGAGGGTCTTGGCGCCGGGCATCGGCACCTCGGCGAACGTGGCGCCCCCGTCCACCGAGCGGTAGAGGCGCTGGGAGCCCCACGCCAGCACGAGTCCGGGGGTGGCGCGGGAGACGAGGAGCTTCGGGGCGGTGAACACGTGGGGCAACGCCACCGGCGGCGTGCAGTCGGTCGGCGTGCACCGCTGGACGTAGCCCTGTACCGCGCCGGTGGTGGCGTAGAACGAGGTGCTCACCACGAACCGAGGCCCGGCGGTCTGGTCGAGCACGGCCATGTCGCCGATCGACGTGCCCGACGGCAGCGATTGGTAGAGCGTGGTGCTGTCGGTGGCGGCGTCGTAGGCGCCCAGGCCCGCAGGCGCCAGGAAGATGCGACGGTCGCCGGCCGCGGCCGGCAGGGCGACGGCGCTGCCGCGCACCTTGCTCACGGGCCGGAAGTTGCGCCCGCCGTCGTCGGAGCGCTGCAGGACCGGGCCTGCCGCCACGAACAGTGTGCCGTGCTGTGCGAAGCCGCGCGGGATGACGGCATAGCCGCTGGCGTACCCTCCCGCTTCGAGCCAGCGCCAGCTGTGGCCGCCGTCGTCGGACCGGTAGAGAGCCTGCCCTGCGTTGGCGCCCGCGCCCGCGTCCTTGTTGCCGCTGATGACGAGTGTGCGGCCGTCCTCGGAGGCGGCGACGTGCTCGACGAAGACCTCTTCGGGTTGGTCGGCGCCCTCGACAGGCAGGCCGGGCAGGTCGACCCCCGGCGGTTGGAGCACGGGGCGCTCGGCGGAGGCGGGCTCGTCCTCGGACCGCTCCGACCGGCCGCCGGCGCGGTCGGGCCGCTCCCCCGGCTCGGCTCGTCGCTCGCCCCGGTCGGACGGGGGCGACGCCGGCCGCCCGAGCTCGGTGGGTTGCTCGGTGGCGACCAGGGACACGGCCGTGGACGGGGCTTCGGCGGGAGCGCTCCCGGCCAGGAGGAGCGCGGCCGCGGCGATCACGGCGGCCGCCACGACGTCGCCCAGCTGGGCGCCCGCGCCGGTCAGCATGGGAGCGTTGCCTTCGAGACGCGCTCCCCACTGCTGCAGCCGGCGCTTGACGGCGGCCACCAGCCGCGGCAACGGGGCGGCGCCGAGCGGGCCGCCCCGTTCGAGCGAGGACCGCAGCTTGGTGCGGGCGCGGGAGAGCACGGAGCGAACGGAGGCCACGCTGGTCGCCTCTTCGGAGGCCAGCTCGGCCAGTGACAGGCCGTGCGCGATCTGGCGGAGCAGCAGCCGGCGCTCGCGCGGTGCCAGTGTGGCGAGGGCGACGCGGACCCGGCTCACCCGCTCCTGGCGGAGCAGCTGGTCGAGGGGGTCGTCGGCCACGTCGGTGCACCGTTCCGGGGGCGTGGCGACCGTCGACAGGCGGGCGCCGGCGCGCAGCTCGTCGATGGCCCGGCGGCGGGCGACGGTGGCCAGCCAGGGCCCGAAGGAGAACCGTCGCTCGAGCCCTTCGGCGGTGAGCGCCCGGAGGTAGGTGTCCTGGACGACGTCGTCTGCGGTGCCGTCGTCGCCCACCATGCGCCGGCACACGGCCTGGAGCCGGCCCCGGTGCTCCCACAGCTCGGCGAAGTCGACGAGGGTCGCGTCGGCCCCGGCGGCGGCCGGGTGGTCAAGCTCCAGGTTGTCGCGTCGTGCTCGGACCGCCATGCAGCTCTCGATTCGGCGTGCCAGCGCGGCTGCCGAGTCGCCCCCCTCGGCTCTGTGCATTTCGACAACACGGCGCGGTTGTCCTGCTGTGTGACGGCGTGCTGTCCCTCGGGCGACAGCGTCGCGCGTCAGACCGGCGGTGCGCTCACCGTGAAGGGCAGGTCGGGAGCCAGCGGTCGCCGGCATCGGGAGAGCACGCCGTTCCCGGCCCGGAGGCCGCCACCAGGTGCCGGTGGCCGACGGAGGCGGCGGCCCAGATCGACTGGACGGTGTGGAGCCGCCGCCAGGTGACGCCGCGGTCGTCGGAGACGGGCACGCCGCTCATCGACACGAAGACCAGGCGTCGACCGACCTCGACCACGTCCAGCACGGGACCGAGGACCTGATGGCCCCACGTGAGGCCACCGTCGGAGGAGCGGTACGCGGTGTACGGCGTCCACGCGTACACCAGGCGGGGATCGGCGGGTGACACGAACAGGCCGGGCGCGTTGCCCATGTCCTCGAAGGCGCGCACCTGCGTGCATCGAAGCTTGAGGCACCGGTAGACGGCGCCGCGACCGGACGAGTCGGTGCTGTGCTCCACCGCTCCCACCAGGATCGCCCCCGTCTCGGCGTGGTCGGGGGCGGGAGCGATCCCGTTGGTGACCTGCCACGGAGGCGTGGACACCAGTGGCTCGAGCACCCCGAGCCGCACGTGGAACACGCCTGCTCCCTCGCCGCCGATGTAGAGCAGCTCCTCGCCGTCGTCGAAGCGGTCAGACAGCACGGCCGGGCGCAGCGGCGGCGTCGGGGGCACGTGCTGCTGCTGCTTGATGGTGGTGCGGGGGTCCTCTCCCGGGTCCGGCAGCTGCCGCGGGACCCAGCCCAACGTGTGCGCCGGCTCCTCCGGACGCACCGGCGGCGGCTGGGTGGTGCCGAGCTGCTGCAACAGCACGAAGGTGCGGCCGCCGTCCTCCGACTGGAGCACAGACTTGTCGTCCGTCACCACGAAGATGCGGGGGTCGTCCGGCCACTGGGGCGCGAACAGCACGCGGCCCGGCAGGAAGCCCGGGACCTCTCGTCGCTCCCAGCTGTGCCCGCCGTCGTCCGAGCGGTAGAACAGCGGCGTCCACTCCCGTGCCAGCGTCTCGCCGCGAGCCGAGGGTGCCGTCTCCACCCAGCCGCCGCTGGCGATGACCGTGCGCTGGTCGGGAGAGACGGCGAAGTGGGTGACGTCGCCGCCGAAGTCCTGGAACGGGATCGGGACGTGCTCCCGCTCGGGCGGCATCTCCCACCAGAACGCCTCGCTCAGGTCCCCGTCGAGCGACAGCGCCGGAAGCCCCACCTCGAGGCCCGCGAGCGGGGCCGGCACCTGCGGCTCCACCGGAGCGGCGACGGTCGCCTGCGGCGAGGGCGCGGGCAGGGCCACGTCGGCAGGGTCGTGGCGACCACTGTCGCCACTGCCCGCGAAGGTCGAGAAGAACAAGGCGACGGCGGCCGCTCCGGCGGTGAGCACCTCGGCGGCGTCGTTGCGGGCGTGCGGCAGGAGCGGCACGCTCCGGTCGATGCGGGCCAGGAGGCGATCGGCCGGGCTGCGCACAGCGGTGAGGACTCGGGGGAGCAGGCCCGCCACCAGCCAACCGCTGTGGTGCAGGTTGCTGCGCAGCGCCTCCCGGGCGCGGTTGAGCACCGAGCGCACCGACGCCACCGTGGTGCGCTCCTCCTCCGCCAGCTGGGCCAGCGACAGGCCCGCGTCGACCTGGCGCATGAGGAGCCGCCGCTGGCGGGGGCTCAGCCCGTCGAGCGCCTCCGCCACCTGGTCGAGCAGGTGCCGCTGCTCGGCCAGCTCGGCCGGGTCGCGCTCGGGGGACGGCGTGTCGTCGTGCTCGGCCACCACCTCGACGCGCTGCCGGGCCCGTGACGTGTCGACTGCCAGTCGGCGGCCCACGACTGTGAGCCAGGCGCCTGCCCGCTCGCGCTCCACTGTGGCCTCGTGGCGCAGCGCCCGCAGCAGCGTCTCCTGCACGACGTCCTCAGCCGCACCGGCATCGAACAGGACTCGTCGGACGACGGCGTGCACCTCGTCGCGATGGCGCAAGAGCGCATCGCCGCACGTACCCCACGCGGGAGTCCCTTCCGGGCCTGCCGCCAGTCGCTGTGCCATGTGTTCACGGTGGTCCGAACGCCTCCCACCCGAGGCACACGGCCACCGCCCCCACCCACCACTTCTTTGCCGAGGGCGAGAAGTCCTCTATTGGCACCAATTGCGGTGGGCCGCCAGGGTCTCGAACCCTGCACCTTGGGATTAAAAGTCCCCTGCTCTACCCGATGAGCTAGCGGCCCCGGCTGCCGTCGAGCGTACCGGCCACCCGTAAGATGGCCGCCCATGGACGCCGACGACGCCCGCAGTCGCCTGCTCGAAGAGCGCGAGCGCCTCGCCAACCTTCGCAACGACTTCACCGACGACGGCCTCACCTCCGAGTCGGAGGAGTCGAGCCTGGGCGAGCTGTCGAACCTCGACCAGCACCAGGCCGACGTCGGCACCGAGACGTTCAACCGGGAGCGCGACCTGTCGATCCTGGAGAACGTCGAGGCCGAGCTGGCCGACGTCGAGCACGCCATCCGCCGGCTCGACGACGGCACGTACGGCACGTGCGAGGCGTGCGGAAAGCCCATCGACGACGCCCGCCTCGAGGCACTCCCCGCCACCCGGTTCTGCATGGAGGACCAGGCCTCCGCCGAGCGAGAGGCCCGGGCCGGCGGGCCCGCCGAGTAAGGCCGGCGGGACACCGGGTGAGCCGCAGGCGTCGGGCCCTCGGCGTCGGCGTGGCCACCGGCACTGCCGCCGCGGCCGGGGCGGCAGCCGTCGCCTTCCGCGACGCCGACCGCCGGCACCGCTTGGAGCGGCAGGCCCGCGTGTGGCGGCTGACCGTCCGCCGCAGCGCCCACTTCGCGTGGATGCGCCTGCGGGGCCGGGGTCGCACCGACAAGGAGCGGCTGGCGCTCGAGACACGCTTCGCCATCAGGACGGCAGAGGACGTCGCCCAGGTCCTCGGCGGCATGAAGGGCGCCATCATGAAGGCGGGCCAGATGCTGTCGTTCATCGCCGACGGCCTGCCCAAGGAGGCCCAGGAGGCGTTGGCCACGTTGCAGGCCGACGTGCCGCCGATGGCGCCGAGCCTGGCCGAGCGGGTGGTGCGCGAGGAGCTGGGCGACGACCCCCGGCGGCTGTTCCTCGACTGGGCGCCGGTGCCGGTGGCCGCCGCCTCCATCGGCCAGGTTCACCGAGCGGTCATGCCCGACGGCCGCATCGTGGCCGTGAAGGTGCAGTACCCCGGTGTCGACAAGGCCATCAAGAGCGACCTCGACAACGCGGAGCTCCTCTACGGGCTCTTCGCCCAGTTCGCCTTGAAGGGCCTCGACGTGAAGGCGCTCGTCGACGAGCTCCGGGCCCGCATGGCCGACGAGCTCGACTACCGGCTCGAGGCGCGGTACCAGACGGAGTTCGCGGCGCGCTACGCGGGCCATCCGTTCATCCGCGTGCCGCAGGTGGTGCCCGAGCGCAGCTCGCAGCGCGTGCTCACCAGCGAGTGGGTCGAGGGCATGCGTTGGCAGGAGTTCCTCGACACAGCGACGCAGGCGGAGAAGGACCACGCGGGCGAGGTGCTCATGCGCTTCGCCCAGGGCTCGATCCACCGGTTCGGCGTCTTCAACGGCGACCCGCACCCCGGCAACTACCGCTTCCACGACGACGGCTCGGTGACGTTCCTCGACTTCGGCCTGGTCAAGCGGTGGTCGCCGGGCGAGTTCGACCGCCTCGCCCCGGTCTTCGACGCCATCCTCGACGGCGACGCCGTGCGGGCGGTCGACGCCGCCGTGGAGGCGGGCTTCCTGCCGCCCGACCACGGCTTCGACCCGGCCTTCGTGTTCGAGTACATCCGGGGGCCGTACGAGCCGTTCGAAACCGATCGGTTCACCTACACGCGGCGGTGGACGGCCAACGCGCTCCAGACCGTGATCGACATCCAGGGGCGCTACGGGAAGCTCATCCAGGCCTTGAACATGCCGACCTCCTACGTCATCCTCGACCGGGTGGTCTGGGGGATGAGCGCGTTGCTGGGACGGCTGCGGGCGACGAACAACTGGCGGGGGATCCTCGCCGAATACCGCAAGGACGCACCGCCGTGCACCGACCTCGGGCGTCTGGAGGCGGCATGGCGAGAGCGATCGACCGCGAGACGGTAGCGAGGTACGTCCGCACGTACGTGGCCGCGCCGCGGTACGCGGGCGAGCACCGCGTCCGGATGACCGCGGCCGACGGCGTGCAGCTCACGGGGTGGGCACTGCCGGGGCCGCCCGAGGCGGTGGCGAGCGTCGTGCTCGTACACGGCTTCGCCAACTGGTCGCGCAGTCCCCGCATCCACGCCTTCGCCCACCTGCTGGCGGCCCGGGCGCCCGTGATCGTGCTCGACCTGCGGGGCCACGGGGAGTCCGAGGGCACCTGCACGATCGGGCGCGACGAGCCCCTCGACGTGGCCGCCGCCGTCGCCGCAGCGCGCCAGGCTCGCCCCGACCTGCCCGTCGTCACCGTGGGTGTGAGCCTGGGCGCGGGCGCCGTGCTGCTGCACGCGGCGGCGGCCGAGCCGGGGTCGCTCGCGGTCGTGGTGGCCGTCAGCCCCCCGGCCTACTGGGAGCGCGACGGCGGCGAAGGCGCGTCGCGCATCGCCCGCCTGGTGGCGTCGCCGGTCGGGCGGTGGGGGTTGGCCCGCTTGACCCGCACGCGGATCGGACGGTGGGACGGGCGCACCGACCCCGTCGACGCGGTGGGCGCCATCGCGCCGGCCACCACCGTCGTCGTGCACGACCCCGCCGACTGGTACTTCGACGAGCGCCACGCGCAGGCGCTGTACGACGCGGCGTCGGAGCCCAAGGAGCTGTGGTGGTACCCGGGCGGGGGGCACGGCACCGACCTGCTGACCCCCGAGCTGGCCGACCGCGTGCTGGCCCTGGCCGCCCGCTCCCCGCTCTCGGGCGAAGTCCGACGCCCTGGTGCCTGATCCCGCCGCAGAGCCCGATCAGCCGTCGTCCATCCCCTTGGCGATGAGGAACCCGACGGCTCGTTCCGCCTTGGGGTAGCGGGCCACCAGCGCGTGGAAGCGGTCGTCGTGGGCGGCCACCACCAGGTGCGCCAGCTCGTGCACGATCACGTAGTCGAGGACCCAGGGCGGGAAGTCCGCCATGCGGTCGGAGATGCGCACGGTGCGGTCGGCGGGCGTGCACGACCCCCAACGCGATCCCTGGTTGCCCACCCAGCGGATCGAGGCGGGCCGCGGCAGGCCGTAGCGGGCGGCGAGGCGGGCGGCCCGCTCCTCCAGGTCGACCTCCTCGGAGGTGGCCTTGCGGGTGAGGCGGCGCACCATCTCGTCGACCCAGCGCGTCTCCTCGGCCCGCGTCATCGACGCGGGGATGCTCACGCGGATCACGCCCTCGACCTCGCGCGCCGACACCGTCTTGCGCCGCTTGGCGCTGCGCACCACCTCCACCCGGGGGCCGGCGGGCACGTCGTCGAACGTGAGCTGCACTACAGGGCGATCCCCGTGGTGCGGGCCTCTTCCTCCGGCACGAGGACGGCCTCGCCGGGCACGAACCCCGCCTCGATCCAGCGACCGCACAGGTTGCCCACGCGGTTGCCGCCCACTCCGAGGCGGTCCTGCACGAGGTGGATCACGCCGCCGTGGGTGACGACGAGGATGCAGCCGTCCTCCTCGGCCAGCCGCTCGAGCGCCCCGACGACGCGGGCGGCCAGCTCCTCGTGCGCCTCGCCGTTGGGCGGCCGCTCCAGGTCGCCCGCCCGCCACAGGGCCAGCCAGCCCGGCCATCCCTGCTCGATCTCGACGGTGGTGAGGCCGGACCAGTCGCCGATGTCGCGCTCGCGCAGGTCGGGGAGCGGCTCGAGCAGGGGGAGGTCGAGGCAGTCGGCGATGATCTCGGCGGTGTGCCGGGCCCGCTGGAGGTCGGACGAGGCCACGGCGCTCAGCCCTTCGCCCCGGAGCCGCTCGGCGGCGGCCAGCGCCTGGGCCGCCCCGATGTCGGACAGCGGCGGGTCGGCCCAGCCCTGCCACCGCCCCTCGGCGTTCCATGCGGACTGGCCGTGACGGATGAGCAGCAGTCGGGCCATGCCCCTACCAGTAGAGCGCAGTAGCGTCACGACCATGGGAATGCCGGTGGAGAAGCTGGGAACGCGCTACGGCCCGCTCACGGCGGTGATCGACCCCGATCGGGCCAAGGCGTACGCGGCGGCCACCAACGACGACAACCCCGCCTACGAGTCGGGCAAGTACGCCCCGCCCGTCTTCGGCGTGGTGCCCACGTGGGACGTCGTCTCCATGGTGGTCGCCGACTTCGTGACCCCCGAGATGTTCATGATGCTGGTGCACGGCGAGCAGGACATGCACTTCCACCAGCCCCTGGTGCCGGGTCGCACGCTGGTCAGCACGGGCACCGCGCACAGCATCCGGGTGGGCAGCTCGGGCACCCGCTTCACATCCCGCATCGAGAGCGTCGACGGCGACGACGGGTCGCCGGTCCTGGAGATCTACAACACGGTGTTCGTCCGGGGCCTGGCCGAGGGCGACAGCGGCGGGCCCGACAAGCCCGACCACACGTTCCCCGAGGAGGCGCGGGCGGACCGGGTGGGCGAGCTCTCGGTGCACGTCGACGACGACCAGACCTACCGCTACCGCGAGGCGTCGGGCGACCCCAACCCCATCCACGTCGACCACGACTTCGCCACAAAGGTGGGGTTGCCGGGCATCATCCTCCACGGGCTCTGCACCATGGCCATGACGAGCCAGGCCGTCGTCAAGACGGTGGCCGACGGCGATCCGTCGCGGCTGAAGCGGTTGGCCGTGCGCTTCTCCAAGAACGTGCTCCCTGGCGACGACGTCACAACCACGATCTACGACGCGGGCACGGCCGACGGGCGGCGGGCCCACCCGTTCGAGGCCCACAGCGCGGGACGGCTGGTGATCGCCAACGGCCGCGCCGAGATCGAGTAGGTGGCGACCCTCCGTCTGTTCGGGGCGGCGCGGGAGGCGGCGGGCACGGCCCGGGCGGCGATCCCGGGGACGACGGTGGGCGCCGTGCTGGCCGGGGCCCGGGCCCGCTTCGGGGACGGGTTCGCGGCGGTGCTGGCGGGCAGTCGGGTGTGGCGCAACGGCGAGCCCGCGTCCGACGACACCCCGGTGGGTGACGACGACGAGGTGGCCGTGCTCCCGCCGGTCTCCGGGGGGTGACGCGCCGGCGGACGTGGGTGCCGCCGCCGCTCGGTACCCACCGCCCGCACGTCCGACTGGGGCTGCTGTGGGCGGCGACGACCGCGGCAGCGGCCACGGCGGGGCCGTTCGTGCTGGCCCCGTGGCTGGCGGCGGTGGCTGGCGTGGCCGCCCTCCAGTCGGTGCGGCAGGTCAAGGGCAAGGGCAAGGGGAGGCGCCGTCGCCGTCCCGACCGTGCGGGCGCCGCGGCTGCTGCCGTGCTGCCGCCGCTGGGCGCCGCGCTGGGGCCGCTGGGGGCGGCGGCCGGGCTGGTGGCGGGCGTGACCGCGGGCGCGCTGTTGGGCACGGCTCGGGGGCGGGTGGTGCGCACGCTCTCGTTCGGGCTGCCGTTCGGGCTGGCGGCGGCCGCGCCGGTCGTCCTGCGGACGCGCGGGTTGGCCGAGGCGGGCACGCTGCTCGCCCTGGTGTGGGCGTTCGACGCGGGCGACTACGTGGTCGGCGTCGGGGCGGGCAAGCGGTGGGAGGGCCCGGCGGCCGGGCTGGCCGGCATGGCGGTGGTGACCCTGTGCGCGGCGGCGGTGCTGGTGCCGCCGTTCGAGGGGGCGAGCGCCTGGGTGCTGGGCGGCCTGGCCGCCGCCCTGGCGCCCATCGGTCCTGTCGTGGTGAGCGGGCTGCTCGGGTCGTCGAAGAGCGACGTCCCGGCCGCCCGCCGGCTCGACTCGCTGGTGCTCGCCGGGCCGGCGTTCGCGGCCGGTGCGTTGGTGCTGCTCCCTAGTTGAACAGCACCTCGAAGAGCACGAGGAATATCGCCCACAGCACGAAGCCGGCGACGATCGTGTTGCGATGGCTGTCGAGGTGCCACGCGGCGGGCGAGCCCTGGGCCGGCGCGCTGAGCGCAATGGCCTCGAGCAGCGCGATCAGCACGAGCGAGACGATCCAGAACAGCGCCCGCTCGCCGCCGTCGCCGCCCTCGTACACCGGGGCGAAGTGCGAGGTCGCCCCCATGAAGAAGAGCATCGGGATCGAGAACAGGGTGTTGGTGCGCGACGCGCAGAGCGCCTTGCGGCCCCAGGCGGCGGCGTTGGGGTCGGCCTCGCGGCCCGCTGTCGTGGCCTCGGCGTTGGCGATGAAGCGCTTTTGGTTGGGCCAGATCACGCCCCAGACGTTCGAGAACATCACGATGGCGAGGAGCGCCCCGAGGAGGATGCTGATGCCCGACGGCGTCTTGAAGTAGTCCATGTCGTCGAGCTGCTCCTGGAAGAGCAGGATCGAGATGCCCGTCAGCAGGGTGAGCACGGCGCCCCAGCGGAACCACCACAGCGCCCGGGGGACGAGCTTGCGCACCGCCTCCGTGCGGGGTGTGGCCTCGAAGGCGGCGAACGCGGGGACCTGCACGAAGTTGAAGTAGTAGAGCAGGCCGATCCACGTCACTCCGGCGAGGTAGTGACCCCAGCGGGACAGGATCACGCCACCGGTCTGCGTGAAGATCTCCATCGCGTCCTCCTGGTGAGCGGGGCGAAGTCGGCACGGAAGCTAGCGCAGCCGCCCGGTCTGTTATGCCGTTCTGGGGGAGGGATCCCGGCGCCTGCGCCGGGATCCCTCCCCCAGAACCGGAGGCGGCGGCGAACGCCCAGGCGTCGGCGATCATCGTGGCCAGCTCGGGCTTCTCGGGCACCCAGCCCAGCTCGGCGCGGATGCGCTCGCTGGAAGCCACCAGCACGGCCGGGTCGCCCGCCCGGCGGCCCACCTCCACGGCAGGGATGTCGCACCCCGTCACCTCCCGGGCCACCTCGATCACCTGGCGCACCGAGAACCCGGCGCCGTTGCCCAGGTTGTAGACGCGATGGCCGGCCGCCTCCGCAGCGTCGAGCGCCAGCAGGTGCGCCCGGGCCAAGTCGTCGACGTGGATGTAGTCGCGCACGGCGGTGCCATCGGGCGTCGGGTAGTCGGTCCCGAACACCTGCACGTGGGGACGGCGCCCGGCCGCCGCCTCCAGCACCAGCGGGATCAGGTGGGTCTCGGGGTCGTGGCGCTCCCCCAGCCCGCCCGAGGCCCCGGCCACGTTGAAGTACCGCAGGCTCACGGCGCCCAGCCCGGTGGCGGCCGCCTCGAAGCCGATGGCATGGTCGACGGCCAGCTTGGAGGCGCCGTAGGGGTTGGTCGGCCGCGTGGGCGCCGTCTCCGGGATGGGGACCTCGTCGGGGTCGCCGTACACCGCGGCGGTCGAGGAGAACACCAGCCGGCGCACGCCCTCCTCCCGCATGGCGTCGAGCAGGTTGAGCGTCCCCGCCACGTTGGTGCGGAAGTAGCGGGCGGGCTCGCCCACCGACTCGGCGACCAGCGACAGCGCCGCGAAGTGCAGCACGGCGTCGTGACCGGCCACGACGTTCAGTACCGCCTCGGCGTCGAGCACGTCGCCCGGCACGAAGCGGGCGGCGGCCGACACCGCCGACTCGTGCCCCTTCGAGAGGTTGTCGAACACCGTCACCTCGTGGCCCGCGTCCAGGAGGTGGGCGGCCACCACGCTCCCGATGTAGCCCGCGCCCCCGACGACGAGCGTCCTCACGCTCACTCCTCACCGTTCTGGTGGGCGGAATTCGCCGTATGTGGCGCCTTCCTCCCACCAGAACCAGGGCGGACCGGGCCCGAGCCCGCGCCGGTCTCCTCCAGCGCCTGGGCGATCTCGGCCAGCTCGCCCTCGCCCAGCCGCACCGAGGCGGCCCCGGCCCAGCCGTCGACCTGCTCCGGGCCGCGAGCGCCCACGATGGCGCCGTGCACGCCGGGCCAGGCCAGCGTCCACGCCACCGCCAGCTCCGGCACCGAGCAGCC
>DATAAM010000013.1:0-12504 GCA_036260075.1 Acidimicrobiales bacterium
CCGCGCTCTTTGGGGCCGGCCCGCAGCGCCCGCTGGAACTCGCCCTGCGGGAGCACGACCACCTGCTGGAACTGGCTCGCCGTGAGCCCCAGCAGCGCCTCGACCTCCAGGGCGACCTCCTCCACGCCGTCGGCCACCGGCTCCCAGTCGCCGTCGACCATCTTGCACAGCGACGCCTTGGGCTTCTGCACGGTGGTGCCGGTGCCCCGCTTCTTGGCCCGTTCGTGCTGCGGTGTGCGCACGACGCGCCAGTCGTCGCCGCGCAGCGAGAACTCGAAGGCCACGGACGTCTCGTGGGGCGCCCGGCCTGCGTGGTCGCTGCGCAGGTCGTCGGTGGTGCGCACGCCGGGCACGGTGCCGTAGAGGGCGAAGCACATGGCGTCGAGCAGCGAGGTCTTGCCTGCGCCCGTCTCGCCGTGGATGAGGAACAGCCCGGCCTCCGCCAACCGGTCGAAGTCGACCTCGATGCGCTCGGCGAAGGGGCCGAACGCCACCGCCTCCAGCCGCCGCGGCCTCACGGCGACAGCACCGGCCGAAGGCCGGTTCCCTTCAGCGCGACTGCCAGGCGGGGCGCGGGCCAGGCGCGCCACCGGACGGCCGGGAGGGGCCGCCCGCCTGACGGGAGCAGGAGCCGCCGCATGGCTACACGTCCTCCGACGCCACCGCGGTGATGGCGGCGGCCAGGTCGGCCCGCTCGTCGGGCCCGGGGGGCGTGCCGGTGACGTGCTCCACGAAGTCGAGCGCCAGCTCGAGGTCGGAGCGGCCCTGCACCCGCTCGGCGTAGCCGCCGACCCTGTCGCGCAGGTCGATCGGCGGCTCGTGCACGAGGGTGACGGCGTGGGGGAAGCGTCGCCGCAGCCGCGCCATGGCCTCGGGCGGCAGCACGGCATCGGTGAGGACGGCGTGGACCCAGGCGCGCTCGGCGGCGGCGAAAGCGCTCGACGTGAGGAGCTCGTCGAGCGTGCCCTCCACGACGGCGAGCGGCCGGGGCACGGGCAGGTCGACGGGCTCGGCGGTGACCGTGCCGTCGACGGCCAGGTCGACCAGCCACGCTCCCTTCACGTGCGACCGCTCGGAGAAGGAGTAGGCGAGCGGCGAGCCCGAGTAGCGCACGCGCCCGTCGCCCAGCACCTGGCGGCCGTGCAGGTGCCCGAGCGCCACGTAGTGGAACCCGTCGAACGCGCCGAGGGAGACCTCCGACGAGCCCCCCACGCTGAGGGGCCGTTCGCTGTCGCACGACTGCCCGCCGGCCACGAAGGCGTGCGCCACCGCAACCGACCGCACCGTGCCCCGGTGCGCCAGGTCGGCCCGGGCCCGGTCGAGCGCGGCCCGCAGGAGGGCGTCGTGGCCCTTGGCCTCCGGCAGCCCCAGCCGGTGCCGGGCCACCTCGGGCTCCAGGTAGGGGATGGGGTACACGGCGACGGGTGGGCCTCCGTCGGCGGGCTCGAGCAGCTCGGGGACGTCGAGCGAGTCGAGCAGCCCCCGCAGGCGCACCCCGCCCGCCGCCAGCACCGGCTCGGCGAAGCCCACCCGCACGGACGAGTCGTGGTTGCCGGAGATGCCCACGATGCGGGCGCCCGCCGCCCGCAGCTCGCACAGCGCGTACGACAGCGCCTGCACCGCCTCGCCCGCCGGAAGCTGGCGGTCGTACACGTCGCCCGCCACCACCACCAGCTCCACGCGCTCGCGGCGCACCACCTCGACCATGGCGTCGACGGCCGCCAGCTGGTGCTCCAGCAAGGGCGCGCCGTGGAACGAGCGGCCCAGATGCCAGTCGCCGGTGTGCAACAGCCTCACCCGTCGAAGGATAAGGAGGGGGTGTGACAGGTACGCGGATGGCCCCCACCCCTCGTTCGTTTCCCCGTTGGCGCACTCCCGTGCGCCAAGGGGGAAACGAACGAGGGAGGTCAGCCGGGCGGCGCCGCGGGCAGACCCAGGCGGTCGCGGGCCAGCTCCATCTCCCTGATCTCCGTGCGCTGCTGTCGCACCGTGCGGTCGGCGAAGTCGCGCACGAACGACGACGTCGCCCGTCGCAGCGCCTCCTCGGCCATGTGCACGCCGCCCGCGTGGTGGTCGATCATCAGCGCCAGGAACCGGGCGTCCACGTCGCGGCCCTGCGCCTGGTACAGGGCGTCGAGCTCCGCCTGCGACGCCATGCCCGGCATGTCCTCCCGCGGCACGCCGTGGCCCATCCACGCCATCGCCCGCTCGGGCGGCTCGTCGCGCCGATGCCCCCACGAGCGCAGCTGTTGCGTCATCAGCCCGATCTCGTAGCCCTGGTAGTAGAGGATCTCCTCGGCGAACGACTTGACCCGGCCCTCGCTTCCCTTCACCAGCTCCAGCTTCGACAGCGTGATCGCCTGCTCGTGGTGGCCGATCATGTCGTAGAGGAAGCCGACGTCGACCGAGCCGCGGCCGGGGGCCGTGTCGCGGCTGCCCACGGCGTAGCCGACGGAGGCGGCCAGGAACGCCAGCGCGACGGCGAAGGCCACGGGCACGCGCATCAGAACTCCAGCGCGCTCAGGTCGGGGTCGGTGGCCTTGGCCCGCTCCACTGCCTCCCGCCACCGGCCCCGGTCGACCGGCCGCCCCGGCTCGACCACCCGGGCGGGCGACCAGGCGGCGGCGATGTCGTCCTCGCCCTTCCACACGCCCACGGCCATGCCCGCCAGGTAGGCGGCCCCCTGGGTGGTGGCCTCCAGCACCGGCGACAGCTCCACCGGCCGCTCGCACGCGTCGGCCAGCGCCTGCACGAACGTGGCGTTGGCGGTCATGCCGCCGTCCACCCGCACCGACTCGATGCGCAGGCCGCCGTCGATCTCGGCCGCTTCCACGAGGTCGGCACCGCGATGGGCCACGCCCTCGAGGACGGCCCGCACGACATGGGCCCGCGTCGTGCCCCGGGTCAGGCCGAGCAGGGTGCCACGTGCCCCGAAGTCCCACGCAGGCGTGCCCAGGCCGAGCAGGGCCGGGACGAACCACACGTCGCCGGTGTCGGGCACGGACGCCGCCACCTCGTCGGACTCGGCGGCCGTCGTGACGAGGCAGAGGTCGTCGCGCAGCCACTCGACGCACGACCCGGCCGACAGCATCACCGCCTCGATGCCCCACGTGTCGACCCCCTCCCGCCGCCACGCCACGATGGGGAAGCAGCCGCCTTCGCCGCGGCGCTCGAAGGCGGGCCGCGTGGGGCCGAGGCACAGGTCGAGCATGCCGCCGGTGCCGAACGTGACCTTGGCCAGCCCCGGACGCACACAGCCCTGGCCCACGAGCGAGGCCTGCTGGTCGCCCGCGATGCCCGCGATGGGAGGCGCGCCGGGCAGGGCGGTTGCCTCCCCCACGACCCCGGAGGAGTCGACGATCCGCGGCAGCACCGAGGCCGGGATGCGCAGCACGTCGAGGGTGGGCTCGTCCCAGCCGGAGGCGTCGGAGTGGACGAGGCCGGTGACCGCCGCGTTGCCCGCGTCGGTGACGTGGGCGCTGCCGCCCGACAGCGTCCAGGCCACCCACGAGTCGACCGTGCCGAAGCAGAGGTCGCCCGTCCGGTCGGGGTCGGCCATGTCGAGGAGCACGACCAGCTTGGTGGCCGATGCGTTGGGCGCCAGTCGCACGCCCTGCTCCCGGAGCATGAGGCACAGCCCGACCGTGCGCAGGTCCTGCCAGCCGATGCCGGGGCCGACGGGCTCGCCGGTGGCGCGGTCCCAGACGATCGTGGACGCCCGCTGGTTCGCGATGCCCACGGCCTCCACGGGGCCGCCCGCGGCCAAGGCGGCCTGGGCCACCTCCAGCACGGCGTCGGCCATCACGCGGGCGTCGAACTGCACGAAGCCGGGGGCCGGAGACTCGGGCAGGACGGGCCGGTGGTGGACGTGGTCCACCCGGCCGTCGGGACGCACGACCGCCGCCCGCACGCCGCTGGTGCCGACGTCGACCACGAGGATGCTCACGGGGCTGCTCGTCGGGCCGCCACCCAGCCGCCCAGCAGCGCGGTGGAGACGCAGATCTGCGCGAGGAGCAGCAGCCGCACGAGGTAGGCGATCGTGACGTCGTCGTCGCCGACGATGCGGCGGATCAGCCCGAACAGCGCCACCGCGACGAACGCGGCCGTGGCCGCAGCGGCCGCGTGCAGGAGCGGCGTGTCGACCCGCCGGCGGCCCGCGGCGAACCCGCCGACGGCGAACCCCGCCAGGAGGGCGACCGGCGTGAGCAGCCACAGGTTCGACTCCTCGCCCGGGAGGTCGTCGGAGCTCAGCGCCGACACCAGCCACACGGGCGGCAGGGCGACGGCCAGCGTCCACAGCGCGCCGCGGCCGACAGCGTTGCGGTCGATGCCTACGGCCACGCGCGCGCTCCCCACGGCGAGGGCAGGCCGAGCTTGCCCGGGTTGAGGATCCCGTGCGGATCGAGGGTCTGCTTCAGCGACACGAGGACGTCGAGCGCGGGGCCGAGCGCGTCGGCCATGTAGCGGCCGCGGTGGAGGCCCACCCCGTGGTGGTGCGAGAGCGTGCCGCCGCGGGCCAGCACGGTGGTGGTCACTGCGTCCCACGCCTCGCGGTAGAAGGCGTCCTGCCAACCGTCGCCCTCGCGCCGCCCGGCCCAGGTGAAGTAGACGCAGGCGCCGTCGGTGTACGAGTGCGACTGGTGGGCCGACACGGCCAGCATGCCGTCGACGGCGCGGGCGGCGGACAGCACCTCGTCGTAGATGCGGGGCAGCGCCGACCACCGGGCCGAGATCTCGGTGGTGTCGACCACGATGCCGTGGGTGACGACCGACTGGAGCGCCGAGGTGTCGTTGCGGTGGGCCAACCAGCGACCCACCAGCTCGTCGGGCAACGGCTCGGCCTTGGCGCACTCCTCGGCCACCACCCGCATCGTGCCCTCCACGACGGCCTCGTCGCCTTCGTCGAGGACGATCAGCAGGTGCCAGTCGTCGAGCTGGTAGCCGCGCTTGGTCTCGACGTCGTCGTACAGGCGCAGCACGGCGGGCGTGGCGCCCCGGCGCAGGATGCGGCGGCAGGCGTCGAGGCCGTCGGCGAAGGAGTCGAACGCGTAGGCGGCGCGGCGCTCGACCGGCGGCACCGGGTGCACCCGCAGGCGCGCCTCGGTGATCACGCCCAGCGTCCCCTCGCTGCCCACGAACAGTTGGGAGAGGTCGGGGCCCACGGCCGCCCGCGGGCCGGCGCCGCCGGTGCGGACGACCCGGCCGTCGGCCAGCGCCACCTCCAGGCCGACGACCATGTCCTCCACCTTCCCGTACCGGGTGGAGTACTGGCCCGCGCTGCGGCACGCCAGCCACCCCCCGACGGTGGACAGCGCCATCGACTGCGGCCAGTGCCCCAGCGTGACGCCGTGGTGTGCCCGCAGCTCGTCCTCGAGCACGTCGCCGAACGTGCCCGGCCGCACGTCGAGCAGCAGCGACTCGTCGTCGACGCCGACGATGCCAGAGAGGCCGCAGAGGTCGAGGACCACGCCGCCGTGCACCGGCACCGCCGCTCCGCAGACGCCGCTGCGCCCTGCTGCCGGCGTGACGGGCACGTGGGCCTCGTCGCACACGGCCAGCACGTCGGCCACCTCCTCGGCCGTGGTCGGGCGCACGACGGCCGCGGGCCGCGCCGGCACCGCGCCCGCATGCACGGCCCACACCATCGCCAGCGGCCACCAGTCGCGGCCGTGCTCCACCACGTCGGCCTCGTCGGTCGACACCGGGCAGATGCTCGCCAGCGCCTCGAGTGTGGCGTCGCTCGGCTCGACGCGCGGCGACGACAGCCGCAGCTGGGTACCCCGCAGCTCGATGGGTGGCGTGGGCTCACCACGGGTCACACGGCCACCTCCGCGGCGGCCTTCTCCCGCGCCACCAGCGCGCAGAACTCCTCGACCTGGCGCCGCGCCTCGGCCGCCGACCACCCCAGCTCCGGGGCCAGCAGCTTGGCCACCGACTCGGCCGCTTCGGCTGCCGCGTCCCGGGCCAGGAGGAGGGCCCGGGTGCGACGGGCCAGCACGTCGGTCAGCGTGTGCGCCATCTCGTAGCGGGCGGAGTACACCGCCTCGGCCCGCAAGTAGGGGAGGCCGGGCACGAGCGGTGCAGCCAGCTCGGGGTCGGCTTCGAGCATGGCCAGCACGGCTCGAGCCTCGCCCCCGAAGCGGTCGACGAGGTGGGCGAGCAGGTCGGCGTCGACCCCCAGGCGGGCGGCCGCATCCGGGTCGCGCAGCTCCTGGGTGCCCTCGGCGCACCGCAGCGCCAGGTGCTTGGTGGGGCTGCGCCTGCTTCCCCGGCCGAGCACCTTCACGACCTCGTCGACGGTGTCGGCCGCCATCTTCCGGTACGTCGTGAGCTTGCCCCCCGTCACCGTCACGACGCCGCTCTTCGACACCATCACCGCGTGCCGGCGCGACAGGTCGGCCGTGCGCTCGGTCTCCGCCGACCGCACCAGCGGCCGGAGCCCCGCCCACGTGCCGAGCACGTCGTCCTCGGTCAACGGCTCCCGGGAGAACACGTTGAACGCGTCCAAGAGGTAGCGCACGTCGTCGGCCGTGCACTGCGGATCGTCGAGGGGACCGTCGTAGTCGGTGTCGGTGGTGCCGAGGTACACCCGGTCGCCCCACGGCACCACGAAGATCGACCGGCGGTCGGCCACCACCGGGATCACGGCCGCGATGTCGCAGCGCACCTTCTCCCACGGCACGGTGACGTGCACGCCCTTGGCCGGGCGGATCGACTGCGGGTGCTCGCCCTCGTCGAGCGCCCGCACGTCGTCGGCCCACACGCCCGCGGCGTTGACGACGGCGGCCGCCCGCACCACGGTGCCGTCGGCCAAGCGGGCGCCGCACGCCCGTCCGTCGGCGTCCTTCAGCAGCTCCACCACGCCCGCGTAGTTGGCCGCCACCGCCCCGTGGTCGAGCACCGCGGTGCGGGCGATCGTGAGCGCGAGGCGGGCGTCGTCGGCCTGCGCGTCGTAGTAGAGGAAGCCCGCCACCACGTACTCGGGCTTGAGCACCGGCAGGTGGGCGAGCACCTCGTCCACCGGCAGCCGTCGGTGGCGCTTGCCGATGCGGATGCCGCCGGTGAGGTCGTAGAGCCACAGCGCCGTGGAGTACGCCTTGGCCACCGCCTTCTTCACCACGCCGCCGCGCCCGAACAACGGGATGAGGAACGGCAGGGGGTGCACCAGGTGCGGCGCGTTCTCCAGCAGCCGCTGGCGCTCGGCCAGGTTCTCGTACACCAGGAGGTACTCGTGCTGCTGCAGGTAGCGCAGGCCGCCGTGGACCATCTTCGAGGACTTCGAGGACGTGCCCGAGGCGAAGTCGTCGCGCTCCACCAAGGCGGTCAGCAGGCCACGGGCGGCGGCGTCGAGCGCCACGCCGGCACCGGTGATGCCGCCGCCGACGACCAGCACGTCGAACTCGTCGTCGCGCAGCCGGGCCAGCGCGCCGGTGCGGTCGAACGGAGTGCGGGCCGGGGCCGGGGTCACGGCTCGGCCAGCTCGGAGTAGGGGGCTCGGAAGCCGTCGTGGAGCGTCTTGCCAATGCGGCGGGCCCCGTGGCCCAGGATCATCCTGAGGCCGATCAGCACGTAGAGGACGGAGACGACGATGCGCTCGGCGCCGTGCCACGAGTCGGGCACGAGGGCGCCGACGACGAACTGGGCCCAGAAGAGGGAGAAGAGGGCGACCGACTCCTTCACCGACATCCGCAGGTTGAAGAGCACGGCCACGGCGAAGACGGACTGGGCGGCGGTGAGCAGCAGCTCCTCCCGCTGCTCGGCGAGGATGGGCAACCCGTGCAGGCTGCCCGACGCCAGGGCGAAGGCGACGGGCAGGGTACCCACCAAGAGCGTCCACTGGTTGACCTTGGAGGAGACCAGGGTGCCGAGGCCCGCGTTGGTGTTGAGGCGCCAGGCGTACAGGCCCGCCACCAGCAGCTCGGGCGCCTCGCTGGCGAAGGGCGCCACCCACTGGAGCAGCAGGAACTCGCTGATGTCGAACTCCTGGCCGGTGGCCACCAGCGCCTCGGCGAAGTGCTCGGCGCAGAGGAAGATGACGAAGGCGGCGAACAGGAAGAGCACGCCGACCGTCCCTCGGCGAGTGGGCACGGAGAACGTGCCGATCCACCGGGCCGGGCCGACGAGGTGCGGCTCCTCGGTGGGCGCCCGCGAGATGCGCCACGTGTAGGCCACGAAGATCGAGACGAGCACGGCGGTGTCGACCAACGTGATCGAGCTCTTCAGCGGCAGCGTCAGCGAGTAGATCGTGGCCACGGTGAGGAAGGCGAGCTCCACGGAGTGCGAGCGCTCCAGCGCCACCTCGGTGAGCCGCTCGCCGTTCTTGCGCATCCGGTACCAGGCGAGGAACACGACCATGCTCCAGCCGATGCCGATCAGGAGCCGGTTGGCGCCGGTCATGTTGGCCAGCGCCAGCGAGCAGGGGGCGTCCTCGCCCGCGGCGGCCTCGGCCGCGCTCTGGCAGGCGCGTCCGAACTCCTCGAAGGCCTCGCCTCCGTTGAGCGCCAGGGTGAAGTCGACGGCGTACTCCGGCAGCACGGCGATGAACGCGAGGACGGCGATGGCGAGGCCCGCGGAGATGTCGAGCTGCGCCACCTCCGCGCCCCACGAGAGGAGGAAGGCGGCGCCCACGATGGCGAGGCCGAAGAGGAGGGCCTCCACCTGATGGGCCAGGTGCGGCTCGGCGAAGCGCACCCAGATGCCGGGGACGGTGGCGGCGACGGCGAGGGCGAGGGCGAGCTCCTGACGCCGCGGATGGACGTCGTGCAGGTCCTCGGCGGTCGTGGTCACGGCGGGCCATCCTAGGCAGCGCATCTGGGGGAGGAATCCCGGCAACTGTGTCGGGATTCCTCCCCCAGAACGGCTAATCGACAAGGGTTGTTGATTACCAACGCTTGTGTGTTAGGGTCGGCGTCGCCGTGAGGACGCCTGCCGAGCTGACCGAGCTGTTCCGGGAACGTGGCCTGAAGGTCACGCCCCAGCGCCAGTGCATCTTCCGGCTGCTGCACGGCAACGAGGCCCACCCCACCGCCGACGCCGTGTACGCGGCGGCCCGGGCCGAGATGCCCACGATCTCGCTCAAGACCGTGTACCAGACCCTCAACGACCTCGCCGAGATGGGCGAGCTGCACCTGCTCGACGTCGGCACCGGCGCCGCACGTTTCGATCCCAACGTCGGCGCGCATCACCACCTGGTGTGCGACGGGTGCGGGAAGGTGCGCGACCTGCACGTCGAGTTTCCCGACGTCCGTGTCCCGCGGGGGCGGGCGCAGGGGTTCGCGGTGCGGACGGCCGAGGTCGTCTTCCGAGGGCTGTGCGACGACTGCACCAAGGAGAGAAAGGGACACCATGGCTGAGCTGAAGGGCACCAAGACCGAGGACAACCTCAAGCACGCGTTCGCGGGCGAGTCGCAGGCCAACCGCCGCTACCTGTACTTCGCCCAGAAGGCAGACGTGGAGGGGTATCCCGACGTGGCCGCGCTGTTCCGCTCGGTCGCCGAGGGAGAGACGGGCCACGCCTTCGGGCACTTCGACTACCTGGCCGAGGTGGGCGACCCCGTGACCGGGGTGCCCGTGGGCGCCACCGAGGACAACCTCAGGTCCGCCATCGAGGGCGAGACCTACGAGTACACCGAGATGTACCCGGGCTTCGCCCGCACCGCCCGCGATGAGGGGTTCGACCAGATCGCGGAGTGGTTCGAGACGCTGGCCCGGGCCGAGAAGTCGCACGCGGGCCGCTTCACCCAGGGGCTCGAATCCGTCAGCTGATGATTCCCCTTCGGACTCTGGGCACGTTTTTGCACCTCTGCGGCACAAGAGCGTGCCCGGAACAGCCGTGACGACAACCTACGACCCGAAGGCCCCGGCCTACTACGACGAGGCCGACCTGCGCGGGGAGCTGACCCGGGTCTACGACCTCTGCCACGGCTGCCGGCTCTGCTTCAACCTGTGCCCCTCGTTCCCGTCGTTGTTCGACGCCGTCGACCGGCACGACGGGGACGTGGAGGCGCTGACGAAGGCCGAGCAGGACAAGGTCGTCGACGAGTGCTACCAGTGCAAGATCTGCTACGTGAAGTGCCCCTACGTGCCCCCGCACGAGTGGGAGCTCGACTTCCCCCGCCTCATGCTGCGGGCGCAGGCGGTGCGGCGGGAGCAGGGCGGCGTCGACCTCACCGACCAGTTCCTCGGCCGCACCGACATGATGGGCAAGCTGTCGACGGCTGCCGCGCCGCTCGTCAACAAGGTCACGGGCACGCCCAACTCGCTGCCCCGCCGGCTCATGGAGAAGACCGTCGGCATCGCCGCCGACCGCCTGCTCCCGCCCTACGCCCGGCAGCGCTTCTCCACCTGGTTCAGGAAGCGCAACAGACCCTTCCTGCGCAACCGCCGCAAGGCCGTGGCGCTGTTCCCCACGTGCCTGGTCGAATACCAGAACCCCGACATCGGCAAGGACCTCGTCAAGGTCTACGAGCGCAATGGGCTGGAGTGCGAGCTGCCCAAGGGGCAGGCATGCTGCGGCATGCCGTGGCTCGACGGCGGCGACGTGAAGCGGTTCGTGGAGCAGGGCCGGCAGAACGTGGCCGCGCTGGCCGCGGCCGTGCGCGAGGGCAAGGACGTGATCGTGCCCCAGCCCACGTGCGCCTACGTGCTGAAGAAGGAGTACCCGACGTACGTGGGCGGCGCCGACGCCGAGCTCGTGGCCGACCACACCTACGACGTGGCCGAGTACCTGTGGAAGCTGCACAAGGAGGAGGGCGGCCTCGACACCGAGTTCGCCGGAGAGGTGCCGGAGGAGGTGGCCTACCACGTGGCCTGCCACCTCCAGGCCCAGAACATCGGCCTGAAGTCGCGAGACCTCATGAAGCTCACCGGCACGAAGATCACACTGGTCAACCGCTGCTCGGGCATCGACGGCACCTGGGGCTACCGAGCCGAGAACTACGAGCTGGCGCGCAAGGTGGCCCAGCCTCTGAAGGAGGCGCTCGACAAGGCCACCGCCGAGGTCGTCACCGGCGACTGCCACCTGGCCAACGGCGCCATCACCCAGGAGACGGGTCGAACGCCCATGCACCCCATCCAGTTGGTGGCGCGGGCCTACGGGATCCCGGAGGAGCGATGAAGCTGACGTTGGACGACATCGCCGACCTGCGCGCCTACGAGCGCGAGCGCGAGGCCTTCCGCGAGCGCATCATCGCCTTGAAGCGCGTGCGGCGCGTCTCGGTCGGCCCCGTCGTCACGCTCGTCTTCGAGAACCGCGACACCGTCCGCTTTCAGGTCCAGGAGATGGCTCGGGCGGAAAGGCTCGTCAACGACCAGCAGGTCCAGGCCGAGCTCGACGTGTACAACCCGCTCATCCCCGAGCCCGGGCAACTGTCGGCCACGCTGTTCGTCGAGCTGACGTCCGACGCCCAGATGCGCGAGTGGCTGCCCACGCTGGTCGGCATCGAACGAGCGGTGGAGCTTCGCATCGGCGACCGGGTGGTCCGTTGCGTCCCGGAGGAGCAGCACGAGCGGCAGCTCACGCGCGAGGAGATCACCGCGTCGGTCCACTACGTCAGGTTCGAGCTGACGCCCGAGGAAGTGGCGGCCTTCGACACCGAGCCGGTGGTGCTGGCCGTGGAGCACCCCGATTACCGCGAGGCCACTCCGCTCTCGGAGGCGACCAGAGCGTCCCTTTCGCGCGACCTCCACGGTTGAGCCGTCCTGCGGCGGTATCGTCCGCCTACCGTCAAGCACAGGGGGACGACATGCGCAGTCGAGCACTCGCGGTCCTTGCGATCGGCGTCCTGCTCGTCGCCGCCGCCTGCGGCGACGATGGCGACGACGAGGCCGGCGACACCACCACGACCACGGCGTCGACCACCACGACCACGCCGCTTCCCGACTACAGCCGGTACCGGAGCAGCGACCAAGTCGCGATCAACCTCGACCAGAGCATCATGACGGCGACGGAGGTGCAGGCGGCTGCGGGCCTGTCGGCCACGCCGGTGGAGTACAAGGGCACAGGCAACTCGCCGCCGCCGCCGCAGGGCCCGCTCAACCTCGACGGCATGGTCGCTGTCTTCCCCAGTCCTGCCTACAAGGGCGCGCTGGAGGACGGCAAGGCGAGTGTGGGCGCCAACAAGACGGTGGCCGACGCCGCCTCCGGACGGGTGTTCAACATCCTGGCTGTGAAGTTCGAGAGCGCGGCCACCGGGGGCAACTTCGTGAAGTTCGCCACCAACGTGGCGACGACCCTCGGCGGCGCCAAGGTCGCCGACCACCCCGAGTTCAAGGTGGGCGTGCTGCCGGGCCAGGTGGTGCGGGTGCCGCCGTCGGCAGGGGCCACGCCGCCCACCGAGATCGTGGTGGCGACCGTGATGTACCCCAACGGCGTCTACTACCAGGCCTCGATCACCGCGCCCGTCGGCACCGTCACCGACGAGGCAGCCATCGCCTTCGTGCGGGCGCAGGACGCCAAGTACCAGTCGGTCAAGGCGAGGCTGAACCTCGGCTGATGGCCGAGCA
>DATAAM010000014.1:0-8383 GCA_036260075.1 Acidimicrobiales bacterium
CGCTGGATGATCAGCATGCGGCTTCCTTACTTCGAATAGAGCTCGACGATGAGCTGCTCGCGCACGGGCACGTCGATGTGCTCCCGCAGCGGCAGGTCGCGGACGGTGACCTCGTAGCCCTGGGCGCCGGTCTCCAGCCACGGCGGGACCTGGCGGTCGAGCGTGTCGACGTTGTGGCGGATGACGATCATGCTGCGCGACTTCTCCTTGAGCGCCACCACGTCGCCCTTGCGGACGCGGTAGCTGGGGATCGTCACGCGCCTGCCGTTGACCAGCACGTGGCCGTGGCGCACGAACTGACGGGCCTGGTTGCGGCTGGCCCCCCACCCGGCCCGGTACACGACGTTGTCGAGGCGCAGCTCGAGCATGCGCAGCAGGTTCTCGCCGGTGATGCCCGCCTGGCGGTTGGCCTCCTCGTAGAGGTTGGCGAACTGCTTCTCCAGCACGCCGTAGATGCGGCGGGCCTTCTGCTTCTCACGCAGCTGGGCCAGGTACTCCGAGCCCTGGCGCATGCGGTCGCGGCCGTGCTCGCCCGGGGGGTAGGGGCGGCGCTCGATCGGGCACTTCATGCTGTCGCACTTGGGGCCCTTGAGGAACAGCTTCATCTTCTCCCGGCGGCAGAGCCGGCAGACGGGACCGGTGTACCGAGCCATTACACGCGCCTCCGCTTCTTCGGGCGGCAGCCGTTGTGCGGGATCGGGGTGACGTCCTTGATGCCGGAGACCTCCAGGCCTGCGTTCTGGAGCGACCGGATGGCGGTCTCGCGCCCGGAGCCCGGGCCCTTCACCAGGACGTCGACCTTGCGCATGCCGTGCTCCATGGCTCGGCGGGCGGCCGCCTCGGCCGCCAGCTGGGCGGCGAACGGCGTGGACTTGCGCGACCCCTTGAAGCCGACGTTGCCGGCCGAGGCCCACGACAGCACATTGCCCTCGAGGTCGGTGATCGAGACGATCGTGTTGTTGAACGAGCTCTTGATGTGCGCCACCCCGACGGTGACGTTCTTGCGCTCGCGACGGCGGGGGCGGCGTCCGCCCGGCTTCGGCTTAGCCATACATGTTCCTTTGAGTGCGGAGGCCGATCCGGCTTGGCCGGTCGGCCGAAGCGCCGCCAAGCTCGCCGAGCAGGCTCTGCATGCGAGGCGAAATCATCAGTGCTTGCGAACCTTCTTCTTGCCGGCCACGGTCTTCTTGGGGCCTTTGCGGGTGCGGGCGTTGGTGTGGGTGCGCTGGCCCCGCACGGGGAGACCGCGGCGGTGGCGGAGGCCCTGGTACGAGCCGATCTCCATCTTCCGCTTGATGTCCTGCTGGACGTCGCGCCGCAGGTCGCCCTCGACCTTGAGGTTGGCGTCGATCCAGTTGCGGAGGCGGATGACCTCCTCGTCGGTGAGGTCGCGGACCCGGGTGCTCTCGTCGATCCCCGTCTCCCGGCACACCTGCTCGGCCGTAGTGCGGCCGATGCCGAACACGTAGGTGAGCGAGATGACCAGCCGCTTCTCGCGCGGGATGTCGACGCCTGCGATGCGTGCCATGCCGTTCTCCCTAGCCCTGCCGCTGCTTGTGCCGGGTGCTGGCGGTGCAGATCACCATCACCCGCCCGTGCCGGCGGATGACCTTGCACTTCTCGCACATCGGCTTGACGCTGGGCCGCACTTTCATTGCTCGACTCTTCTCACTTGTAGCGGTAGGTGATCCGGCCTCGGGTGAGGTCGTACGGGGTGATCTCCACCTGCACGCGGTCTCCCGGCAGGATGCGGATGCGGTGCATGCGCATCTTCCCGGAGCTGTGCGCCAACACCTTGTGGCCGTTCTCCAGCTCGACCTTGAACATGGCGTTGGGAAGGGGCTCGACGACGGTCCCCTCCAGCACGATCGCGTCTTCCTTGGGCTTGGGCAGATGGGTCTCCTTGGGGCGAACTGCAATGGGTTGGCACGCGCGGGAACTCCGGCGCAGGCCGACGGGACAGCATACCGGATCGTTCGGCAGCGCTCCACCGGGCCGTGCCACGATGCCACCCATGCCCGAGGTCACAGAGACGCCCTTGCCCGGTGTGGGGGTGCGCCACGAGTTCACCACCTCGGCGGGCGAGCGGGTCGCCGTCCTGTTCCACCGCAGCGGGCGGCGGGAGCTGGTGGTGTACGACGCCGACGACCCCGACACCGGCCGCACCGTCCTCCACCTCGACCCCGACGACACCCGCACGCTGGCCGAGCTCCTCGGCGCCACCCAGGTGAGCGAGGCGCTCACGGCCGTCCAGCAGCAGCTGGAGGGCCTCGCCATCGAGTGGATCACGGTGCCCGTGCGCTCCCGGTTCGCGGGCGCCACCATCGCCGAGGGCGAGTTCCGCACCCGCACGGGGACGTCGATCGTGGCCGTGGTGCGGGGGGACAGCACGATCCCGGCGCCCGGCCCCGACCACCGCTTCGTGCCCGGCGACGTGGCCGTCGCCGTGGGCACGCCCGAGGGCCTGGCCCAGCTGCGCGAGCTGCTCGTGACGTGAGCCTGCTCGCCGCCGCGAGCGGAGACGCCGCCTTGGTGTTCGTCGAGCTGGGGGCTGTGGCGCTCGCGCTGTCCCTCCTCGCCCGCCTCGCCGGGCGGCTCGGCATCACGGCCATCCCCTTCTACCTCCTGGCCGGCCTGGCGGTCGGCGAAGGCGGCGTCGCCCCCTTGGACCTGAGCGGCGAGTTCATCTCGCTGACGGCCGAGATCGGCGTGCTCCTGCTGCTGTTCACCCTGGGGCTCGAGTACACCGGCGATGAGCTGCGCCACGGCCTCCGCACCGGTGCGGTGCCGGGGCTGGCCGACGCCGCCCTCAACTTCACGCCCGGCTTCGTGACGGGGCTGCTCCTCGGGTGGGGGACGACCACCGCGCTGCTCCTCGGCGGCGTGTGCTGGGTGAGCTCCTCGGGCGTGGTGGCCAAGGTGCTCGGCGACCTCGACCGACTGGGCAACCGCGAGACCCCCGCCGTCCTCAACCTCCTCGTGATCGAGGACCTCGCCATGGCCGTCTACCTGCCGGTGGTGGCGGCGCTGGTGACCGGGCGGGCCTTCGGCCCCACCGCGGCCACGGTGGTCGTGGCCGTGTGCGCGGTGGCGGTCGTGCTCACGGTGGCGCTTCGTTGGGGCGACCGCCTGAGCGACGTGCTGGCACGCGGCTCCGACGAGGCGCTCCTGCTCGCCGTCTTCGGGCTGACGCTGCTGGTGGCGGGCCTGGCCGAGCAGGTGGAGGTGTCGGCCGCCATCGGCGCCTTCCTGGTGGGGCTGGCGCTGTCCGGCCCGGTGCAGGCCCGGGCGGCCCCGCTGGTGAAGCCCCTGCGCGACCTGTTCGCGGCCACCTTCTTCCTGTTCTTCTCGTTCGGCATCCGCCCCGCCTCGTTGGTGGACGAGCTGGCGGTCGCAGCACTGCTGGCCGTCGCGGGCGCAGCGGGCAAGCTCGGCGCCGGGTGGGTGGCATGCCGGGGGCTGGGGGTGCGGGCCCGGGGCCGGCTGCGGGCGGGCGGCGCGCTCGTGGCCCGGGGCGAGTTCTCCATCGTCATCGCCAGCCTGGGGAGCGGCACCGAGCACGGCGACGACCTCGGTGCGCTGGCCGCCGGCTACGTGCTGGTCTCGGCGCTGGCCGGGTCGGTGGTGGCCAAGCAGCTCGACTAGGTGACGGTGAGGACCTCCGGGCCCTCCTCGGTGACGGCGATGGTGTGCTCCACGTGGGCCGACAGGCTCCCGTCGGCGGTGACGACCGTCCACCCGTCGCCCAGCGTGCGCGTCTCGGGCCGACCCACGTTGACCATGGGCTCGACGGCGAACACCATCCCGGCCCGCAGCCGAGGCCCCTTGCCGGGCGGGCCGTAGTTGGGCACCTGCGGCTCCTCGTGCATGGCGGTGCCGATGGCATGGCCGACGTACTCCCGCACCACGGAGAAGCCTGCCCCCTCGGCCACTGTCTGCACGGCGTGGCCTATGTCGGACAGCCGGTTGCCCTCCACCATCTCGTCGATCGCCTTCCAGAGGCTGCGCTCGGTGACGTCGATGAGCCGGGTCGCCTCCTTGCTCACCTCGCCGATCGCCATCGTGAAGGCGGCGTCGCCGTGGTAGCCCTCCACAATCGCCCCACAGTCGATCGACAGGATGTCGCCCTCCTGGAGCACGTAGCTGCCGGGGATGCCGTGCACCACGACGTCGTTGGGGGACGTGCAGATCACGGCGGGGTAGCCGTGGTAGCCGAGGAAGTTGGAGCGGGCGCCCCGGCGGTCGAGCACCTCTCGCGCCACTCGGTCGAGGGCGGCGGTGGTGACGCCGGGCTTGGCCGCCTCCCGGCACCGTTCGTGCATCTCGGCGACCACCTGGCCGGCCTTGCGCATCTTGGCCAGCTCGGCGTGGCTCCTACGCATCAGCCACCCCCCGCCGTTCTGGGCCGGGCGACCGTCATCGGTGGGCGGTGGCGCGGCGGCGGTCGATGGCCCGCACCAGCCGGGCGGTCACGTCGTCGGGCGAGCCCATGCCGTCCACCGCCACCAGCTTGTCGCGCTCGAGGTACCAGGCGATCAGCGGCTCGGTCTGCTCCTCGTAGAGCTTCAGCCGGCGCTCGATGACCTCCTCGGTGTCATCCTCCCGCTGCACCACCTCGCCGCCGCACACGTCGCACGTCCAGTTCACCCGGGGTCGGTTCGCCACCGAGTAGTTCGTCCCGCAGTCCTGGCACACGCGCCGGCTCGACAGCCGCTGCAACACCACGTCGGTCGGCACCTCCAGGTCGATGGCCAGGTCGAGGTCACGTGGGGCGAGCATCGTGGACAACGCCTCGGCTTGGTGGGCCGTGCGAGGGAAGCCGTCGAGGATGAAGCCCCGGTTCTTGGTGTCGTCCTGGTCGAGCCGCTCCCGCACCACGCCCAGCACGATCTCGTCGGGGATGAGCTCCCCCGCCCGCATGAACTCGGCCAGCTTGTGCCCGAACTCCGAGCCCGACTTCTCGGCGGCCCGGAACATCTCTCCCGTCGAGATGTGGGGCACGACGTAGTGCCGGGCCAGGCGCACGCACTGCGTGCCCTTGCCCGCTCCCTGCTTGCCCAGGATGACCAACCGCGCCCCGGGGACCACTTACCGAAGGAAGCCCTCGTAGTTGCGCATCATCAGCTGGCTGTCGATCTCCTTCATCGTCTCGAGGGCGACGCCCACGGCGATGAGGAGGGTGGTGCCTGCGAACGGGTAGTCGGTGATGTCCCAGGCCGCCAGGAAGATCGACGGCAGCAGCGCGATGAACGCCAGGAAGAGCGACCCCGGGAGGGTGATGCGGTTGAGGATGCCTGCCAGGTGCCGCTCCGTGGGCGGCCCCGGCCGGATGCCCGGGATGTAGCCCCCCTGCTTGCGGATCACATCGGCCTGCTGCCTCGGGTCGAAGGCGATCGCCGTGTAGAAGTACGCGAAGAGGATGATGAAGATCCCGTATGAGACGATGTACGCCACGCTCGTCGGCTGCACGAGGTTGCCGTCGATCCAGGTCTGCACGCTCTCCCACGGGATCACGTTGGAGATGAGCACGGGGAAGTACAGCACCGAGCTGGCGAAGATGATCGGGATCACGCCCGACTGGTTGACCTTGAGCGGGATGTAGGTGGACTGCCCGCCGTACATGCGCCGCCCCACCACCCGCTTGGCGAACTGCACGGGGATGCGGCGCTGCCCCTGCTCGATGAACACGATGGCCACCAGCAGGGCCAGGGTGAGGGCGATGATGATGGCGAACTTCACGTTGCCGCCCTCGGCTCGCACGGCAGCGCCACCCGCGGGCATGCCCGAGACGACGTTGGCGAAGATGAGGATCGACATCCCCTGGCCGATGCCGCGCTGGGTGATGAGCTCACCGAGCCACATCACGAACACGGTGCCCGCCGTCATCGACAGCACGACGAGCGACACCCGTCCCACCGTGAATGTGGGGATCAGGTCGATGTCGCCGGACACGTTGAAGCCCTGGCCGCCCTCGTGGAACACGAAGGCCAGGCCGGTCGACTGCATGAGCGCCAGCGCCAGCGTCATGTAGCGGGTCACCTGGGTCAGCTTCTTCTGCCCCACCGCCCCCTGCTCGCGCCACTCCTCGAACTTGGGGATCACCACCATGAGCAGCTGCACGATGATCGAGGCGGTGATGTAGGGCATGATGCCGAGCCCGAACACGGCGAAGCGGGTCAGCGCGCCGCCCGAGAACAGGTTGAGGAAGCCGAGCACGCCGCCCGCCTGGGCCGACTCCTCGAGCTCCTGGACGGCGGAGAAGTCGATGCCAGGCACCGGCACGTGCGAGCCGAACCGGTACAGCGCGATGACGAACAGCGTGAACAGGATCTTGTTCCGGAGGTCCGGGACCCTGAACATGTTCCTGACGCTTCCGAACATCGGTTGCTCCCCTCGCCGACGGACGGCGTCTAACGATTGGTCAGCGCATTGCCCTTGGCCGGCGGTCGCCCGTGGCCGAAGGGCAGCGGAATCCGCTCAACGCTACCGCCTGCCGCCGTGATCGCCTGCTCGGCCGTCTTCGAGAACGCGTGGGCGCGCACCCGGACGGCCCGGGTCAACTCGCCTCGCCCCAGCACCTTCACCAGGCCGTGCTTGTGCACGAGGCCCTTGGCCCGCAGCGAGTCGGGGTTGACGTCGTCGCCCTCGAAGGCCTCGAGCGCGTCGAGGTTGACGACGGCGTACTCGACCCGGAACGGGTTCTTGAAGCCCTTGAGCTTCGGCACCCGCTGGGTGAGGGGGAGCTGCCCGCCCTCGAAGCCCACGGGGACGGTGTCGCGGGCCTTCTGGCCCTTGGTGCCGCGGCCTGCGGTCTTGCCGCCCTTGCCCGCGATGCCGCGGCCGACCCGGCGCTTGGCGCGGGACGAACCGGGCGCGGGCTTGAGGTCGTGGACCTTCATTGCACTTCCTCCACCGTGACGAGGTGCGGCACGCGGGCGATCATCCCCCGGATCTCGGGACGGTCGGGCAGCGTGTTGGACTTGCCGATGCGGCCGAGGCCCAGCGCCCGCAGCGTGCCGCGGTGCTTCGGCTTGGTGCCGATGCCGGACTTCACCTGGGTGACCTTGAGGTCGGCCATTCAGGAAACCTCCTGAGCGCGGAGCCCGATCCGGGTCTCCCGGTCGGCCGGAGCGCGACCAAGCTCGGCGACCAGTCTCCGGTTGCGAGCCGAGATCATCACGCCACCTCGTGGGGAACGTGCGAGCCGCGGCGCCGTTCGTTGTACGCGTTGAGCAGGCCCTTGGGCGTGACCTCTTCCGGCGACTTGCCTCGCATGCGGGCCACTTGGTCGGGCCGCTTCAGCCCCTTGAGGCCCGCGATGGTGGCGTGGGCCACGTTGATCGCGTTGTCGGAGCCCAGCGACTTGGCCAGCACGTCGTGGATGCCCGCCATCTCGAGGATCGCCCGCGCCGCGCCACCGGCGATCACGCCGGTGCCGGGAGCGGCCGGGCGCAACAGCACGCGCCCCGCCCCCGCCTCACCGAGGATCGGATGGGTGATCGTGTTGCCCGCCAGCGGGACGTCGAAGAGGTTCTTCTTGGCCTCCTCGATGCCCTTCTGCACGGCCAGGCCGGCTTCCTTGGCCTTGCCGTAGCCGAGACCGACCTTGCCGTTGCCGTCGCCGATGACCATCAGCGCGGTGAAGGAGAAGCGACGACCGCCCTTCACCACCTTGGCCACGCGGTTGACCTTGATCGTTCGCTCTTCGTATTGCTGGTCTGCCATCTATAGAACTCCTTCAGCGCGAAGGCCGATCCGGGTTCCCCGGTCGGCCGGAGCACAACGAAGCTCGCCGAGCAGGCTCCGCATGCGAGGCGAAATCATCAGAACTCCAGTCCCGCTTCGCGGGCGGCCTCGGCCACCGCGGCAATGCGTCCGTGGTAGAGGAAGCCGCCGCGGTCGAAGACCACGCGGCCCACCCCTGCGGCCTTGGCCCGCTCGGCCACCAGGCGGCCGACGTTGGCGGCGGCCGCCTTGTTGCCGGTGGCACCCGCGCCGCGGAGATCCTTCTCGTAGGTCGACGCCGCGGCCAGCGTGCGGCCGGTGGCGTCGTCGATCACCTGGGCCACGATGTGCTTGTTGGAGCGGAACACGGCCAAGCGCGGCCGCCCGCTCGTGCCGAGCACCTTCTTGCGCACCCGATGGTGGCGGCGACGCCGTGACACCAGGCGCTGGTTCGCAGTGCCCATATCAGAAAACTCCTTCAGCGCCGAGGCCGTCGCGGCTTTGCCGAGAGGCCGAGGCACGATCAAGCTCGCCGAGCAAGCTTTGCTTGCGAGGCGAATTCACTTGGCTGCCTTTCCGGCCTTCCGCTGCACGACCTCGCCGGCGTAGCGGACGCCCTTGCCCTTGTAGGGCTCGGGCTTGCGGATCTTGCGGATGT
>DATAAM010000015.1:0-26789 GCA_036260075.1 Acidimicrobiales bacterium
GGCGCGTCGCGCGCGTGCGGTGAAAGCGCTCGCCCGACCAGCTCTGCGGAGCCTGGACCGGTACTGTGCGGCGCCATGGTGTCCGATCGTCGTGCGGAGAGGATGGCGGAAAAATACTGAGTGTCGTCGCTCTCGAGGACGGGGAATCGGTCGAAGCGGCGACGGTGGCCGAGATCGGCTCCATGAGGGGCCCGGCGGCGGCTGCCGGTGCCGTCTCGGCGGCCGGTATGGCCTCGGCGCTGGCCACGGGATTCGGGGCCTTCGGGCTGGCCCGACGGGTGCGGATGGGAGTCGTGCTGACCGATCGGAGGCTCATCTTCGTAGCCGCTGATCAGATGACCGGCAAGATGCTCGACGTCGCGTCGGAGGGCCCGAGGTCGAGCGTCGCCCGGGGCCCGGTCAAGTCGAAGATCTACCTGTCCTACGACCTGCTGGACGCCAAGACGGGCGAACCCATCGTCAAGCTGAGCTATCCCGTTCCTGCCAGATCGATCGGCCAGCAGATCGCCGACGCGCTTCCCGAACGAGTACAGGCCTCGTCCTAGCCGGCGAGCCGCCGGGCCAGCTCATCGATCTTCACGACGACGTCGAGGCCGTCGCCCTGGAGCCAGCGCAGGTTGCGGTCGTGGACGTCGCTGCGGTCGAAGTGGTTGAGGAAGACGACGAGGGGTTGGGGAACGACCGGCGCGCAGAGGCGAACGGCGTTGATGGCGCCCAGGCCGGCGGAGGCGACGAGCACGGTGAGGTCCGGTTCGACGGCGGCGGCGAGGGCGGCGCTGTCGGCGTCGGACGCCACCGGCGAGCGGGGGCCACCGGCCGTCTCCAACGCTCCCACCTGGACGCGCTCGGCGGGCCAGTCCACCTCGGCCACCAGCTCGTCGAGGGTGGGGGGCGCCGTACCCAGGAAGGCGGCGGCGATGGGCGGGGCCATGGCCATGGCGTACCAGCGGTGTGGGGGGCACACGTCCTCCGGGCGCTCGCCCGTGGCCGCGGCCAGTACGTCGGCGTCGGTCTCCGGGTCGCACGCGGCGAAAGACTGCACCGGCTTCCGCGCCGACACGGTGATCCCCGCCGACCGCAGGCGGGCCAGCACGCGCGCGGTCGCCCACGTCTTCCCCACCGCGGTGGTCGTGCCGAGGACGGCGAGCAGCCGCTCAGGTCGCAACGGCCCGCAGCCCGTCGAGCAAGGCGTCCAGCTGGTCGGTGGTGTGCGTGGCCGACAGCGAGATCCGCAGGCGGGAGGTGCCGGGCGGCACGGTGGGCGGGCGGATGGCGGGGACGAGCAGCCCGCGCTCGCGGAGCGCGGCCGACGCGGCCAGTGCCGCGTCCTCGTTGCCGACCACGACCGGGACGATAGGGGAGGGGTGGCCAGGGGCGACGTGGCCGACGTTGGCCCGTAGCCGGGCCACCAGGGCGGCGCCCTCGTCCGCGCCGAGGACCCCGAGTGCGGCCAGGCCGGCGGCGGCGTCGGCCGGCGACGGCGCGGTGGTGAAGATGAACGTCCGGGCCCGGTTGACGAGGAGGTCGACGAGGGCACGCGAACCGGCCACGAACCCGCCCAGCGAGCCCAGGTACTTCGACAGGGTCCCCACCCGCAGGTGGTCGACGCCGTCCAGGTCGGGATCGGGCCCCAGCACGGCGTGGGCCTCGTCGAGGACGAGCAGGGCCCCGTGCGCCGCGCACCGCTCGGCCAGGGCCTCAACCGGGGCCACGTCGCCGTCCATGGAGAACACGGTGTCGGTGACGACGACCGCCCGCCCAGGCGAGCAGCGCAAGAGGTCGTCCACCTGGTCGACGTCACCGTGGCCGTAGACGCACACCTCGGCCCGCGACAGGCGGCAGCCGTCGACAATCGATGCGTGGTTGCGCTCGTCGGACAGCACCCGGACGCCGGCGGTGCCCAACGTGGCCAGCGGGCCCAGGTTGGCCGCGTAGCCCGTCGGGAACAGCAGGGCGGCCTGCTCCCGCTTCCACGCGGCCAGGGCGGCCTCGAGCTCTGTGTGCACCGGCCGGGACCCGGCCACCAGGCGGGCCGCCCCAGAGCCGGCCCCCCACCGGTCGAGGGCGTCGCGGGCTGCGCCCACCACGGCCGGGTGCCGGCTCAGGCCCAGGTAGTCGTTGGACGCAAAGTTGACCAGGTTCTCGTCGAGGTCGGCGATCTGTCGCCAGCGCCCCGCCTCCCGGATGGATCGCGACTCGTCGTCGACACAGTCAGCCCAGGGCATGCACGGCCTCGGCCAGCGTGTCGACGATGCGCTCGACCTCCTCGGCCGTGATGGTCAGCGGGGGGACGACGATCACCGTGTCGCCGATGGGGCGCAGCAGGACCCCCGCGGCCACGGCCCGGTCGCACACGGCTCGGCCGGTCCCCGGGGCGACGTCGACCGCGCACAGCAGCCCTTTGACCCGCACCTCCCTAAGAGCCGGCAATATGGCCACCCGCTCTTCCAGCAACGACTCCAGCTGCGCCGACCGGGCGGCCACGTTGTCCAGCACGTCGCGCTCCTCGAGCAGGGCCAGGTGGCGCAGGGCGACCGCCGCGGCCAGGGCGTTGCCGCCGTAGGAGTGGCCGTGGGCGAAGGCGTGCCCGGCGAACGCCTCGAACACCCGCCCGCTCGCCACGGTGACGGCCAGGGGGAGGTACCCGCCGGTGATGCCCTTGCCCAGGCAGAGGAGGTCGGGCCGCACCCCGCCGAGCTGCTCGGTGGCGAACAGGGTTCTCGTCCGCCCGAACCCGGTGGCCACCTCGTCGTGGATCAGCAGCACGTCGGCCGCCCTGCACGCCTCGGCCAGGGCGACGAACCCCTGGGGCGGGGCCATCTTCATGCCGGCCGCCCCTTGCACCAACGGCTCGACTACCACCGCCGCCAGCCGGCCGGCCGACTCGTCGACCATGCGGCAGGCCACCTCGAAGCACGAAGGGTCGTCGAAGCCGGGCGCCCGCAGCACCGGGAAGCGCAGGGGGTCGAACAGGGCGGCGCCGAACCCGTTGTCGGCCCCCAGCGAAAGCGCCCCGACCGTGTCCCCGTGGTAGGCGGCCCCGAAGGCCAGGTACGTCGTCCGTCCCCGGACGCCGCACAACGACCAGAACTGGAAGGCCAGCTTGAGGGCCTGCTCCACCGCGGACGCCCCGTCCGAGCAGAACATGAAGTGCGGCCGGTCGACGGGCACGACCCCGGCCAGGGCCTCGGCCAGCTCCACGACCACCCGGTTGCCGTTGCCGAGGAGGGTCGAGTGGGCGACGAGGTCGAGCTGGTCGCGCACGGCCTGGTCGAGCTCGGGCACCCGGTGCCCCAGGGTGTTCACCCACAGCGAGGAGATGGCGTCGAGGTAACGGCGGCCCTCGACGTCGATCAGCTCGTGGCCTTCTGCGCGCTCGACCACCACGGGGCAGTGGTTCAGGTAGGCGGACATGTCGGTGAACCCGTGCCAGACGAGGGCGGCGTCGCGCTCGGCCCACATCCGCTCATCCATGGCACGCCAGTATCATCGAGTCCCAAGATGCTGTTGGACGACCGCAAGGCTGCCATCCTCCGGGCGGTGGTCAAGGAGTACATCGACACGGCTCAGCCCGTGGGCTCGGCCCACGTCGCCCGCATGGGCGAGCTCAACGTGTCGCCGGCCACCGTCCGCAACGACATGGCCCAGCTCGAGCGGGAGGGGTACCTGGCCCACCCCCACACCAGCGCCGGGCGCATCCCCACCGACAAGGGCTACCGCTTCTTCGTCGACCAGCTCACCCATCCCGGCCCCCTCGACCCCGCCCGCCGGCAGCTCGTCCGCGACTTCTTCCGCAAGGCGCACGGGGAGCTCGAGCAGATGCTGCACTCCACGAGCAGGCTGCTGTCGTCGCTCACCGACTACGCCGCCGTCGTGGTGGGCCCCGCCCACGAGGCCGCCACCGTGCGATCGATCCAGGTGGTCGGCCTCGCCCCTCGGGTGGCGCTGGTGGTGGCCGTCCTGTCGAACGGGGTGGTGGAGAAGCGCTCCATCGAGCTCGACACCGAGGTGGGCGACGAGCGGCTGGCCGCGGCCGGCACCCACGTGGCCGCCGTCGTGGTGGGCGCCACCGTGGGCCGCCTCCCCGACCCCACGCCCACCGGCGATGCCGTCACCGACTCGCTCGCCGGGCAGATCGTGTCGTCGCTGCGCGGTGGTCACCACGACGAGCCCGACCACGTGTTCGTGGGTGGGGCCGCCCGCATGGCGGACGCCTTCGAAGCGGTGGAGACGGTGCGGCAGGTGCTCACCACGCTGGAGCAGCAGTATGTGGTCGTGAGCCTGCTCCAGGACGTCCTCGACCGCGGCCTGTCCGTGGCCATCGGGCGCGAGCACGGCCTCGTGCCCTTGGCCGAGTGCGCGGTCGTCGTGGCGCCGTACGAGGTGGAGGGCCAGCCCGCAGGCACCATCGGGGTGCTCGGCCCGACGCGCATGAACTACCCGCAGGCGTTGGCCGCCGTGGCGGTGGTGAGCAAGCGGCTCGGCGAACGCCTGAGCGAAGGCTGATGCCTGCCGACTTCTACGAGCTGCTCGGCGTGCCGCGCACGGCCGGCGAGGAGGAGATCAAGCGGGCCTACCGGCGCCTCGCCCGCGAGCTCCATCCCGACGCCAACCCGGGCGACAAGGCGGCCGAGGAGCGCTTCAAGGAGGTCACCGTCGCCTACGAGACGTTGCGCGACCCCGAGCGCCGTCGCCGCTACGACATGTTCGGCCCCGAGGGCGTGCGGGTGGAAGACCCCTTCGCGGGTGGGGTGGGCGGCCTGGGCGACCTGTTCGACGCGTTCTTCGGCGGCTCGGTGTTCGGGGGCGGAGGCGGGTCGCGGGGCGGACGAGGCGCACGCGGCGGCCCGCCGCGGGGCCACGACGTGGAGCTGCGCCTCCAGCTCGGCTTCGAGGACGCCGTCTTCGGCGTGAAGCGCGACATGACGCTGACGGTGCCGGTGGCGTGCAGCACGTGCTCGGGCTCGGGCGCCCGACCCGGGACCACCCCCACCACCTGCTCGCAGTGCAACGGCACCGGCGAGCTTCGCCGCGTGCGCCAGTCGCTGCTCGGCCAGATGGTCACCGCTTCGCCCTGCCCGCGCTGCGGCGGCTTGGGCGAGGAGATCGCCAGTCCGTGCCCCGACTGCCGGGGCGAGGGGCGCCGGCACGAGGAGCGCACGCTCACCGTCGAGGTCCCCGGCGGCGTGGACGACGGCACCACCCTGCGGCTCACCGGCCGGGGTGCGGCAGGCCCGCGGGGCGGACCGCCCGGCGACCTTTACGTCCACCTCGTCGTGCGCCCGCACGAGCGGTTCGTGCGCCAGGGCTACGACCTCGTGCACGAGCTGCACGTGCCGTTCACCCAGGCGGCCTTGGGCGCCCACATCCCGTTCGAGACGCTCGACGGCACCGAGGACTTCGTGCTGCCCGCGGGCACGCAGACGGGGCGGGTGTTTCGCCTCCGGGGCCGGGGCGTGCCCCACGTCGACGGGCGCGGCCGGGGCGACCTCCTCCTGCAGGTGGTGGTCGACACGCCCACCGACCTGAGCAAGGCCGAGGAAGAGCTGCTGCGGCAGCTCGCCGCCCTGCGGGGGGAGGACGTGGCCTCGGCCGACGGCGGGCTGCTCTCGAAGATCCGCAGTGCGTTCAAGTAGCGCCCACGTCTTCGTCGACGACCTCGACGCCCCCGCCGTGTCCGACGACGACCGCCATCACCTGGCCCGCGTCCTGCGGCTGCGGGCAGGCGAGACCGTCTCGGTGTCCGACGGCCGGGGCGGGTGGCGCCTGTGCACGTGGACCGACGACAGCGCGCCCGCGCCCGTCGGCGACGTCGTGCGGGAGCCGGCGCCGCACCCACCGGTCACCGTGGCCGTGCCGTTGCTCAAGGGCGACCGCACCGAGTGGACGGTGCAGAAGCTCACCGAGGTCGGCGTCGACCGGATCGTGCCGTTCGTGCCCGGACGGGCGGTGGTGCGGTCCCGCAACCTCGAGCGGCTGCGGCGGGTGGCCCGGGAGGCGGCCATGCAGTCGCGACGGGCGTGGCTGCCCGAGGTGGTCGAGCCGGTGGCGTTCGCCGAGGCGGCGGCCCTGCCGGGGGCGGCGTTGGCCGAGCCGGGGGGCGATCCGCCGTCGCTGGAGCGGCCCACCGTGCTGGTCGGCCCGGAGGGGGGCTGGACGCCCGAGGAGCGGGCGTGCGGGCTCCCCGCGGTGGGGCTGGGGCCCACGGTGCTGCGGGCGGAGACGGCGGCGGTGGTGGCGGCCGCCCTCCTGTGCGGGCTGCGGGCGGGCCTGGTGATCCCCCCACCCGGGAAAATTTCCACCTAGGGTGGTTTTCTGCGACGGAGCGTGGGCAGTACGCTGGCGCCTGGAAGGGGGTCACCAGCATGATGGACGAGGACGTACCCGCCAACTACGCCCAGCGCGTGGGCGAGAGGCTGCGGGCCGTGCGCAAGCAGAAGCGCCTGTCCCTGCAGGCGGTGGAGGCGGCGTCCGGGCAGGAGTTCAAGGCGTCGGTGCTGGGGGCCTACGAGCGCGGCGAGCGGGCGATCTCGGTGCCCCGGCTGCAACGCCTGGCCGCGTTCTACGCCGTGCCTGTCGACCAGCTGCTGCCCCGTGACGTGGGCGCCGTGGCCCCGGCGGGCACCGACATGCCCTCGGGCCCCGAGGCGCGCGGCGCGGCGGTCGAGGAGCAGGGCGAGAAGGTGACGATCGACCTCACCCGCCTCGACGGCGTGGCCGCTCCCGAGCGCGACCTCCTGCGGCGCTACCTCGGGATGATCCAGGTGCAGCGCCAGGACTTCAACGGGCGGATGATCACCATCCGGGCCGACGACGTACGGGCCATCGCCTGCCTGTTCGACCTGAGCGCCGAGGGGATGCGCCGTCGGCTCGACGACCTCGGCCTGCGCCTGAACGCCTAGGCGGCCGCCACCACCGGGGCCCGGGCCGTGCGCCGCAGGCCTTCTTCGAGCGGGACGGTCGCTCGCCATCCCAGCAGCGCGGCGGCTCGTCGCGGATCCGCACAGGTGTGGGGCACGTCCCCCGGGCGGGCGGGCAGGAAGTGGGGCTCCCCGCGGACGCCCATCGCGCGGGTGGCGGCGGCGATCACGTCGAGCACCGAGGTGGCCCGACCGGAGCCGATGTTCACCACGCCGACCGCGTCGGTGGCGGCGGCGGCCAGCACCGCCCGCGCCACGTCGCCCACGTAGACGAGGTCGCGCGACTGGGTGCCGTCCCCGAACACCACGGGCCGGTCGCCCCGGCGGAGGGCGTCGAGGACGCGGGGCACCAGCTGGGCGTACGGCCCCTCCGGCGACTGCCCGGGCCCGTAGGCGTTGAAGAGGCGCAGGCTCACCGTCGACAGGCCGAACAGCTCGGCGTGCACGCGGGCGTAGTGCTCGCCCGCGAGCTTGGAGACGGCGTAGGGGGAGGCGGGCCGAGGCTCGGCCGTCTCCGGGGTGGGGAGCGCCGCCGCGCTGCCGTACACGCTCGAGGACGAGGCCAGCACCACCCGGCGGGCGCCGCCCGCCCGGGCCGCCTCCAGCACGGCCAGCGTGCCGTGGGTGTTGGCCCGGTCGGTGGCCAGCGGGTCGTCGACCGAACGGGGGACGGCCCGGTGGGCCGCCAGGTGCACCACCACCTCGGCCCCGGCCGCGGCACGGCGCGCCACGTCGGCGTCGGCCGCGTCGCCCCGCACCAGCTCGACCTCCCGGGAGAGGCGGCGAGGGTCGCCGGTGGAGAGGTCGTCGAGGACGCGCACACGATGGCCCGCGTGCAGGGCAGCCTGGACGACGTGCGAGCCGATGAAGCCGGCACCGCCGGTCACGAGCCACATGTTAGGTGACCCTAATATCGAGGGTGTGGGGGAGGCAACCGGGGGCGTCTACGTGCACGTGCCGTTCTGCACGCGTCGGTGCGACTACTGCGCGTTCGCCACGTGGACCGACCGGGCCCACCTCATGGCCGACTACGTGGAGGCCTGCCGGCGGGAGCTGGAGGCGGCGGCGCCGGCACCCGCGACGACGGTGTTCTTCGGCGGCGGCACCCCCTCCCTGCTGCCGCCCGAGCTGCTCGCCTCGCTGCTCGCTGCCGTGCCGCGGCGAGCAGACGCCGAGGTCACCGTCGAGTGCAACCCGGAGACGGTCACGCCCGCCCTGCTCCGGGCGTACCGGGAGGCGGGCGTCACCCGGCTGTCGTTCGGCGTGCAATCGATGGTGCCCCATGTGCTCGTCGGCCTCGGGCGGCAGCACGCGCCGGGGTCGGTGCCCGCCGCGGTGGCCGCGGCGCGCGAGGCGGGCTTCGAGTCGTGGAACGTCGACCTGGTGTACGGCGGGGCGGGGGAGTCGGTCGACGACTGGCGCCGCACGCTGGAGGAGGTGCTGGCCCTGGAGCCGCCCCATGTGAGCGCCTACGCGCTCACGGTCGAGCCGGGCACGCCGCTGGCCGCCGACGCAGCCCGCCACCCCGACGACGACGACCAGGCCGAGAAGTACCTGCTGGCGGAGGACGCCCTCGTCGGCGCCGGCCTGCGCAACTACGAGGTGTCCAACTGGGCGCAACACGGGCACGAGTGCCGCCACAACCTCCTCTACTGGCGACAGGGCGACTACCGCGGCATCGGCTGCGCCGCCCACTCGCATCGGGCCGGGCGACGGTGGTGGAACGTGCGCACGCCCGAGCGCTACATCGCCGCGGTGGCGGCGGGCGCGTCGGTGGTCGCGGGGGAGGAGGTGCTCGACGACGAGGCCCGAGCGGCGGAGCGGTTGCAGCTGGCCCTGCGCACCCGCGACGGCGTGCCCCGAGACGCGCTCGACGCCGACGACGAGGCCCTCGACGGGCTGGTCGAGCCCGCCGACCGGCCCGGCTTCGTGCGGCTCACGCCACGGGGCCGGCTCCTGGCCACGCCGCTTGCCCTGTTCCTGGATCCGGGGCGCTGAGTCGCACCGGGGAACAGGGTCAGGAGGCGCGGGGGCGGCCGCGGCGCTTGGGCGGCGGGGCGCCCAGGGTCTCGGCGGTGATCGCGCTCATGCGCCGCTCCATGGCCTGCGCCAGCAACGGCCCCACCACCCCGCCGATCAGCGGGCGCACCTGCCGCAGGAACGCGGTCATCTGCGTGAGCTCTTCGGGGGGCATCCCGCGGCGCACGTAGTCGTGCCACACGTGCTCGATGAACACCCCCACCCACCGGTCGGCCACCCGGTCGACGTCCTCCACCAGCTGCTCCACCTCGGCCAGGAGGACCGACAGGGGCACGCCCGCCGCCACCAGGGCGCGGCCCGCGTCGAGCAGGCGGGCGTGCGGCACGCGGAAGGCGTCGTCGCCCTCGGGCACGAGCAGGCCCAGGCGGACGGCCTGGACCAGCGCCCGGGTGTCGGCGCCGAACACCTCCTCCAGCTCGGCCACGCTGAGGATGGCGCTGCCCTGCTCCTCCTCCCACGGCGCGGCCAGCGCCTCCTCGAACCCGAGCAGCTCCGGCAGGCCGTAGCCGCGCTCCCATGCGTCGAACAGCTCCCGGATCGACGCCAGCGAGAACCCCCGCTCGAGCAGGGTGGCGATGTGCCGCAGCCGGGCCAGGTGGCCCTGGCCGTAGTAGCCCACCCGGCCGACCAGCCGCGGCGGCGGGAGCAGGCCTCGCTCCTGGTACGCGCGGATGTTCCGGCTCGTGGTGCCGGCGCGCTGGGCGAGCTCGTCGATCTTCATCTCGCCCGAGCCGTCCCCACGGGTCGATTCGCCAGGGATGGACGGAACAGTACCGGGTGGGCCAACCAAGCACCTCAGACCAGCGCGATGACCGCCCCGGCTGCCGCCAGCGCGAGCACGCCGGCCCGCGCCGCCCGATCGCTCACGTACCGGTCGAGGGCGGCGCCCACGGCCCACCCGGCGCCCATGGCGGCGAACAGCACCGGGGCCGGCGAGGGCAGGCCCAGGCCCGCCAGCGCCACTGCGTTGAGGCACAGGAAGTAGAGCTGGAAGGTGGCGCGCGCCTCCCGCGGCGGCCAGTCGGCGTTGACCGCCCACATCGCCACCGGTGGCCCGCCGATGCCGGCCACGACGTTGGTGGCCGCGCTCACCACCCCGGCGCCCACGGCGCCGACGCGACCCCGCGCCGCCCGGACGCGCACGCCCACGGCCAGCACCGCCACCGCCGTGAGCGTGACCACGCCTGCGGCCACCTCCAGCGAGCGGGCGGGAAGCCGTCGCACGCCCGCGGCGAACAGCGGCGTGACCGCCAACGCCGGGACGAGCAGCCACAGCGCGTCCTTGGGCCGGGCCTCACGACGGTGGCGCACGAGCATCGCCAGGTTCAGCACGCCCGACAGCAGGACGGCCGTCCGCACCCCTTCGCGACCGCCCTCCAGCGCCACCAGGAAGGGGGCGCACACGAGGGCGAAGCCGATGCCGATCACGGCCTGGGCGGCCGCACCCGCGGCCACCGCCAGTGCGGCGGGCACGGTGTCGGTCATTCCAGGAACGCGGCGGCGATGCGCTCGGCGATGCGGGCGGGCTGCTCCAGCGGGCCGAAGTGGGTGAGGCCGTCGAGCACGACCGCCCGCGCCGACGGCAGCTGCGACGCGTAGAGCTCGCAGGCCTCCCGGCCGTAGGGGCTGGGGGCGGACCCGCACTCGATCGTGACGGGGCAACGCACCTCGTGCAGCCGGCCGAACGCGTCGTGGCCGACGCCGCCCTCGTAGACGACGGCCTCGTCGTCGCGACGGCACTTGAGCCGCACGGTGCCGTCGGGTTCGTCGTCGAATCCGTGCTCCACGTAGGCGGCCAACGCCTCCGACGCGAACAGCGAGAAGGGGAATTTGGCCCGGAAGCGGGCGAGCGCCTCTTCCCGCGACGCGAACGTCTCCTTGCGACGGCGGGCGCCTTCCGCCAGCGTCGCCGCGCTGGGCGGCAGCGGTGTCGGTGGGATCACCGGCTCGTAGCACCACAGGGCGCGGAAGGTGCCGGGCGCGTCCTGCTCGGCCATGAGGAGGTGGGTGCCGCCCGCCGAGTGGCCCACCCCGAACGGCTGCCGCATCCCGGCGGCCGCGATCACGCCGTACAGGTCGTGGGCGGCGACCCGCCAGTCGAGGTCGACGTCGGGGCCGCCGTCGGAGTCGCCGTGGCCCCGCTCGTCGAGCGCCACGCAGCGGAAGCGGTCGCGCAGGTGCTCCACCACCGGCAGCCACACGTGGGCGTGGAAGGCGGTGGCGTGGGCCAGCAGCAGGTCGGGCCCGCTGCCCCCGAAGTCGTACCAGGCGATCGTCGGCGCGATGGCTGCACGCTAGGTGAGCAGCGCCTGGAGCTCCTCGGCATTGCCGACCGCGCAGTCGCGCCAGGTGTTCGAGAACAGGACGTGCACCACGTCGGCGCCCTCGGCCAGGCCCCGGAGCTTCGGAACCCACTGGCGCAGCTCCTCGACCGAGTAGCGATAGCCGCTGCTCTCCCACGGATCGGGGTCGCGGCCCAGGAAGCGCACCACGGCGAGGTCGGCGGTCGACGCCACCACCGGGGGGAGGTCGTGGCCGTCGAGGCAGACGTAGGCCAGCTCGTGGGCTTCGAGGAAGGCCAGCGTGTCCTCGCACGCGTCGCCCTCCACCCAGTCGGCGTTGCCGAGCTCCACGGCCAGCCGGTAGTCGGGCAGTCGACGCCGAGCGGTGGCGAGCAGGGCCCGGCCGGTGTCGCCGGGCTTCAGCCAGTGCGGGTAGCGCAGCACCACGGCGCCCAGCCGGCCCGCGTCGGCCAGGGGCCGCAAGGCGTGCTCGAAGCGGGCCCACGCCTCCCGCAGGCCCGCCTCGGAGAGGTGGCCCGCGTACAGGCGCCGCCGGTCACGCAGGTCGGGGCGCACCTCTTCGCGCAGGTCCTCCCACAGGGAGTCGGGCAGGGCGGCGGCGCCGGTGAGCAGCGACCATGCCTGCACGTCGACGGTGAACCCCGCAGGCGTGCGCTCGGCCCACTGGCGGGCGAGGTCGGGCGTCGGAGGGAAGCGCAGGGTGGCGTCGATCTCCACGAGCGGGAGCCGGGAGGCGTAGTACGCCATCCGCTCGGCCGCCTTCATCGACCGCTTCGGGTACCAGCGGCTCTCGTGGACGAGGCTGCGGTTCGACCACGAGGCGGCGCCGCAAAGAACCGGCGCCGTCACGGCCACGTCCGGTTTGTCCACTTCCGGGCGAGGGAACCTGATGCCTGACTGCGGACCGGCGGAGCAAGCACATGCGACTCGTCCTCCAACTGGAGATTCCTGCCGATGCGCGACTCCTGCCGCGAACGAGGCGGGCGGTCGCCGGCTTCGTGGAGGAGGCGACGGGGGAGACGGAGGCGGTCGACGACGTGATCCTGGCCCTCGACGAGGCCTGTGCCAACGTGGTCCGCCACGCCTTCCCCGGAGGCGTCACCGGGACAATCCGCCTGCTGGCCGAGATCGACGAGGAGAGCGTCACCGTGCTGGTGGAGGACGACGGCGTGGGCTTCGACCCCTTCCGCGTCGACCTGCGCGGCGGGCTCGAGGACGTGTCGGGCCGTGGCCTCCACCTGATCCGCATGCTGATGACCGAGGTCGACGTGGAATCGCCCACCGAACGAGGGAGCGGCACGCGGCTTCGGATGCACAAGCAGCTTCGGCACTAGCGACGCGGGAGCTTGGCGCCCCAGAGGGCAGCCCGCGCCGCGTTGGCGCCGCAGGCGCCGTGCACCCCGCCGCCCGGGTGGGCCGACGACGACCCGAGGTAGAGCCCGGTGACCGGCGTCTCGGCCCGGGCCAGGCCGGGCGTGGGCCGGAACACGAGCTGCTGGTGGAGCTGAGCGGTGCCCCCGTTGGTCGCCCCGCCCGCCAGGTTGCGGTTGCGCCGTTGCAGCCCGGCGGGGGAGAGGACGTGGCGGCCGCGGACGAGGCCTCGAAACCCGGGGGCCAGCGCCTCGATCTCCTCCTCCATGCAGTCGGCCACCCGCTCGGCGTCGACCTCGACCGGCGGCACGTGGGTGTACGCCCAGGCCGTCTCCTTCCCGGGGGGCTGCCGCGTCGGGTCGGTCATCGACTGCTGGCCGACGACGAGGAACGGCACGTCGGGCACCCGTCGGGTGGCCAGGGCCGCCGATGCGTCCGTGAGGTGGTCGAGGGTGTCGGCCACGTGCACCGTGCCCGCCCGCCGGGCGGGCTCCGCCGTCCACGGGATGGGCGCGTCGAGCGTCCAGTCCACCTTCACCGTGGGGTTGTCCCACTGGAAGCGGCGCATGTCGTCGAGGACCCGGCGGGGCAGGTGCTCGGGGTCGACCAGGCGCGTGTACAGCTGCGGCGCGTCGACGTCGGCCACCACGGCGCGGCGGGCGTCGACCTCGGTGCCGTCCTCCAGGCGCACCGCCACCGCCCGGCCGCCGCGCACGACCACCGAGGCCACGGGCGAGCCGCACAGCACCTTGGCGCCGCTCGCCTCCAGCCGTCGCATCATGGCCCGGCTCAACTGCCCGGCGCCCCCCTCGGGGACGGGCCAGCCCACCTCCTGCCCCAGGCAGGCGAGGAGCCAGCCGAACAGGCCCGACAGCGGCGCTTCGGGGAAGAGGTCGGCGTGGAGGGCGCAGCCGCCGAGCAGCCGATGGGCGGCCGGGCTGTCGAACTCCTCTTCGCCGAGCCGACGGACGGGCAGCAAGGTGAAGCGGGCGAAGCGGGTCACCTCCGAGGGGCGCAGCCGGCCCAGCAACCGCAGCGTGCCCCGCACGGGCGGGAAGGGGTGCAGCAGGGCGTCGAGGAACGGCCCGCCCACTCGGGCCCACAGCTCGAACAGGCGCCGCCAGGCCGCCCCGTCGCCGGGCGCCGCCCCGTCGAGGGACTCGGCCGTCTCGTCGAGGTCGCGGGAGACGACCGGGCAGGTGCCGTCGCGGGCCGGGTGGGCGAGGACGAGCGGCGCGTGCCGCCACCGCAGGCCCCAGCGCTCGAGCTGGAGCGACTCGACGGCGGAGCTCGCGGCGGCCAGCGGGTAGAAGGCGCTGAAGACGTCGTTCACGAAGCCGGGCTCGATCAGCTCCGCCGACTTCACGGCGCCGCCCGGCTCCTCTGCCGCTTCGAGGACCACGACGTCCCAGCCCTCGTCGGCCAGCTTGTTGGCGGCGACGAGCCCGTTGGGCCCGGACCCCACGACCACCGCATCGGGCATCGACCGATCGTAGGTCGGTTAGAACGGCGCCCGTGATCGAGGCCGGCTACGAGGACTCGCGGGGGGAGTGGCGCGAGGTCCCTCGGGAGACGGTCGAGGCGATCGCCGAGCTGCTCGGCCCCGCCACCGACGACGCCGACGTGCGCGTCGTCACCGCCGGCGAGCCGGTCGACGTGCACGGCGAGCTGGTGCTGGAGGACGGGGCCTCGATCGCGGTCGACGGCTCTCTGCCGCCCGACGTGCCCTTGGGCTACCACCGGCTCGAGGGTGCCCCGTTCGTCGTGGTGCCGGCGCGGTGTTGGTTGCCCGAGCGGCTGCGCGCGTGGGGGTGGGCCGTGCAGCTCTACGCGCTGCACTCGCGCCACAGCTGGGGCATGGGCGACCTGGGCGACCTGCGGGCGTTCAACCGCTGGGCGGCGGCACAGGGTGCGGGGGTGGTGCTGATCAACCCGCTGCACGCGTCGCTGCCCACGGTGCAGCAACCCAGCCCCTACTACGCCGGCAGTCGCTGCTTCCGGAACCCGGTGTACCTGCGGGTCGAAGGCGAGGGGTTCCCGCCGGGCGACCTCATCGACCGCGACGAGGTGTGGGCTCGCAAGCGCGCCGCGCTCGAGGCGCGCTTCGACGCCGACGACCCGTCGTTCCGGCGCTTCTGCGCCGAGGGCGGCGAGCCCCTGCGCAAGTACGCGGCGTTCTGCGTGCTGGCCGAGGAGCACGGCGTGCCGTGGCAGCAGTGGCCAGGCGACGTGCGGCACCCCGACGGCGCGGGCGTGGCCCGGGTGCCGGAGGAGCGGCTGCGGTTCCACCAGTGGCTCCAGTGGCTGGTCGACGAGCAGCTGGCGGCGGCGGGCGCCGAGCTGCCCGTGATGCAGGACATGGCCGTCGGTTGCGACCCCGCCGGTGCCGACTGCTGGCTGTGGCAGGACGCCTTCTGCTTCGGCGCCACCGTGGGCGCCCCGCCCGACAGGTTCAACGCCGGCGGCCAGGACTGGGGGCTGCCCCCGCTCCACCCGGTCGCGCTGCGGGCGGCGGCCTACGAGCCGTTCGTGCGGACGGTGCGGGCGATGTTCCGCCACGCGGGCGCCGTGCGCGTCGACCACGTGATGGGGCTGTTCCGGCTGTGGTGGGTTCCCGAAGGGCGCGACCCCTCCCAGGGCGCGTACGTGCGCTACCCGGCGCAGGACCTTCTCGGCATCCTGGCGCTGGAGAGCGTGCGGGCGGGCGCCTACGTGGTGGGGGAGGACCTCGGCACCGTCGACCCCCGCATGCGCGAGGAGCTCACAGGGCGCGGCGTGCTGTCGTACCGGCTGGTGTGGTTCGGCGACGAGTTCCCCGAGGCGGCGCTGGCGGCGGTGACGACGCACGACCTCCCCACGGTGGCGGGGGTGTGGGCGGGAGAGGACGAGCCCCGGCTGCGGCAGCGGCTGTACGACTGGGCCGGCGTCGAGCAGGGCATGTCGCCCGGCGAGGTCGTGGCGCAGACGTACGGCCGACTGGCCGAGGTGCCCTCGATGGTGGTCACCGCCACGTTGGAGGACGTGCTGCTGGTGAAGGAACGCCCCAACGTGCCCGGCACCACCACCGAATGGCCCAACTGGTCGCTGCCGCTGCCGAAGTCGCTGGAGGAGATCCAGCGCGACCCGGTGGTGGCCGAGGTGGCCCGCCGGTTCGGCGCCGCTCGCCCTACGTCGTGACGACGGCCAGGTAGACGGCGAGGTTCACGCCCGCGTGCACGAGCACCGGCGCCACCAGGCTCTTGGTGCGCAGGTGCAGCCAGGCGAACAGCAGCCCGGCCGCCGTCGTGAACACCACCACGCCGGGCACCGACGCCGCCGCATCGAACTGCCTGTCGGTCACCACCACGTGCGAGATGCCGAAGGCGATGCTCGACAGCAGGGCGCCCGAGGCGGCGTTGCCGTTGAACGCGAGGAGGCGCAGGGCCACGCCCCGGAACAGCACCTCCTCCAGGGCCGCCACGCCCAGCACGATGACGACGGCGTGCAGCAGCACGGCACCGAGGTCGTCGGCGTTCTCCGGCGCCATGGTGAACAGCCCTGCCGCCCAGGCGACGGCCACCGGGATGCACAGGGCGGCGCCGAAGCGACCGCCGACACGGGTGGCCGCCGACGTGGCCCGCTCATCGACCCCCGCCACCAACCAGTCGACGCGTGACCACGGCGCCCAGGAGGCGCGAGGGAACAGCACGAACAGGGCGGCCACGGCACCGAGCAGCGACCGGGTCACGTCGTCGGTGTCGCCGGGCAGCCACGCCGTCGCGGCGAGGAGCACGGTGAGCACGGCCACGGCGACCGCGCCGACAACGGGCCGGAACGGCGCCGGAGGTAGCAGGCGCGTGGAGCGCAGCAGCCATGTGGCTCGCGCCAGGGCGCGGGGCAGGCGGCGGCCCGCTTCGAGCAGCAGCGCGCCCACCGGCAGCACGGCGGCCACCACGGCGATGCGGTAGTCGTGGGCGCGCTCCAGCCAGGCGATCACGTCCTGCTTGCCGGCAGACGGCGTGGGGTCGGCCAGCCAGTCGGGCAGCCGGTCGGGCAGCTCGGCCTTCGACCAGAGGGCCAAGGCGACGAACCCCCCGACGGCGACGAGGCGCACGGCGGCGCCGCGTCCCCAGCCGCGGGCGGCGACGGTCGACCAGAACGAGGCGATCGTGACCAGCACCGCGACCGCGAAGAGGCCCGCCACCACGCGCCCCGTGACGGCCGCTTCGTCCACGACCGTGGCCCGCCAGCCGGTGGCGGGGGCTTGCAGCGCCCCCGCCAACCGGTCCCCGTTCAGCGCGCCGACGACCACGACCACGCCGACGAGCGGCACCGTCGCCAGGAGCGAGCCCGAGGTCACCACGGCGAGGACGCTCCACACCACGAGGACGGCCACCGAGAACGCCACCCACGGGCCGTTGATCTCCGCGCCCGCGGCCCGGAGGGCCACGACGGTGCCGCTCGCCGCCAGGCCTCCCGCGATGACGATCGTGCCGACCGGCCCGCCGGTGACGGCCGCCCGGAGGAGCGCGTACACGAGCACCACGACGGCGCGCGCCGAGCGCAGCAGGTTGCGAACGGGGCCGAGCCCCGACTTGCTCCCTCGCAGGGCCGAGGTGGTGACGGCAGCCGCCTGTGCCGCCGACAGGGTGAGGGCGTCGCTGCCGAGCTCGCTCACGACCGTCTCCTCACCGACCCGGCACAGCCCGAGCAGCTCTTCGATCACCTCCGGTCGCCACTGGGCGGCAGGAGCCGCCCGCAGCGCGCCGTCGACCGCCCGCAGGAAGGCGGCGGCCTGCTCGCCCAGCGCGCCGCCCGCCTGCTCGCTGCGTCGGACGGCCTCGGCCACGGCGGGCAGCTCCTCGCGCAGGATCTCGAGGTGGAGGCGCCGGGCCACGGCCTGTGCCGACTTCGGCAGCGACCGGCCGCCGCTCGACGCGTACACGGCGGCGACCTCGGCCTCGATGCCGGCGGCGTCGAACGAGGCGGCCAGCGCCTCGGCGTCGGGGCCGTCGCCGACGGCGAGGGCGCGCACCAGCGCGCAGGCTTCGGCGGGGCCCTCGCAGCGTGTGCGCAGCCGCCGCGGGTCGAGCAGGGCGAGCGCGAGCCGGTCGGCCCCGTCGAGGCGGCCCCACATCCAGTCGTTGGCCCGCCACGACCGTTTGAAGAAGGCGGCGAAGTGGTGCAGGCCGATGCCGGTCAGCTTCCCCACCGCCGACGTGCGTTGCCGCGCCGCGTCGACGGCGTGACAGACCTGCGAGCTCACCTGGAGCAGCTCGACCGTCTGCTCGCGGGGCGACTCGGCGCCTCCCAGCGCCACCTGCACCACGAACAGGGCCAGCAGGCGCCGGGCGATCTCCGTCCGGTGGCCGTCCTCCTCGACGCCGCCGAGCACGGCCTCGATCACGAGCGCGGCCTCCGGGTTGTCCGCCGCCAACGCGTGCAGGTCGGCGCGCGCCTCCCACGCCGCGGTGGCGAACCGCATGGCGACGTCGTGGAGCGCCTGGCGGGTGGCCTGCTGCGTGAACCCGGTGACCGGGATGCCCGCTGCTTCGAGCTCGGCGACGGCAGCCTGCGCCCGTTCGTCGTAGCGCTCGACCAAGCCCGGCCGCCGCCGGTGGACGGCAGCCCTCGTGGCGTCGTCGACCGCAGGCCACTGCTCGTAGGACGACAGCGCCCAGGCAGGCACGTCGATCGGCTCGTCCGCCAGCAGCGCGATGCGCACCGCCCAGTACGCGTCGTCGAGCGCCCGCAGGGCGCCGAGCGCCCTGATCACGTCGCCGATGCCGCGGCGGCATCGCTTCACCCGACCGCGAGCCGCCTCGTCCGCCCGGGCGGCGGCGATCGCCCGCCGCAGCAGCTCGCCGAGGGTCGAGCCCGCGTACTCGAGCGGCGTGATGCCCCACGGCCACGGGGCCTGGCTCGCCTCGTCGGCGGGCACGAGGCCGGTCTGCGGGAACGTGGTCGGGAACCACAGCACCGGGTTCTCGGCGCACTTGCGCAGCTCGGCCTCTGCTTCGAGGGCGCGCGCCTCGTCGACCGAGAGGCGCAGGGCGCGACGGAGGACCTGCGCCGAGGTGCCGCGCACCGAGTCCTCGATGCGGCGGCGCTTGAACACGTCGTAGACGGCGCGGGCGGCGGTGTCGACGCGGTCGACCACGCGAAGGATGTTGCGCCTCGACTCCTGCTGCTGGGCGACGCGCCGGTTGTGGGCCTTGATCTCGCGCAGGTGGGCGGCGACCGACTCGTGGCGCGGCAGGCTGATGAGGCTGGCTCCCACCACCGTGGCCAGCTCGGGGACCCCGACGACGTCGGCCGGCTCGTCGACGGGCGCGGGCGGGTCGGGGTTCACGTAGGCGAGCAGGCGCCGCGTCTCGGCCTGGGCGGGCTGGCGGAACACGGCGTCGACCGCGGGTCCCAGGGGGAGGTTGCGCAGCACGCCGCCGTCGATCGCGTACCGGCTGCGCGAGAAGGACGCGATGCCGGCCACGTCGGGCTGCCCGGTGGGGCCCACCTCGTTCACCGGGCAGTAGCTGGGCTCGAAGGCGCCCGGGAACGACGCCGACGTGCGGGCCGCCAGCGCCAACTGGGCGGCCGACTGGGGCGTGAGCAGGTCGGTGCCCGCGAAGCGGAAGAGCGCTTCGTGGGTGGACTGGTTGATGGGCTGGCCGAAGTCGTCGACGAATCGCTCCGGCTCCCCCGACAGCGTGGTGGCCGTCACGAGCAGCACCAGCTCGGCGCCTTCGTCGCGGCTCTGCGGCGGCCGCGACGAGCGCGGCTCGACGCCCGACGCCCGGTACCAGGCGTCGAGGTGGTGGCGGATGCGGGCGAGGAAGTGGTCGTCGCCCTTGAGCAGGCTGGGCGGGTCGGGTTCGAACGGCGACCGCAGGAGGTCGCCGATGGAGCCGTCGTCCAGCCACACGTCGCGCAGGCTCTTGAAGCGCTCGACCGGCAGCCGCAGGGCCAAGGCGGCGGCGAGCAGCACGCCGTTGAGCCCACCCGCGCTGGTGCCGGTGATCACGTCGAGGATCACGCGCTCGCCCATGGCGTCGAGCAGTGTGCGGTAGGCGCCGTCGCGGAAGACGGCCCGGTAGAGCTCGCACGTCACGCCGCCCATCCAGACGGCGAGGCTCACGCCGCCGGTCATCACAGGGGCGATGCGGATCTCGAGGTCCTCGTCCGTCGGCGGCATCGGCGCGCCTCCTCCCCAGAGCGGTCAGGCAGCGCAGCAGGATAGGGAACCGACGCCCCGCATGCGGGCCGTCGCTACGGCAGCGAGTCCCGACGTCGTTCGAGGAAGCGGCGCTCCGCCGCGTTCGTCGCCCGGTCGACTGCGGCGTCGTAGGCAGCGGCGGCCTCGTCGGTGCGGCCGAGCCGGCGCAACAGGTCGGCCCGGGTGGCGTGGAAGAGGTGGTAGCCGTCGAGCTGCGAGGCCAGCCCGTCGACCGCGGCCAAGGCGGGGCCCGGCCCCTCGACTTCGGCCAACGCCACCGCTCGGTTGAGCGCCACGACCGGCGTGGGCAGGTGCAGCAGGAGCCGGTCGTAGAGACGGAGGATCTGCCTCCAGTCCGTCTCCTCGGCGGTGGCGGCCACGCTGTGCACGGCGGCGACGGCGGCTTGCAGCTGGTACGGCCCCGGCTGGTTGCGGCGGGCGCAGCGGCGCACGATGTCGCAGCCCTCCGCGATCAGCTCCCGGTCCCACCGTGACCGGTCCTGGTCGGCCAGGGGCACGAGCGAGCCGTCGTCGGCGACTCGGCTCTCACGCCGCGCCTCGGTCAGGAGCAGGAGGGCCAGCAGCCCGGCCACCTCCGGCTCGTCGGGCATCAGCCGGGCCAGCAGGCGGGCCAGTCGGATGGCCTCGGCGCACAGCTCCCGACGGACCAGCTCGTCGCCCGCGGTGGCCGTGTGGCCCTCGTTGAACACGAGGTAGACGGCGGCCAGGACCGGCCGCAGCCGATCGGGCAGCTCGGCCGCCTCCGGGACCCGGTAGGGGATGCCCGCGTCGCGGATCTTGCGCTTGGCTCGGACCAGCCGTTGCGCCATGGTCGCCTCGGGGACGAGGAAGGCCCGGGCCACCTCGGCCGTCTGCAGGCCGCACAGCAGCCGCAGCACCAGCGCCACCTGGGCGTTCACCGCCAGCGCCGGATGGCAGCAGGTGAAGATCAGGCGCAGTCGGTCGTCGGGCACCGGTCCCACCTCGGGTGGCTCGTCGTCGGCTCGGAGCAACGCCGCTTGGGCATGGCGATCGTGCCGTGACGCTTCACGGCGCAGCCGGTCGATCGCCCGGTTGCGGGCGGTGGTGACGATCCAGCCCCCGGGGTTGGGCGGGAGCCCGTCCGACGGCCACCGCCGGGCCGCCTCCACGAAGGCGTCCTGGACCGCCTCCTCGGCGATGTCGATGTCGCCGAAGAGGCGGACCAGCGTGGCGACGACCCGGCCGTACTCGTCCCGGAAGACCCGGTCGATCTCCGCCGCGTCGATCAGCTCTCGGGCTCCTCCTGAAAGGGGCGCACCTCGACGGGGAGGCGGCAGGCGGCGGTGGCCTTGGCGGCCAGCGCCAGCGCGGCGTCGAGGTCGGGTGCCTTCACGACCCAGAAGCCGCCGATCTGCTCCTTGGTCTCGGCGAACGGCCCGTCGGTGGTGAGCACCTCGCCGTCGCGGACCTGCACCACGGTGGCCGTGCTCGGCGGGTGCAGCCCCCCACCGAAGACCATGAGGTCCTGTGCCACCAGCTCCGCGTTGAAGGCGTCGACGTCCTTGAAGATCTGCTGCATCTCCTCGGCGGGCGGGGCGTAGTCCTCTTCGTGCCACACGCTCATCAGGTACTGCTTCACGGCGTCTCTCCTTGGTCCACGGCCGCCACCGTACCGGCTCCTTCACCCCTCTCCACGAACGACGAGGCCCAGGATCGACAGCCCCGTGAAGAAATCCTCGGCCTTCGCGCGCAAGATGTGGCGGTGCACCTCCCCGTGATGCCACCCGTCAAGCCGATGCTCTCCAAGTCGGGCACGCTCGACCAGGCGCTCGCGGTCATGGAGGACCGACACGGCTTCGTGGAGCCCAAGTGGGACGGGTTCCGCTGCATCGTCTTCCGCGACGGCGACGAGGTGGAGCTGGGCAGCCGAAACGAGCGGCCCATGTCGCGCTACTTCCCCGAGGTGGTGGAGGCGGTGAAGCGGGAGCTGCCGGAGCGTTGCGTCGTCGACGGCGAGCTGGTGGTGGCGGGGCCGCAGGGGCTCGACTTCGACGCCCTCCAGCTGCGGTTGCACCCGGCCGCCTCCCGGGTCACGAAGCTGGCGGCGGAGACCCCGGCCTCACTGGTGCTGTTCGACATCCTGGCGCTGGGGAACCGGGATGTGCGAACGGTTGCGTTCGGAGAGCGACGTGAGCTGCTTTGCGATGTCCTGGCCGGGGTCCGGCCGCCGGTACATGTGACGCCCGCGACCTCGGATCGTGACGTGGCGCAGGACTGGTTTCGCCGATTCGAGGGGGCGGGCCTCGACGGCGTGATCGCCAAGCGGCCCGACCTGCCCTACTGCGAGGACCAGCGGGTGATGCTCAAGGTCAAGCACGAGCGCACGGCCGACTGCGTGGTGGCGGGCTTCCGGTGGCACAAGACGGGGCCGATCGTGGGGTCGCTGGTGCTCGGCCTCTACGACGAGCAGGGGGTGTTCCACCACGTCGGCGTGACGGCCTCGTTCACCATGGCCCGGCGCCGCGAGCTGGTCGACGAGCTGGCGCCGTACCGGATCGAGGGGGACGTGTTCACCGGGCGGGCGCCCGGCGACGTGCGCAGCCGGTGGAACGCCACCAAGGACCTGTCGTTCGAGCCGCTCCGCCCCGAGCTCGTGTGCGAGGTGGCCTACGACCACCTCCAGGGCCCGTACCGGTTCCGCCACGCGGCCCGCTTCCGCCGCTGGCGACCTGACCGCGACCCGCGCTCGTGCACGTACGACCAGTTGGAGGTCGTGCCGCCCGAGGAGCTGGCGGCCGTGTTCGGCGCCGGCTGACCCTCTCCCCCCGGGGACCCCCGTTCTTTTCCCCGTTGGCGCACGCCAGTGCGCCAACGGGGAAAAGAACGGGGGCTTTGGGCCTAGTGGGCCGCCTTCTGGATCTTTCCGGCCCGGATGCAGGAGGTGCAGACGTGCACCCGCTTGGGCGCGCCGTTGACGATCGCCCGCACCCGCTGGATGTTGGGGTTCCACCGCCGCTTGGTGCGCCGGTGCGAGTGGCTGATGCTCATGCCGAAAGAGGGGTGCTTGCCGCACACCTCGCACACCGCTGCCATGACGCGCACGCTCCTGCTCGGGGACTGCCGGGAACCCGACGAGGTTAGCATCCGCACCCATGGAGACGCTCGAGCGGCTGGCGGCGGCGCACCTGCGAGCGGCGATGTCCACCTACCGCGACGCCCTGCGGGCGCACCAGGAGGCCGTCAACCGGCTCAACGTCTACCCCGTGCCCGACGGCGACACCGGCACCAACATGGCGCTCACCTTGGAGGAGGTCGTCAAGGAGACAGCGGCCGCCGACGACGACATGGTCGCCACCTGCAAGGCCATCGGGCACGGCGCCCTGATGGGGGCGCGGGGCAACTCGGGCGTCATCCTCTCGCAGATCCTCCGGGCCGTGGCCGACGGCTGCAAGGGCCTCGACGCCGCGGGCCCGGCCGACGTGGCCGCCGCGCTGGAGCACGCCGCCGAGGTCGCCTACGAGGCCGTCATGCGGCCGGTGGAGGGCACGATCCTCACCGTGGTGCGGGAGGCCGCCGAGGCGGCGGCCAAGGCGGCCGACAGCGGCGGCTCGCTGGTCGACGTGCTCGACGCGGCCAAGGCGGCCGGCGCCGACTCCCTGGCCCGCACGCCGGAGCTGCTGCCCGTCCTCAAGGAGGCAGGCGTGGTCGACGCGGGCGGCGCCGGCTTCCTCCTCCTGCTCGACGCCTTCCTCCACGTGGTGTGCGGCCGGCCGCTGCCCCAGCCCCCTGTCGTGGAGGCGGCCGTCGAGCGCATCGACACGGCCGTGCACGCGGCCCACGAGGCCGGCAGCGACTTGCGGTACGAGGTCATGTACTTCCTCGAGGCTCCCGACGAGACGATCCCCGCCTTCAAGAACGTGTGGGCGGGCATCGGCGACTCGATCGTGGTCGTGGGCGGCGACGGCATCTGGAACTGCCACATCCACACCGACGACATCGGCGCCGCCATCGAGGCGGCCATGGACTGCGGCCGGCCCCGCAACATCCGGGTCACCGACCTCCACGAGCAGGTGGAGGAGGAGCGCTGGGTGCGGGAGGCGGCCGAGGCGGCCGAGCCGGAGGAGCACCACGAGCCGGTGCCCACCGCCGTGGTGGCCGTGGGCACGGGCGACGGCATCCGCCGCATCTTCCACTCGCTCGGCGTGCAGAAGGTGGTGGCGGGCGGCCAGTCGATGAACCCGTCCACCGCCCAGATCCTCGAAGCGGTGGAGGCGGCGCCCGGGGAGCAGGTCGTGATCCTGCCCAACAACAAGAACATCATCCCGGTGGCCGAGCAGGTGGCGCCCCTCACGTCGAAGCCCGTCGCCGTGGTGCCGACCACCGGCATCACCGAGGGCTTCGCCGCCCTGCTGGAGTACGACCCCGAGGCCACGGCGGCGGAGAACGCCTCGGTCATGGCCGAGTCGTCCCGTCGGGTGGTGTCGGGCGAGGTGACGCAGGCGGTGCGCGACTCCGGCGAGGTCAAGCAGGGCGACTGGATCGGGCTGTCGAGCAAGCGCATCGAAGCGGTGGCGCCCACGCAGGCCGAGGCCGCGTGCGGGCTGCTCGACGTGCTCGTCACCGACGAGCACGAGATCGTCACGATCATCGAGGGCGACGGCGCGTCGGCCGCCGACACCCGCCGCATCACCGAGTGGTTGCGCGAGCACCGGCCCGACGTCGCCGCCGAGGTGCACCACGGCGGCCAGCCGCTGTACCCGTACCTGTTCTCGATCGAGTAGTGCCCTCCACCGTCCTCCCCGGTGCCGAAACGGCACGAGGGAGGGCGGGTAGTGGCGCGGACGCTGGGGAAGCTCGCGACAACGCCCGTCACCGAGCTGCGCGGGGTGGGCGCCAAGCGGGCGGACGCGCTGGAGGAGCTCGGCGTCGAGAGCGTGCTCGACCTCCTGACCCACTACCCGCGCCGCTACGTCGACCGCACCACGCAGGTGCCCATCGGCTCGCTCACGGTGGGCGAGGAGGCGATGGTGGTCGGCGAGGTCAAGCGGGCGAACGTCCTGCGCGGCCGCAACCGGGGCAGCGCCCGGGCCGAGATCGACGTGCACGACGGCACCGGGTTCCTCCGCTGCACGTTCTTCAACCAGGCCTGGCGGGCCAAGCAGCTGCCGGTGGGCACCACAGCCGTGTTCTTCGGCAAGCTCGACCTCTACCGAGGCCGCCGCCAGATGACCAACCCCGTGGTCGACCTCATCGGCGACCGCACCGGGCGGATCGTTCCGATCTACCCGCAGTCGGAGAAGGTCGACCTGAAGACGTGGGAGATCGCCGCCTGGGTGGAGGAGGCGCTGGAGCGGGCGGGCGAGTTCGTCGACCCGTTGCCGGTGGAGTGGCGCGACCGGCTCGACCTGGGCGAGCGCACGTGGGCGTTCCGCCAGATCCACGCGCCCGAGTCGCTGGACGCGGCGTGGGCGGCCCGGCGGCGGCTGGCGTTCGACGAGCTGTTCCGACTCCAGGTGATGCTCGTGCTGCGCAAGCGGGCGGTGGAGCGGGAGTCGAAGGGCATCCGCCACGTGGCCGGCGGCGAGCTCGTGCGGCGGTTCCACGAGCGGCTGCCGTTCCCGCTCACCGGCGCCCAGCGCCGGGCGATCGCCGAGATCGAGGCCGACATGGCGGGCCCGCACCCGATGCATCGGCTCTTGCAAGGCGACGTGGGCTCGGGCAAGACCGTGGTGGCGGTGAGCGCGCTGCTGACCGCCGTGCAGGGCGGGTACCAGGGCGCGCTCATGGTGCCGACCGAGGTGCTGGCCGAGCAGCACCACCTCGGCGTGCGGGCCCTGCTGGCCGACGTGGCGGTGCCCGACGTGGAGGCGTCGCTCTTCGGCGAGCGCCCGCTGCGGGTGGAGCTGCTCACCAACCGCACCACGGCGGCCGACCGCACCCGGCTCCACGCGGCGTTGCGGGCGGGCGAGGTCGACATCCTCATCGGGACGCACGCGCTGCTGTTCGAGGGCGTGGAGTTCGCCCGACTCGGGCTCGTGGTGATCGACGAGCAGCACCGGTTCGGCGTCGAGCAGCGGGCCGCCCTGCGGGGCAAGGGCGACGACCCCGACGTGCTGGTGATGACGGCGACGCCGATCCCCCGCACGGCGGCCATGACCGTGTACGGCGACCTCGACATGACCGTGCTCGACGAGCTGCCGCCAGGGCGCACGCCCGTCCGCACGCTCTGGGCCCGTGGCCCGCTCGAGCAGGCCCAGGCGTGGGAGCGGGTGAAGCAGGAGGTGGGTGCAGGCCGACAGGCCTACGTGGTGTGCCCGCTGGTGGAGGAGTCGGAGCGGGTGCAGGCCAGCTCGGCCACGGTGGAGTTCGACCGGCTGCGGGCCGAGGTGTTCCCCGACCTTCGACTGGCCCTGCTGCACGGACAGATGCGGCCCGCCGACAAGGAGGCCGTGATGGCCGCCTTCCGGCGGGGCGAGGTCGACGTGCTGGTGTCCACCACCGTCATCGAGGTGGGCGTCGACGTGCCCAACGCCTCGGTCATGGTCATCGAGGACGCCGACCGCTTCGGCATCGCCCAGCTGCACCAGCTGCGCGGCCGCGTCGGCCGGGGCGCCGCCCGCTCGTGGTGCTACCTGCTCGGCCCGCCCGACAACCCCCGCCTCGAGGCGGTGGAGCGCACCACCGACGGCTTCGAGCTGGCCGAGGTCGACTTGGAGCTGCGGGGCGAGGGCACGATCCTCGGCACCCGGCAGAAGGGGCGCAGCGACCTGAAGCTGGCGTCGCTGCGGCGCGACAAGGACCTGGTGCGGACAGCCCGCGAGGTCGCCTTCGCCGTGGTCGACGCCGACCCGTTCCTCGAACGGCATCCGGCGCTGGCCGACGAGATCCGGGCCGTCATCGAGCCCGAAGAGGCGGCCTTCCTCTTCGAGTCGTGACCGACCCCCGTTCTGGGAGGCGGATCGTCGGCCATGGCCGACGATC
>DATAAM010000016.1:0-13110 GCA_036260075.1 Acidimicrobiales bacterium
GCGGCGCCCACCGAACCCGCCGCCGCCGGGCCGATCGAGGACTACCGCGCTCGGGTGCTGGCTGCGCTGGGCGGGTCCACGGCCGACGCCGCTGTCGTCGTGTCGGTGGAGGGCGTCGGGCGCGTGGTCGACCTCAGCGGCGCCGTGGGTCTGCCGCCCGCGTCGACCCAGAAGCTCTACACGGTGGGCGCCGCGCTGGCCCGCCTCGGTCCCGACGCCCGCCTGCGCACCGAGGTGCGGCGCGTGGGCGCACTGCACCCGGACGGCACGCTGGCGGGCGACCTCGTCGTGGTGGGCGGCGGCGACCCCACCCTCGACCGCAAGGCGCTGTTCGCCCTCGGCCACGCCGTGGCCCGGGCGGGCGTGCGCCGGGTGACCGGCGCGCTCTACATCGACGACACCCGCCACGACCGTGCCCGGTCCGGCCCGGGCTGGCGGCCCGACTGGGTGCCGTCGGAGTCGGGGCCGCTGTCGTCGTTCGCCGTCGACCGCAACGGGTGGCGTCGGGACGCCGCCTTCCTGGCCGAGCCCGCCGGCCCCAACGGCGAGCGGGCTCGCATCGGCCTGGGGTGGGGCGGCGTGGCCTTCGGCGGGCCGACGCGCTTGGGCGCCCACCCGCACGGCCCCGGCGAGCTCGTCACCGTGCGGGAGTCGCCCACGCTGGCCGAGCTGGCCCGCGGCATCCTCAAGGGCTCCGACAACTTCGCCTCCGAGCTCCTCCTCAAGGAGCTGGGCGCCCGGGTCCTCGGGCAGGGCTCCACCGGTGGCGGGATCGAAGCGGTGAACCGCCTGGCCGACGAGCTGGGCGTCCCTCGTGGCTTCGGCGCCGACGGCTCGGGCCTGTCGCCGATCAGCAGGCACACCGCCGCGGGCGAAGTGGCCTGGCTGGAGGCGATGGACCGCCTGCCCTCGCACGTGGCCCTGCGCGGGGCGCTGGCGGTGGCCTGCGGCGACGGCACCCTGCGCACCCGGCTGTGCGGCACGGCGGCAGCAGGCCGCATGGCGGCCAAGACGGGCACGCTGCCCGGCGTGGTCACGCTGGCGGGCTACACCACGACCACCGGCGCGGGCCGGAGGGTCACCTTCGCGGTCATGCTGGCGAACGCCCGCAACCCCGGCGCGGCCCGGGCTGCGATGGACCGCGCCGCGGCCGCGATTGCTACGTTCCCGGGCTGACCGAGGCGGCGCGTTTCGCCGACGGCCCGCCTCGGGTACCGCTGGGCACCGACCGAGAGCACGAGGGCGACCGCATGGGGCCAGGACAACCGGGCGCGACGACGACCACGCCCTCGTCGGTCGCCACCGACATCCGGGTCCTGCCCGCCCCTGCGCCCGCAACGGCGGTCCCGTCCCCCTCGGCCCCGGCCCCCAGCCGCCGTGGGCTGCCCACGCTCGTGTGGCTGGTCCCCCTGGTCGCTGCGTCCGGGCTGCTGCGGTGGGAAGGCCGCCACGCCTGGTTCTGGATCGACGAGGGCATCTCGGTGGGGATCGCCTCGCACTCCCTCGCGGAGCTGCCGGGCGTCCTGCGCCAGGACGGCGCGCCGCCGCTGTACTCGCTCGTGCTCCACCTCTGGATGCGCCTGTTCGGCGACGGCGAGGCGGCCACCCACGCGCTCTCGTGGACGTTTGCGCTGGCCTGCATCCCCGTCGCCTGGTGGGCGGGCCGCACGGTGTTCGGCGAACGGACCGGCCGGGTGGCCGCCGTCCTTGCCGCCGGGCTGCCGTTCCTGACCGCCTACGCCAACGAGACCCGCCCCTACACGCTCCTCGCCCTGCTGTCGCTGCTCGTCGCCACCACGTGCACGAGGGCGCTCCTCCACGGCGAGCGCCGGATGCTGCCCGCCTTCGCGGCCTCGCTGGTCGCCATGCTCTACACCCACGCGTGGGGCGGTTACGTGGCCGCCGCCGCGGTGGCGGCCGTCGCCGCCGTGTGGGCGCGCAGCCGGTACCGGCGGCCTCGCCTGGCCCGCGACGGCGCCCTGAGCTTCGGCGTCGCCGCCTTGTGCTTCGCCCCGTGGCTGCCGATCCTGTTGCACCAGGTCCGCCACACCGGCGCCCCGTGGTCGCGGGTGCCCGGGCCGGAGGACGCGCTCCGACAGCTCGGCGGCTTGGCGGGCGACCAGCGGGTCTTGGCCGCCCTGCTGGTGGCCGCCGCTGCGCTCGCCCCGCTGGTGGCGGGACGGGGCCGGGTCGGCCGCGAGGCCCGCACCGTGCAGTTCCTCGGCGTCCTGTTCGTGCTGCCGGTGGTGCTGGCCTGGGTGGGCACGCAGGTGGAGCCGTCGTGGGCCGCCCGCTACCTGGCCGTCGTGCTCGGGCCCGCCCTCCTCCTGGTCGCCCACGGCCTGGCGCGGGCGGGCGTGCACGGGGTGGTGGCCCTCCTGGTGGCGCTCGTCGTGTGGATCGACCCCGTCGCACGCCTGGCCGGCGAGGCACCCGAGCCGCGCGCCACTCGCAAGAGCAACGTCCGCACCGTCACCAACGCGTTCGCCGGCGCCCTGCGCCCCGGCGACGTGGTCGTCTCCACGCAGTTCGAGCAGGTGCCCGTGCTGCGCTACTACCTGCGCACACCGGGGTTGCGCTTCGCCACCCCGCTCGGCCCCGTGGCCGACCCCACGGTGGCCGACTGGCGCGACATCGAGGAGCGGCTGGCCGCCGCCGACGTGGGCGCCACCGCCCGTTCGCTCCTCGACCCCTTGGCCCCCGGCACCCACGTCGTGCTCGTCTCGCCCCGCCTGCGCCCGCCGGCCGACGCGCCCGAGTGGTTCGACCTCTTCCTGCGCCTCGACGCCGAGTGGCGGGCGGCCCTGGTCGCCCATCCCCGGCTGCGCGCCGGCCCCGTGGTGGGAGACCCGCCCGAAGGCCGTCGCATTCGCAACACCTCGGTGCGGGCGGCGCTGTTCACCGTCGAGCGCTGAGCTCGCTCCGTCCCGACCGCGTCACCTCGTCGGCCACCATCGAGTGGTCGGGCAGCTCGACTGTCGCCCGCTTGGTGCCTCGCTTCCCTTCGTAGAGGACGACGTCGAGCACCGCCGCGTAGACCACGAGCTTGCCGAACAGCAGGAGCCACGCCAGCACGGCGAACACCACGCCGATGGTGCCGTACAGCTCCGACGACGACGCCACCGCCCGCGGCACCCAGTAGGCGCCGACCACCTTCAGCACCTCGAGGCCGAGCGTGCCGAGGATCGCCCCGGGCACGAGCGGGCGCCAACCCACGTCGACGTTGGGCAGGACCTTGGACGTCCACAGCCACAGGCCGAACGTCACCGCCGTCGTCACCAGCACGCCCAGCGGGGCGAGCGCGCCCGGCAGCCACCGCAGCGCGGTGGTCGCCCCTGCCGCGCCCACGAAGAGGATGCCCGCACCGCCCAGCCACAGCAATCCGAACGCCTTGTCCTTGGCGCCGCGGTCCTCCACCTGCCACACCTGGTCGAAGGCGTACTGGAGCGCGGCCACGAGCCCCAGCGACGACCACGTCAGGCCCAGGAGGCCGACGACCGACGACGCCCGCCGCGACCGCTCGGCGGCTTCGACCGCGTCGCGGATGGCGTCGGCGGCGTCGCCGCTGAGGCCCAGCTGGCCGACGATGCGGGCGGCCACGTCGGTGCCGCTCCGGGCCGAGACGAAGCCGAGCACTGCCACCACCAGGAGCAGCAGCGGGAACAGGGAGAGGAACGACTGCATCGTGACCGAGGCGGCCAGGTTGTTGCCCCGCAGCTCGCCGTAGCGGCGCTGCACTTGCAGCACCCGCCCCAGCCAGCGCCAGCCCCGCCGCTCGGCGAAGCGCAGCACGCGGCCCTTGGGGGCGGTCTCCTCTTCGACGCCCGCCGACTCCCGGTCGAACGGCCCAACGCGGCGTCGCCCGCCGTCGGCATGGTGGCGCTCCTGGAACCGTCGCACATCGCCGTGCCCGCCCCCGCTGCGAACGCGCCCACCGCCACCAGCGGGAGCACCTTCTCCTCCAGCGGGTCGCCGCCTCGGCGCTTCTTCGGCATGGGGCCGCTGTACCCACGCCCCGGTGGTCCGTAGCCTGAGCACCCATGCGGCACTGGTTCGAGCCGATGGCCGAGCACATGGGAGAGGCATACCTGCGCTACTCGTTCACCAAGGGCACCGAGCAGGAGGTCGACTTCCTCGTCGACGTGCTGGCGCTCACACCGGGCGACCGAGTGCTCGACGTGGGTTGCGGCCCCGGCCGCCACGCGCACGCCTTGGCCCGGCGCGGCATGCACGTGGTGGGCGTCGACATCTCCGCGCGCTTCGTCGACCTGGCGAGCCGCGACGCGCCGCCCACCGCGACGTTCCGGCGCTGCGACGCACGCGACCTCCCCTACGAGGACGAGTTCGACGCGGTGATCTCGCTGTGCCAGGGCGCCTTCGGCCTCGTCGGCGAGGAGGACCACTCCGTGCTCGAAGGCATGGCTCGCGCCGCCCGCTCCGGCGGCACCGGCCGAGTGGCGCTGACCGCGTTCTCCGCCTACTTCGCCCTCCGCTACCTCGAGGAAGGCGACGTGTTCGACGCCGACGCGGGCGTGCACCACGAGCGGGCGGTGGTGAAGAACGAAGCGGGGGAGGAGGCCGAGTTCGAGGCCTGGACGTCGTGCTTCACGCCGCGCGAGCTGCGCCTCCTGTGCGACCGCAACGGCCTGCGAGCGGAGCACATCTGGGCGGTGACGCCGGGCGCGTACGGGCGCACCCCGCCCGACATCGACCACCCGGAGTTCCTCGTGGTCGCCCGCAAGCCAACCGTTGGTACGCTTTCCTGATCCCTGTCCGAACCGAAAGCGAACTCATCCATGTCCGACAACACCACGACGACTGAAATCCCCGACGACGAGTACGTCCCCAAGCAGATCACGGAGGACGACCTCGGGGGCATGTCCCTTGAAGACGCCATCGCCGGCACCATCGTCGAGTTCGACGACGGCGACATCGTCAAGGGCACGGTCGTGAAGGTCGACAAGGACGAGGTCCTGCTCGACATCGGCTTCAAGAGCGAGGGCGTGATCCCCGCTCGCGAGCTGAGCATCCGCCACGACGTCGACCCGTCCGAGATCGTCAGCCTCGGCGAGGAGGTCGAGGCGCTCGTGCTCCAGAAGGAGGACAAGGAGGGTCGCCTCGTCCTCTCCAAGAAGCGGGCCCAGTACGAGCGGGCCTGGGGCACGATCGAACAGATCAAGGAGACAGACGGCGTCGTCACAGGGCCGGTGATCGAGGTCGTCAAGGGCGGCCTCATCCTCGACATCGGGCTGCGCGGCTTCCTCCCCGCCTCGCTCGTCGAGCTGCGCCGGGTGCGCGACCTCCAGCCCTACGTGGGCAAGACGCTCGAGGCCAAGATCATCGAGCTCGACAAGAACCGCAACAACGTGGTGCTGTCCCGCCGGGCCTGGCTGGAGGAGACGCAGAAGGAGCAGCGCGAAGACTTCCTCGCCAACCTCAAGCCGGGTGAGACGCGCCGGGGCGTGGTGTCGTCGGTCGTCAACTTCGGCGCCTTCGTCGACCTGGGCGGCATGGACGGCCTCGTGCACGTGTCCGAGCTGTCGTGGAAGCACGTCGACCACCCGTCGTCGGTGGTGCAGGTGGGCGACGAGATCGACGTGCAGGTCCTCGACGTCGACCTCGACAAGGAGCGCATCAGCCTCTAGCTCAAGGCCACCCAGCAGGGCCCGTGGCAGGAGTTCGCCAACGCCCACCGGGTGGGCGAGCTGGTGTACGGCCGGGTCACCAAGCTGGTGCCGTTCGGCGCCTTCGTACAGGTGGGCGAGGGCATCGAGGGCCTGGTGCACATCTCCGAGATGGCAGTGCACCACGTCGACCTGCCCGAGCAGGTGGTCACGCCGGGCGAGGAGCTATGGGTCAAGATCATCGACATCGACCTGTCCCGTCGCCGCATCAGCCTGTCGATCAAGCAGGCGGCCGAAGGCGGCGAGGTGGCGGCCGAGTACCGCGAGCACTTCGGCGAGCACGCCTACGACGAGCAGGGCAACTACATCGGCCCCGCCGTCAGCACCGAGTTCACGCCCGACAACGAGGCCCAGGCGGCCTGGGCCGACTACGCCGCCGAGTACGGCCTCGACCCGCACACGGGCGAGCCGGTCGAGCAGGCGAGCGAGGCCGTCGCCGAGGCCACCGAGCCGGCCGCCGCCGAGGCCACTGAGGCGGGGGCAGACGAGGCGCCCGCCGAATAGCAGTCGCCCCCGCGTTGGAGGCCTTTCGGTCCGCTGGGCGGACCGAAACGCCTCCGACCGTGACGCGTCGCCCGTAGCATCGCCTCGTGGTGGTGATCGGCCTCACCGGAGGCATCGGATCGGGCAAGTCGACGGTGGCGGGGCTCCTCGCCGAGCGAGGGGCGGTCATCGTCGACGCCGACGGCATCGCCCGCGAGGTGGTGGAGCCGGGCGGCCCGGCCCACGACGCCGTGGTCGCCCGCTTCGGCACCACCGACCGCCCCACGATCGCGTCCGTCGTCTTTGCCGACCCGCAGGCCCGGGCCGACCTCAACGCCATCGTGCACCCGGCGGTCGGCTTTGAGATCGCGAGGCGCCTGGCCGAGCACGCCGACACCGACCGCGTCGTCGTCCTCGACCTCCCGCTGCTGGTGGAGACCGGGGGCCGCGACCGCTACCCGGTGGCGGGCGTGGTCGTCGTGGACGCGCCGGTGGAGGTGGCGGTGGCGCGACTGGTCGAGCAGCGGGGGATGGACGAGGCCGACGCCCGCGCCCGCGTCGCCGCCCAGGCCACCCGCGGGGAACGGCTGGCGGCCGCCGACTTCGTGATCGACAACAGCGGCTCGCTCGCGGGTCTGCGGGAGGAGGTGGAGCGGTGCTGGTCCTGGATGCGTTCTTTGCGCTGATCGCCGTGGCGGTGATCGCCGTCTTCGCCTTGGTGATCTTCGTCGTCGTCCGCCACTTCAAGCAGGCCAAGCAGCGCCGCGAAGACCTCGCCCTCTGGGCGCTCGAGCGCGGCTTCGACTACTCGCAGAAGGACCCGCACGGGCTGGCCCGCCTCGACTTCCACCTCTTCACACTGGGCGACGGCCGAGGCTGCGAGAACGTGCTCACCGGCACGTGGGAGGACAGGCCCGTGCGGCTGGCCGACTACTGGTACTACGACGACGACCACGACAGCCAGGGCGGCTCGTCGCGCAGCTACTCGCACTTCTCGATCATGCTGACGACGGTCGACGCCACCCTGCCGCACGTCCGCATCCGCCACGAGAACCCGCTGTCGCGGCTGTTCGACAAGCTCGGCTTCGACGACGTGCAGTTCGAGTCGGAGCAGTTCAACCGGCGCTTCCGGGTGCACGCCGACGACCGGCAGTTCGCCTACAAGCTGGTGGACGCCCGGATGATGGAGTGGCTCCTCGCCACGGCAGGGCCGCACTGCTATGAAGTCAGCGGGGAGTGGGTGCTCGTGCACAGCAAGCGCCTGCCGCCCGCCCAGCTGACGACATTGCTCCACGCAGGCAAGGGGTTCATCGAGAGGATCCCCCGCCTGGTGTGGGCCGACTACGGCACCGAGAGGGAGGCCGGCTCGTGACAGTGGTGTGGATCGTGCTCGGTGTCCTCGCCGTGCTCGGGATCGCAGTGGTCGTGTCGTACAACCGCTTCGTGAACCAGCGGAACCTCATCCGCAACGCGTGGTCCAACATCGACACGGAGCTGCAACGCCGCTACGACCTCGTCCCCAACCTGGTGGAGACGGTGAAGGGGTACGCCGCCCACGAGCGGGACGTGCTCGACTCGGTGACGCAGGCTCGGGCCGGAGCGGTGGCGGCCCAGGGCTCGCCCGCCGAGCAGGCCGCCGCCGAGGGGCCGCTGGTCGGCGCCCTGCGGCAACTGTTCGCCGTGGCCGAGAACTACCCGCGCCTGATGGCCAACGAGAACTTCCTGAAGCTGCAGCACGAGCTGGCCATCACCGAGGACCGGCTCCAGGCGTCCCGGCGCTTCTACAACGCCAACGTGCAGGACTACAACACGCGGGTCCAGTCCTTCCCCTCCAACCTGATCGCCCGGCAGTTCCACTTCACCGAGCACGAGTTCTTCGAGATCGAGGCGGCGCTGCGCGAGGAGGTGCGTCGGCCGCCCCGAGTCGAGTTCTGAGGCCTCCCCCACCAGAACGGCTCCCGCGGTGCTGTTGGCGGCAGGCCTGGCGGTCGGGCTCGTCGTGCGGCTGCACCTGGCCGTGACCGACGACTCGGTCCACTGGCCCGACCAGGTGCACAAGACGATCGAGGCGGGCCACCGGGTGGCGTTCGGGTACGGCTGGCAGCCCTGGGAGTACGTGCACGGCGCCGTGAGCTGGACGGTCGGTGGGCTGCTGGGGGCCGTGTTGTGGATGCTCGCCGCCGTCGGCCTCGACGACCCCCACCGCTACGTCGTGGCCGTGCGGGCGCTGGTGGCGGTGGCCTCGCTGTCGGCCTCGTGGGCGGTGTACCGGGCCGTGCGCGACTGGGACGGCGGCGAGCTCGCCGCGTGCGTCGCCGGCGCGCTCAGCGCCCTGGCGGCTCCCGCCGTCTACTTCGCCCACCGCCCGCTGAGCGAGACGCTCTCGCTGGCGCCGATCACGTTCGGGATGTGGCTCACGCTGCGTCCGCGAGGGCGATGGCACGCGGTGGGCGCCGCCCTGCTGGCGTTCGCCGTGCTGCTGCGGCTCCAGAACGCGCTGTTCTGCGCGGTGGCGCTCGCCGCCTTGGCGCTCGCGCGGGACTGGCGGCGGTTGCGGGTGGTGGGAGCGGTGCTCGCCGCAGGGGCCCTCGTGTACGGGGTGGTCGACTGGGCCACGTGGGGCGTGCCGTTCCACTCGGCGTGGGAGTACGTGAACTGGAACGTGATGAAGGACGTGGCGGGGGCGTTCGGTGAATCGCCGTTCCACTACTACCTCCGCTTCCTGTTCCTCTCGATCGGGCCTGTGTCGCTCCTGCTCGTCGTCCTGGCGGCGGCTGCCGGGCGCCGGGCCCCTGCCCTGGTGGCGGCCCCGCTCGTCTTCCTCCTGGCCCACTCCGTCGAGGGCCACAAGGAGGCGCGGTTCGTGCTGGCCGTGGTGCCGTTGCTGTGCATCGCCGTGGGCATCGGGCTCGACGAGGTGGGCCGGCGGGTGCGACGGCAGTTCGTGGTCCCAGTCCTCGGCGCCGTGGTGCTCGCCCCCGTGGCCTTCCAGGCGGTCACGATCGAGCGGCTCACGATGCGCGACGTCGGCCAGGACCACCTCTTCGCCGCGGGCGCTTCGGCGTTCGCCCAGTCGGGCGAGGTCAACCGCCTCCTGTTCGCCGCCCATCGGCGCCCCGACCTGTGCGGCATCCGGCTGGCCACCCTCGAAGCGCCGTGGTCGGGCGGCTACTCGCACCTCCACCGCGACGTGCCGTTCTACGACAAGCACGACCCCGTCTCCGGTCGGTACAACTACGAGATCGCCGTGCGCGACCCCACCGACACTCGCTTCGTGGCCGCCGACGGCGGCTACGGCCTCCGGCGACTGGGGGCCCGCTGCGAGCCCGATCCGGCCTTCTCGACGCGCTTCGCCGATCCCGCCACCCGCTAGGGTCCCCCGGCCGTGGACGTCGCCGAGCTGCGTCGCCGGGTGGACGGGATCCGGTGGCACCACGCCATCGACCTGGGCCACGGCGTCGTCACCCCCGGGCAGGCGGGGGCAGGCACGATCCCGCTCGACACACTTCCCGACGTCACGGGCCGCAGCGTGCTCGATGTCGGGGCCTGGGACGGCTTCTACTCCTTCCACGTCGAACGGGCGGGCGCGGCCCGGGTGGTGGCGCTCGACCACTACGCCTGGTGCGTCGACCTCGACGCCCGCGCCGCCTACTGGGACCGGTGCCGGGCCGAGGGCGTGCTGCCCGACCAGAGCAAGGACGAGACGGAGTTCTGGCGGGGCGACGACCTGCCGGGGCGGCGGGGGTTCGATCTCGCCAAGGAGGTGCTGGGCAGCGCGGTGGAGCCGTACGTGGCCGACTTCACCGTCGCCGACCTCGACGACCTGGGCGCCTTCGACGTGGTCCTGTACCTCGGCGTGCTGTACCACATGAAGGAGCCGCTGACCGCCTTGGAGCGCCTGCGCCGCGTCACCAAGGAGGTGGCGGTGATCGAGACCGAGGCGGTGTGGGTGCGGCACCACGAGCACGAACGGCTGCTGGCCTTCTACCCGGGCGACGAGCTCAGCGCCGACTTCGGCAACTGGTACGCGCCCAACGAGGCGGGCCTGCACGCGCTGTGCCGGGCGGCGGGGTTCTCCCGCTCCGTCACCGTGGCCGGGCCGCCGCCCCTGCACCCGCTGGGGCCGCTGAAACGGGCGCTCCTTCGGAAGCCGCCGCTCCGGTCGCTCAACTACCGGCTCATCGTGCACGCCTTCCCGTAAGGTGCCGGCGTGATCTCATCGCCGACCACGGGCGTCGTCGTCACCGGCGGCGCCTCCGGGATCGGCCGGGCCACCTGCAGGGCCGTGGCCGAGGTGGGGCGCCCGGTGGCGGCCTGGGACGTCAACCTGGCCGGGGCCGAGGAGACGGCCGAGCTGTGTGCCAAGGAGCACGGCGTCGAGGCGGTCGCGTTCGAGGTCGACGTGCGCGACCAGGCGGCCGTGGAGGAAGCCGCCCAGCAGACGGCCGCCGCCCTGCCGTCGATCGGCGGGTTGGTGCACGCCGCGGGCGTGGCCGGTCCCATGCCGATCGACTTCACCGACGAGGACTCGTGGGACGCCGTCCTCGACGTCAACCTGCGGGGCCAGGCCTTCGCCATCCGCGCCCTGCTGCCCGCCCTGAAGGCGGCCAACCCCGGCTCGGCCGTGGTCGGCATCGCCTCGGTGGAGGCGATCATCGGCAACGGGATGGTGCCCGCCTACTGCTCCTCCAAGGCGGGCGTGCTGGGCCTGACGCACTCCATGGCCCACCGGCTGGCCGTCGACGGGATCCGCATCAACGCCGTGTGCCCCGGGGCCGTCGACACGCCGATGCTGGCGCCCATCCTCGCCATGCCCGACGCCCGGGCGCAGCTGGAGGCCCGCATCCCGCTGGGCCGGGTGGCCGACCCCATGGAGGTGGCTCGGGTGGTGCGGTTTCTGCTCTCCGACGAGGCCGCCTACGTGCACGGGGCCTCGTTGGTGGTCGACGCCGGCCTGACAGTGGTGCTGTAGCCGGCCGTTCTTGTCACACCCCGTCGGTAGCCTGTCCTCATGGCTCTTCGCCTGACTGCTCATGGCGGTGCCGGCCGGGGCCCCCGCCCAGCCGCCCCCGTCCCTGCTCCACAACCCCTTCGCAGGTCCTGACACCCGTGCCGCCGTTCAAGGTCGTGTCCGACTTCCAGCCCGCCGGCGACCAGCCCAAGGCCATCGCCTCCTTGGCCGAGGGCGTGCGCCGGGGCGACCGGTTCCAGACGCTCCTGGGCATCACCGGCTCCGGCAAGTCGGCCACCATCGCCTGGACCATCGAGCAGGTCCAACGCCCCACGCTGGTGATCGCCCCCAACAAGTCGCTGGCCGCCCAGCTGGCCAACGAGTTCCGCGAGTTCTTCCCGGAGAACCGAGTCGAGTACTTCGTCTCCTACTACGACTACTACCAGCCCGAGGCCTACATCCCCTCGAGCGACACCTACATCGAGAAGGACTCGTCCATCAACGACGAGATCGACCGCCTCCGGCACTCGGCCACCTCGGCCTTGCTGGGCCGGCGCGACGTGATCGTGGTGGCGTCGGTCTCGTGCATCTACGGCCTGGGGTCACCCGAGGAGTACGAGAGGCAGATCCTCCGCCTCAAGCAGGGCGCCCGCCACGACCAGCGCTACATCCTCTCGAAGCTGGTCGACATGCAGTACGAGCGCAACGACATGAACCTCGTGCGCGGCAAGTTCCGGGTGCGGGGCGACACGATCGAGGTGCACCCGGCCTACGAGGAGTTCGCCGTGCGGGTGGAGCTGTTCGGCGACGACGTCGAGCGCATCAGCCGCATTGACACGCTGACGGGGGAGTACCTGGGCGAGATCGACGACCTCACGATCTTCCCCGCCACCCACTACGTCACCGGCCAAGACCGCATGCGACGGGCGATCACAACGATCGAGCACGAGCTCCAGGAGCGCCTGGCGTTCTTCGAGAAGCAGGGCAAGCACCTGGAGGCCCAGCGCCTGCGCATGCGCACGCAGTACGACCTCGAGATGATGCAGGAGGTCGGCTACTGCAACGGCATCGAGAACTACTCGCGCCACCTCGACGGCCGGTCCGAGGGCGAGGCGCCCTACACGCTCCTCGACTACTTCCCCGACGACTACCTCCTGATCGTCGACGAGTCGCACGTCACCGTGCCGCAGCTCCACGGGCAGTACGAGGGCGACCGCTCCCGGAAGGAGACGCTGGTCGAGCACGGCTTCCGGCTGCCGTCGGCCAAGGACAACCGACCGTTGCGCTTCGACGAGTTCGTCGAGCGGGTGAAGCAGGTCGTGTTCCTGTCGGCCACGCCCGGGCCCTACGAGCTGCAGGTGTCGGCACAGGTCGTCGAGCAGATCGTGCGGCCGACGGGGCTCGTCGACCCCGAGGTCATCGTCAAGCCCACCAAGGGCCAGATCGACGACCTCATGGAGCAGATCCGGCTCCGCACCGACAAGGGCGACCGGATCCTCGTGACCACGCTCACCAAGAAGATGGCCGAGGACCTGACCGACTACCTCCTGGAGCTCGGGGTGCGCGTCCGCTACCTCCACAGCGAGGTCGACACCATCCAGCGCATCGAGATCCTGCGTGACCTCCGGCTGGGCGAGTTCGACGTCCTGGTCGGCATCAACCTGCTCCGGGAGGGTCTCGACCTCCCCGAGGTCTCTCTGGTGGCCATCCTCGACGCCGACAAGGAGGGCTTCCTCCGGTCGGAGACGTCCCTCATCCAGACCATCGGCCGGGCCGCCCGCAACGTCGACGGGCAGGTGATCATGTACGCCGACCAGGTGACCGACTCGATGCAGCGGGCCATCTCGGAGACCAACCGCCGGCGCGGCCTCCAGCAGGCCTACAACGCCGAGCGGGGCATCGACCCCCAGACCATCCGCAAGGCGGTGACCGACATCCTGGCCACCCTCCGCCCCGATGGCGAGGCGGGAGCGCCCACCCCTGGCCGCGACC
>DATAAM010000017.1:0-15919 GCA_036260075.1 Acidimicrobiales bacterium
TCACCGACGAGGCAGCCATCGCCTTCGTGCGGGCGCAGGACGCCAAGTACCAGTCGGTCAAGGCGAGGCTGAACCTCGGCTGATGGCCGAGCACACCGGCGACCCGATCACCCGTCGCCGCTTCATCGAGTGGGCGGGCCGTGCCGGCGTGGGCGCGGCCGCTGCCACCGTGCTGTCGGGCTCGGCGCTCACGGCCTGCGCCCGGGGCGACGACGACGACGGTGGTGGCGGTGGCGCGAACGACACCGTGAAGGTCGGCGTGCTGGCGCCGTTCTCCGGCATCGGTGCGTTCATCGGCACGATCACGAACAACTCGCTCGACGCCGCCGTGGCCCAGCTCAACGCCACCGGGGGCATCGGCGGGCGCAAGGTGGAGCTGGTCAAGCGCGACACCGGTGTCGACCCCACGGCGGGGCCCAAGCTCTACACCGAGCTGGCCGCGGTGCAGGGATTGGTGGGCATCCTGTGGTGCGGCGCCCCGGGGCTCACGCAGGCGCTGCCGCAGATCAAGCGCGACGGGCTGCCGGTGATCGCCGTCTTCAACGACCTGCTGTCGTCCGGCCGCCTGCACCCCGATGGCACCGATGCGGGCCGATCGGTGTTCCAGATGTTCCTGCCCGAGCTGTGGGCCAAGGAGGTGTTGGCGGACTACGCCCGAAACGACCGCGGCTACCGGTCGGCCGCGCTCATGCACGACACGCTGCTCGATGCCGAGGGCACCAACAGGGCCACGTTCGAGAAGGCGTTCGGCCAGGCGGGGCTGGAGATCAAGGCCATGGAGCGCTTCACCGTGGTCGACGCGGAGTACGGAGCGCAGCTGCAACGGCTGAAGGCGGCCCGTCCCGACGTGGTCTACATCGACGGACTGGCTCCCAACACGGCCGCCATCGTGAAGCAGCTGGCCGCGCTGGGCGCGTCGTACGTCGACACGCCGACGGCCAAGGGCACGGCCTGGCACCCGCACATCTTCGGCGCCCCCGGCGGGACGGGCGACAAGACGTGGGCCACGCTGGCCGGTGGCGACGCCAAGGTGGGCACCGTCACGGGCTGGCACGTGGGCGGGCTGATCTACCTGCCCACGTTCGCCATCGGCGAGTGGATGCGGAAGCACACGAAGAAGGAGCCCACCGGCGGCGAGGAGTCGCCCGCCGACGGCTTGGCCGCCTTGTTGCACGGCATGCGCAAGGCGGGCTCCACCGACCGGGCCAAGGTCGTGAACGGCATGGAGACGATGGGAAAGGTGACGTTCGCCTCCGTGCCGTTCGGCTTCGACCGTGACCGCCACGTCTCCAAGACCAAGGACGAGGTCATCGTGGTGACGCTCGAGCGCAACGGCGGCCCGGCGCCGACCACGCCGCCCTACCAGCTGGGAAGGGAGTGGTCGCCGGGCCGGCCGTTCACCACCACCGAGGCGGGCCCGACGCAGCTCGTGCGGCCCACGCTGGCCGCCAACCGCCGTGCCCATCCCACGGTCATGGAGCAGGTCCTGGCCGAGGGTTACGGCACCCAGTGCACCAAGCAGCCCGACGGCTCGCTCACCAAGGAGTGCAGGATCCACTGACCACCACCCACCCCCCCGTTCTGGGATCGATTTTCGACGCTCCGGCGTCGAAAGCCGGCGCCAGAACGGTGGGAGCACCAGGAGCGGGGGTCGCCTCGTGACCGAGGTGGTGCAGGTCGTCGTGTCGGCGGCCACGGTGGGGTCGGTGCTGGGTCTGGTGGCGCTGGGCTACAACCTCGTGTTCTCGGCCACGCGCATCGTGAACTTCGCCCAGGGCACCATGCTCGTCGTCGCCGGCTACACGGCGTACGCGCTCACGCGCGAGGGCGCGCCGATCTGGGCGGCCTTCGTGCTCACCGTCCTCCTGTCGGCGGCGTTCGGCGCGCTCGTGGAGCTCGTGGCCATCCGTCCGCTGGGGCGCTTCGACCCCGGCCGCAACATGGGGTGGGTGCTCACCACCTTCGCCGTGACCCTGGTGTCCATCGACTTGGTGCGGCTGGCCGTGGACGCCGAGCCGCACCCGCTTCCCGACCTGGCCGGATCGATCCTCGGGTGGCGCCGGTCCACCGTGGCAGGCGTGCCGGTCACCGCCACCGACGTCGTCATCGTCGTCGGAGCCGTCGTGATGATGGTGCTGATCGAAGCCCTGCAACGGCGCACCACCGCGGGCCGGGCCTTCCGGGCGGTGGCGCAGGACCGCCAGACCGCGGCCCTCATGGGGATCAACCCGAGTGCCGTCGTGCTCACCACGTTCGCGGTGGCCGGGGCGCTCGCGGGCGTGGGCGCCGTGCTGCTGGCGCCCAAGCTGTTCGTGCGCCTCGACAACGGCGAGCTGCTCGGCGTGCAGGCGTTCGTGGCCGCCGTGCTGGGAGGGCTGGGCTCCACCCGCGGCGCGGTGGTGGGCGGCTACCTCATCGCGCTGACCTCGGCGATCGTGCGCACCGTCGAGGTGGGCGACCGCACGTTCGTGCAGTGGGAGCCGCTGGTCGTCTTCGCCGTGTTCATGGCCGTCCTCGTCCTGCGGCCCAACGGCATCTACGGCCAAGCGGACATCGAGAAGGCATGAACCGGGCTCTGCGGGTCGCGCCGATCGCCGCCCTCCTCGCCTTCGGCTTGGCGTTCGGTGCCGTGCAGGCCCGCAGCGTGAAGTGGCTCGACCTCGGTACGGAGGCCATGTACGTGGCGGGCGCCGCCGTCGGCCTCAACGTCCTGCTGGGGTGGACCGGGTTGCTCTCCCTGGGGCACGGCGGCTTCTTCGTGGCGGGCGGCTACGCGGGCGCGCTGCTGCTCCCCGAGCTGGTCGACACCTCGTGGTCGCCGTGGCTCGGGTGGCTGCCGGCATTCGTCGTCGGCGCCTTGCTGGGGGCGCTCCTGGCCGTGCTGACCGGCCGGCTGCGCGGCTTCCACCTCACGGTCGTCACGCTGGCCTTCGCCGTGCTCGTGCCCGCCGTCGTGACCGTGTTCGACCGGTGGCTGGGCGGCCCCGCGGGCCGCAGCGTGGAGCGCTTCCCCGACACCGCCAACGCCTTCCTCGCCCGCGACAACGCCCGCGCCGGGCTCTACTACACGGCCTTTCTCTTCCTCCTCGCCACGCTGGCCGTGGCCGCCGCCCTGCGCCGCAGCCGGTGGGGGCGGTCGATGGTCGCCGTCCGTGACGCCGAGCCCGCCGCCCGCACGTTCGGCGTGCCCGCCTACGGCGTGAAGGTCGGCGCGTTCGCCCTCTCGGCCGGGATCGTGGCCGTGGCCGGGTGGCTGGCCGCCCTCCGCTTCCTCACTGTGGCGTCGGGCTCGGCCGCCGACCTCGGCGCGCTGTCCTTCCGGTTCGTCGTCGTGGTGGTGCTGGGCGGGGCCGGCGCCCTGTTCGGGCCGGTGGTGGGGGCGTTCCTCCTCACCTTCCTGTTCGGGCTGTCCTTCGTGCAGGAGACGTTCCGCGACTACCAAGGCCTGCTGTTCGGCACGATCGCGCTGGTGCTGGTGGCCCTGGCACCCGAGGGCCTCGTCGGATCGCTGCGCCGCCGCCTCCCGCGCCCCCGACCACGACCGGTCGCCGCCGCCGCTCCCGACCTTCGCGTGGAGCCCGGTCCCGACGTGCTGCTCCACGTGCGCGGCCTCACCAAGCGCTACGGCGGCGTGGTGGCGCTCGACCACCTGCACCTCCGGGTGCGGGCGGGCACCGTGCACGCGCTGATCGGCCCCAACGGCGCGGGCAAGTCGACGTTCGTCGACCTCCTGTCCGAGTTGCAGCGGCCGACCGAAGGGACGATCGAGCTCGACGGCGCCGTCGCCCGCACCTTCCAGTCGGTGCGGCTGTGGCCCGGGCTCACCGTGGTGGAGAACGTGCTCGTGGGCGGCCACCGTCGCCGCATCGAGGAGGCGCACGCTCGCGGCCTGCTCGAGCTCGTGGGCCTCGGCACCCGGGCCGACGACGACGCGGGCGCCCTGCCGTTCGCCGACCAGCGCCGCCTCGAGATCGCCCGCGCCCTGGCCGCGCGCCCGCGACTGCTCCTCCTCGACGAGCCCGCCGCGGGCATGCATCCGGCGGAGATCGCCGGGCTGCGGACGCTGATCGCGCACGTGCGCGACGAGGGCATCACCGTGCTGCTCGTGGAGCACCACATGGAGCTGGTGATGGGCCTCTCCGACGTGGTGACGGTCCTCGACCACGGCGTGAAGATCGCGGAAGGCACGCCCGCCGAGGTGCGCAACGACCCCCGTGTGATCGAGGCCTACCTCGGCCCGGGCGAGGCCGCCTGATGCTCCTGCGCGTCCGAGACCTGCGGGTCCGCTACGGCGGGGCGACGGCGCTGGCGGGCGTGTCGTTCGAAGTCGACGAGGGCGAGGTCGTCTCGATCATCGGCGCCAACGGCGCGGGCAAGACGACGACCCTCGAAGCGGTGTCGGGCGTGCAGGCGGTGGGCAAGCGATCGTCGGGCGAGATCGAGCTCGCAGGCGCCCGCATCGACCGGCTCCCCGCGCACCGGATCGCCCGGCTCGGCGTGGCCCACGTGCCCGAGGGCAGGCGTGTCTTCCCACGCTCGACGGTGGAGGAGAACCTCCTCCTGGGCGCCTACCGACGGCGCCGGGAAGCGCGCCTGCCCGCCGAGCTCGACGCCGTCTACGAGCGCTTCCCCGTCCTCGCCGAGCGCCGAAGGCAATCGGCCGGCCTCCTCTCGGGGGGCGAGCAGCAGCTGCTGGCGCTGGGCCGGGCGCTCATGGCGCGACCGCGTCTGCTCCTGCTCGACGAGCCGTCCTTGGGGCTGGCCCCCATGTGGGTGGCCGAGGTGTTCCGGATCGTCCAGGCCCTCGCCGCCGAAGGCGTCACCATCCTCTTGGTGGAGCAGCTCGCCACCAAGGCCCTGGCCGTGGCCGACCGTGCGTACGTGCTCGAAGCGGGGGTGGTGACCCGGGCCGGTGCCGCCGCCGACCTGGCCGCCGACCCCGAGGTGCGGGCGGCCTACTTGGGCGCCTGACGTGCGGGAATGTTGGACGTGGCGTCCGGCGTTGGCAAGAATCGAGCTCCGCCTTCGGCTGCATAGCCCTGCGAAACCCCGGGTAGGCAACGGAGGTCGAACCCGCTGTAGTCCCCCGTTCGAGCACTTCCGAGGATGTGAAGCCCCCCATGAAACTTGCCTGGCGGCAGCATGCGGCCTGCCGAGGCGTCGATCCCGACATCTTCTACCCGGTCTCCGACGAGGAGGCCGATGCCGCCAAGGCGATCTGCGCACAATGCGCCGTTCGCGAGCTGTGCCTGGAATACGCCTTGGTGAACCGGGAGCGCGACGGCGTGTGGGGTGGTGCAACCGAGCGGGAGCGGCGGCGCATCATCCGGCAGCGGCGCAAGTCGGCCTGACCCGGAGGACTCCGAACCCGGCGCAGTAGCGTGAGGCGATGGACTTCGAGCTGTCGCCCGAGCTGGCGGAGCTGCAGGCCACCGTCCGGCGCATCGCCCAGGACAAGGTCCGGCCCCGGGCGCGCGAGATCGACGAGACCGGCGACTACCCCCAGGACCTCTTCGAGGTCTTCCGCGACGCGGGCCTGCTCGGGCTCTGCATCCCCACCGAGTACGGCGGCTCCGGCGCGGGCATCCTGGGGCTGACGCTCGCCATCGAGGAGGTGGCGAAGTACTCCAACACCGCCGCGCTCATGCTGCTGCTCACGAGGCTGCCCACCGGGCCGGTGATGATCGCCGGCTCGGAGGAGCAGAAGCAGCGATACCTTCCCGGCATCGCCGACGGCTCGCGGCGGGCGGCGTTCGGGCTCTCCGAGCCGCAGGCCGGCAGCGACGTCATGGGCATGCGCACGCGGGCCGTGCCCGACGGCGACGGCGGGTGGGTGCTGAACGGCGTGAAGTGCTGGATGTCGGGCGTCGTGCAGGCCGACTGGTACACCGTGTTCGCCAAGACGTCGGCCGACCCGGCCGAGCGCAAGCACGACTCGGTGACGGCGTTCGTCGTGGAGCGGGCGTGGGACGGCGTGTCCGTCGGCTCCCTCGACCGCAAGATGGGCGTGCGGGGTGTCGACACCGGCGAGCTGCTGCTGACCGACGTGCGGGTGCCCGCCGACAACGTGATCGGCGAGGTGGGCGGGTTCCGCCTCGCCATGCTCGGCCTCAACTCGATGCGGCCGATCGTGGCCGCCCGGGGGATCGGCTTGGCGGAGGGCGCGCTGATGTACGCGGTGGAGTACGCCGAGCAGCGCGAGATGTTCGGACGGCGCGAGGCCGACTTCCAGGGCATCCAGTGGAAGGTCGCCGAGCTGGCCACGGAGATCGAGGCGGCTCGGCTGCTCACCTACCGAGCGGCGTGGCTGGCCGACCACGGCCGGTTCACCAAGGAGTGGGCGCCGTTCCTCTCGATGAGCAAGTACTACGCCACGGAGCTGGCCGTGCGGGCGTCGGGCCTCGCCGTGCAGCTGTTGGGAGCGGCCGGCTACATGAAGGAGCACCCCACGGAGCTCTGGTATCGCGACGCTCGGCAGCTCACGATCGTGGAAGGCACCACGCAGGTACAGCTTGGGCTGATCGCCAGGGGTGTGCTCGACCGCGATCTCTGGTGGGATTGAGGAGGTGAGCGTGACGCTGGAAGAGCTGGGGGGCTGGCCGGCCGTCCTCGGGAGGCTGACGGCGGGCGAGGACCTGACGTCGACGCAGACGGCCACCGCCTTCGCCGAGATCCTGGAGGGCCGGGCCACGTCCGCGCAGATCGCCGCCTTCGCTGTCGCCCTGCGCATGAAGGGCGAGACCGTGGAGGAGATGTCGGGCCTGGTGCAGGCCATGTCGGAGCGGGCCGAACGGGTGCCGTTGCCCGACGACGTACTGGCCCGCGCCGTCGACACGTGTGGCACCGGCGGCGACCGCAGCAACTCGATCAACGTGTCGACCACGGCCGCGTTCGTGGTGGCCGGTGCGGGCGCGCCGGTCTGCAAGCACGGCAACCGGGCGGCCTCGTCGGCCACCGGCACGGCCGACGTCCTGGAGGCGCTCGGCGTCGTCATCGACCTGGGCCCCGAAGGCGTGGCCCGGTGCGTGCTGGAGGCGGGCATCGGGTTCTGCCTTGCACCGCGGTTCCACCCCGCCATGCGCCACGCGGCGCCGACGCGCAAGGAGCTCGGCGTCCCCACCGTCTTCAACTTCCTGGGGCCGCTGGCCAACCCGGCGGGCGTGCGCCGTCAGGTCGTCGGCGTCAGCGACCCGGCCATGGGCGAGAAGATGCTCGGCGTGCTGGAGGACCGAGGGGCGACCGACGTGCTGGTGGTGCACGGCCACGACGGGCTCGACGAGCTCACGCTGTCGACCACCTCCACCGTGCTGCAGCTCCACGGCGGCACCACCCGCGCCTTCGTGGTCGACCCGCGGGAGCTGGGCTTGGCCACGGCCGACCGGGAGGCGGTGCGGGGGGCGGACGCCGCCACCAACGCCGCCTTCACGCGACGGGTCCTCGAGGGCGAGCGCGGCCCCCATCGCGACATCGTGCTGCTGAACGCGGCGGCAGGCGTGGTGGCCGCCGGGCTGGCCGCCGACTTGGTCGAGGGGCTCGGGCTGGCCGAGCGATCGGTCGACGACGGCCGCGCCGGCGAAGCGCTGGAGCGGCTCGTCAAGGTGTCGCAGGAGGCGGCCCCCGGGTAGGGCGGTGCCGTGACGCTTCGCCGGGCCCTCGCTGCGCTTGCGGTGACGGTCGTGGCGGCCTGCGGCTCGGGCAGCGGCACCGACGAGGACCGCGGCGTGCCTGCGGGCCCCGACGACGCGGGGACAACAGCCAGCACCACCACGCCCACACCGTACGGAGGGGAACCGTGACCGAGCGCCCGCCCACAGACGACGAGGCCAACGACATGAAGCACCCCCACGAGCACGCGAGCGAGGCAGGGGCCCCGGGGGCCAGCGGACCGGGGGAGCCCGGGTTCGAGGGTCGGGTGACGATCGGCGAGGAGGGCGGCGACCTCGACTGAACCCCCGCCGTTCTGGTGGGGGATCAACGCGCCAGGGCGCGCACATCCCCCACCAGAACGGCGAGTCAGGCCGAGCGGGGCTCGTAGCGGGGGAGGCGGGGAAGCGGCCACGCCAGCCCTCGTTCGCTCTCGACGATGCGCAGGCGGGCCGCCTTGGCCTCCAGGTACGAGGCCACCGCAGCCAGCTCGTCGGCCAGCTCGCGGGGCACGGGACCGTCTTCCGGCACGGAGTCGAGCTCCAGCAGCCCGTCGAGCAGCCGTCCTCGGTGGAGCACCGCCACGCCCTCGCCCGGCACCTCGACGGTGACGCGTCCGGCCTGCCGCAAGGCGTCGAGGCGTCGCTGCCGCTGGAGCGCCCGTGACAGCGCGGCGGCCCTTTCTCGCACCGACGCGGCCTCCTCGTAGCGTTGGGCGGCGGCCAACGCCCGCATGCGCTCCTCCAGCGGTTGCAACAGCAGTGCCGGTTCGCACGTGAGGCCGCGCACGACGCGGTCGACCAGCTCGCCGTAGGCCTCCTCGGTGATCGAGCCCGCGCACGGGCAGGTGGCCACGCCGAGCTGGGCGGGCGTGCACGGTGCCGCCCGCGGCGTGGGGGGCGGCCTCGCCCGGCAACGCCGGATGGGCACGGCCGACTCGATGGCCTCCACCAGCAGGCGGGCCGTCGCGCTCGACGACAGCGGCCCCAGGTAGAGACAGCCGTCGTCGCGCTTGGGCGCTCGCACCACCGAGAGCCGCGGGAACCGCTCGTCGAGGGTGAGCTTCACGTAGGCGTACCGGCGCCACAGCTTGAGCTGCCGGTTGTAGCGAGGCAGCAGCTCGGCGACGAGGCGCACCTCCAGCACGGACGCCTCCAGCTCGCCACCGGTGACGACGTGGTCGATGCGCTGCGTCTCCCGCAGCAGGGCACCGACCTTCCGACGGTCGTCGCCGGTGAAGTACGAGCGCACTCGCCGGCGCAGGTCGACGGCCTTGCCCACGTAGAGCACGCGCCCGCCCGCGTCGCGGAACAGGTAGACGCCCGGCTTGCGGGGCAGCCCGGCCGTGAGCGCCAGCTTGGCCACCATGGGATGGCCTTTGACGGTGGGCAGCTCGAGGAGGTCGTCGAGGGTGAGCACGCCGAGAGAGCCCGCCCGCTCGAGGAGCGCGTGCATCACCTCACCGGTGGCCAGCGCGTCGTCGAGCGCGCGGTGCGTCGGGCGGTGGCCGACCCGGAAGTGGGCGGCCAGCGTGCCCAGTCGGCAGTCGGACACCTCGTCGCGCACCAGGCGGCGGGCCAGGGCGCACGTGTCGATCGAACGGTTGGCGAGGCGCGGCCGCTCGGCGGCGGCCAGCGCGGCGTTGAGGAAGGACAGGTCGAAGCGCACGTTGTGCCCCACGAGCACCGCGTCGCGGCAGAACTCGAGGAACGAGGGCAGCACTGTCTCGATCCGCGGGGCGGGCAGCACCATCGCCTGCGTGATGCCGGTGAGGTAGGTGATGTGGGGCGGGATCGGCAGGCCGGGGTTGACGAGGGTCTGGAACGTGCCCAGGCACTCCCCGCCCCGCAGCTTCACCGCTCCGATCTCGGTGACGGCGCAGTCGGCAGGCGAGCCGCCGGTCGTCTCCAGGTCGACCACCACGAACGTGACGTCGACGAGCGGCGTGCCCAAGAGGGACCGCTGTTCGGCGTTCGCTCCGGCGTGATGGCGGGGCGGTTCGACAGCGGGCGTGTCGAACGAGAGTGTGTCGAGGACGGACGCCGAGTGCCTCCGCCCGCCTTCGACCTCGAAGGACCGCTGCACGGCCGCGGACCGTACACGAACAGGTGTTCGATGTACAGGATTCAGCCCAGGGCGTCGGGCAGCAGCCCCAGGGGCGGGGCGCCGAGAGCGAGCAGCGCCTCGTGGAAGTGGCGAAGCGTGAAGCGGCCGGCCCACCGCGCCTTGGCTTCGTCGCGCAGCTCACGGATGGCGAGCTTCCCCCACGTGTAGCGGCCGTACGTGGGGTCGTAGCTCGCCCGGCCGGCCTCGGCGCGGGCGGCCGGTCCCTTCAGGAACGCGTCTTCCTCGAAGCGCCGCACGGCGTCGTCCATCGACAGGCTGCCGGTGTGCAGGCCGATCGACGCGGCCAGGCGGGTCACGCGCACCAGCGCCTCGATGGCCATGCCGATCTCGTAGCGTGGGTCGTCGGCGCGGAAGCCCTCTTCGACGAACAGCTCCTCCACGTAGTGCGCCCACCCCTCGACGAACGAAACCGAGAAGAGGGCGCGTCGGACGTCGCCCTGCACCTGCCGCAGCACCCGACTGTGGGCGAAGTGTCCCGGCATCACCTCGTGCACCGTGATCGCAGGGAGCGTGGTGGCGCTGAAGACCGACAGCCACTCCTCCCGCTCGGCCTGCGGCCATGTCGGGTCGGGCGGCGTGACGTAGTACCAGCTCGGGGCGTCGGGCTCGTAGGGAGCGGCCCACGACATCATCGCCATGGCCCACTGGCGTGACGGCGGCGCCGGGCCCACGAGGCACTCGCCGTCGAGCGGCGGCAGCAGGTCGAGCTCGCGCGTGAACGCCGTGGCCTCGTCGGTCTGTGCCCGCGCCTCGCGGTAGATGTCGTCGGGGTCGGTGGGGTGGTCGCGCAGCAGCTCCTCGACGAGCTCGGGGGGCGGCACGTCGGGTCGCAGGCGCTCGCACGCATCGGCCAGGAGGGACTTCAGGCGGTCTCGCTCGGCGTCCGCCTGCTGCGCCAGCCGCCCCAGGTCGACGGTCGTGGCGTCGCCGTCGCCGAGCAGGCGGGCGAGGGTGGCCCCGCCGAGCCCGCTGCTCGGTGCGCCGTCCCGCGCGAAGTGCTCGAGCCGGTCGACGAAGCGGGCATGCGCGGCCAGCGCGGCCTCGTCGTCCACCCCCGCGGCCAACCCGCGGGCGGCCGGCACCAAGGCGACGGCGACGTCGCGGGGCACCCGGTCGAGCGACTCGAGCGAGGCGTCGACCGCATCCGGCCACGCGGCCAGGTGACGGCGTCGGGCCGCCTGCCGTTCCTCGGAAGGCGCATACTCGCGGTCGTAGGCGGCGAGGTCGAGGTTGCCGATGTGCGGCAGCGGGTTCCACCGGTGGGCCTCGACGACGTCGAAGTACGTGCGCATCCCCGCCTCGGCGGCCTGGAGGTGCGCCTCGTCGTGTCGGTCGGGCTCCGGGTCGCCCGCGCCCAGTCGAGCCAGCCCGTCGGCCACGCCGGACGGCGACAGGTCCTGCACCTGCCCGTCGTAGAGGTCGTGCAGGCCCACGTACTCGCGGGCCTCGGCCACCGACAGATCGCACAGCGCGCGGACCCGGGGGTTCATCGGGGGCCGAGAGTAGTGTTGGCCGGCGTGGACACCCGTCGGTACCGGTGCAGCGCGTGCGGCAACCTCACCCGCTTCGACGTCACCACCACGCGGCGCACGCGGGCGTTCCACCACTTCACCGTGGGCGGCGAGCTGACCGTCGAGGACGAGGAGCTGCTCTCCGAGGTGGTCGAGGAGGTCTCCTGTCGCTGGTGCGGGTCGGGCCGGGCCGTCGAGGAGCTGCGGGAGAGCGAGGTCTGACGCCCGAGGGGCCAGCGTTCGACGCGCTCGTCCGGCCCGCGCTCGAAGCAGCGTGGCTGCTGGCCCGGGCGGGCGAGCGTGCGACGCCGGGCAGCGCCCCCCGAGCCCTGCGCCCGGTGCTCGGCCACGCTCGGCTCACCGGGGCGGCCCTGCAACTGCTGCGGCGCGTGGTGGAGGACGACGACGGCTTCCGCGCCGCCGTCGCGGCCGCCACGACCGAGGACGCCGTCGGCCGCGCGGGGTGGCTGTTCCTCGCCCGACCTGACGGTTGGGAGGAGGAGCTGGACGAGTTGGCGGCGGCCGAGGCGGAGACGTCCGAGGCCGACCGGGCGGCGCGGGAGGAGCGCACCGCTGCCCGTCGCCTCCGCGGCGCCGAGGAGGCGCGGCGACGGGCCGAGGATGCCTTGGCCGACGCTCGGGCCCAGGCGGCGCGGGCGGCGGCGGAGCTGGCCGACGAGCGACGGAGCAGGCGGGCCGCCGAGGAGGAGGCGCGCTCGCTGGCCGACCGCTTGGCCTCCGCCGAGCGCGAGCGCGTCGACGCCGTGTCCCGTGCTGCCGATGTCGAAGTCCCCACGGCGCGCATCGACGAGCTCGAGGCGGCGCTGGAGGAGGCCCGTCGCTCGGCGGCCTCGGCGCTGTCGGCCGACGAGGTCATCGAGGTGCTGTCGCAGGCGGCCGCGGCGGCGTGGGAGCTGGCCGACACATTGGCCGAGGCCGTCACGTCGTTCCGGGCGCGGCTGTCGTCCACCGTCGAGTCGGGCGCCGTGGCGGCGGAGCAGGCTCCCGCATCGCTCGATCCCGGCCGGGCTCGCCGGCGTCCCGTCCCCCTGCCGCCCGGGCTGCGCGACGACTCCGTCGAGGCGGCCGAGCGCCTCGTGCGGCACCGGGGTGCGCTGCTCTTGGTCGACGGCTACAACGCCTCGCTGCGCTACCGACCGGACCTGCCCCTCGACGAGCTGCGCCGGCGGTTCGTGGACGCCCTCGACGAGCTGGAAGCCCGCACCGGCGTCGACGTGCACGTGGTGTTCGACGGGGTGGGGCCCGAGGACGGCGGCCCGGCCGCCTCCTCTCGGCGGGGCCGGACCCGGGTCACGTTCTCACCCGCGGGCACGGAGGCCGACGACGTCATCCTGGCCCTCGTGGATGCCCTGCCCGTCGACCGGCCCGTGCTCGTGGCCTCCGACGACCGGCGGGTGCGCGACGGCGTGGAGCAGCGGGGTGGCAACGTGCTCACCACTCGACAGCTGCTGGCCGTGCTGCGCCGCGAACCCGACCGTTGACGCGTTCAGACCCCGCCCCCAGGGGTCGTATGGGGGCGGGGTCTGAAGACGAACCGCGGCAGCGCCGGGTGGGGCTACTGCGGCGGCAGGACGTTGCAGCCCGCGTTCGACACGTTCTGGTCGTTCACGGTGATGCTGATGCTGTGGCACACCGTCACCGTCGGGCCTGCCGCGGCAACCTGGGCACCCAGGCCCAGCAGCCCGGCGACCACGATGCCGGTTGCGATGATGCGCTTGCCCATCGGTCGTTCCCCTCCACGAGAGCTGACTGCCAGGAGAACGGCGGGCCGGCGCCTGTCTTACGGTCGGATTCCGAAAATCCGCGGCCCGGGGCGGATGCAGGCCGGATTCCTGTCACACCCCCTCGTCATGCTGGGCAGCAGACGAGGAGAGGAGCGCCGATGGACCCGCCCATCAGCATCAGCTGCGACGACTGCGCCATGCAGCACACCGCTGCCTGCCACGACTGCGTGGTCACGTTCATCTGCGGCCGTGATCCCGACGAGGCCGTGATCATCGATGCGGCCGAGGCTCGGGCCGTGCGACTGTTGGCGGCAGCCGGCTTGGTCCCGGGCCTGCGTCACCGGCGGCGGACCGGATGAGGGGCGGTCCGCGGCACCCTTCCGGGCGGGTGCTACTTTCGCCGGAAAGCAAGCCCGAAAGCCGGGCCAGGTCCGTCGGGGGCCCGCGTGCAACAGCTCCATCTCGTCGGCTTCACCACCGACCTCGAGGGTCTCATCTTCAGCGCCCGCAAGGGAGCGAAGTCGGGCGGCTACCTCGTGGTGCTCGACGACAAGCTGCGCGCCACCGTCGAAGATGCCTTCCGCCTGCGCAACGGCCAGGCGCCTGGGGGCGAGGGAGGCGACGACGCGCCGGGTGGCGGGGGCGGGCGCCCCCGTCGACCTCGGCCGGAGAGCACGCTCAGCCCGCGCGAGATCCAGGCGCGGCTGCGGTCGGGGAGCACCATCGCCGAGGTGGCGCGCGAGGGGGGCGTCGACGAGGAGTGGGTGAGCCGGTTCGCCGTGCCCATCCAGGCCGAGCAGGCACAGGTCGTCGGTCGCGCTCGGCGGCTCACGTTCGTCAAGCCCCGTCTGGGCGAGTCGGCCCTGCCGCTCGGCACGGCCGTGCGCTGGAACCTGGCCGACAAGGGCATCCGGCTCTTCGACGACGACTACGACGTGGCCTGGACGGCCTACAACCTGCAAGGTGCGTCGTGGGTGGTGCGGTTCGAGTACGCATCGCGCCAGAAGCGCCAGGTGGCCGAGTGGGAGGTCGACCTGCGCGAAGGCGAGCTGTTCGCCCGCAACCGCACGGCCTCCGAGCTGGGCTACGTCGACGCCGCCCGCCGTCGACGCCGCCCGCCCGCGCTCGAACCGTCGCCGCGTGAGACACCGGCGCGCCCGGTCGAGCCTGCGCGGTCGGTGGCGCCCGCGGCGCGTCGCGACGACGAGGCGGCCCCGCCTGCACCGGCGCGCACGCCCGCCCGCCGGGGCGGGGGCACCGACGCGGGCGCGCGGCCCGCGGCCCGCAGCGGCGCAGGAGGCGGTCGTGGCGCTGCGCCCACTCGTGGGCGCAGCGCGGTGAAGAAGGCGGCAGCCGCCGCCAAGGGCCGCCGAGCGACGGCAGCCAACAAGGCAGGCAAGGCCACCGCGTCGCGCAAGGCGGCGTCGGCCAAGCGGGCGCGCCCCCAGAAGCCCGCGGGGAAGAAGCGGGGCAGCGCCGACCACGCTGCCGGTCGCCGCACGCCTCCGGCCGCCAAGCCCACGTCGGCGGCGGCCAAGGCTGCGTCGGCGGCGGCCAAGGCTGCGTCGGCGGCGCCGATCGTCGTCGCCGCCCTGCCCGACGAGCCGGTGCGGCCCAGCCATCTGGCGCGCCCGCCGTCGCCCATGCCCACCGCCCGTCGAGCCACCTCGCTGCCGTTGCACGCGCCTCGCCCCGTGCCTCCCCGGCCAGTGGTCGCGCCCGAGCGCCCGCACCGTCCCCCGCCGCCACCCGAGCCGGAGGCGGAGCGCGACCTCCCGGAGCCGACGGCGCCGGCACCCGAGCCGGCCGAGCCGGTGCGGGCGCGGCCGAAGTCGCAGGCGGCCCCGGGCGACGAGCCGGTGCGCCGGGTGGCGGGCGACAACGTCCGCGTGCTCGCCCGTCCCGGGCGGACCAACGGCGACGGCGCCGCTGCCCCGATCGCCACCGCACCCCGCCGTCGTCCCTCGCGGGCCGATGCGCCGGGAGCCGACCAAGCCGCCGGCGACACGCCGGAGCGCAAGCTGGCCCGCCGGCTGGCGTCGACGCCGACGCGCCCCGAGGGCGGCGGCCGCACACGGCGGATCCCGTCCGCGGCGTCGGCTGCGCCGGGGGCCGGTGCCCAGCCGGAGGCCGAGCCCATGTGGCACGGGCCGGGCTCGGGGGAGCCTGCGCCGACGGTGCGCATCCGGGCCGACCTGGCCGCAGGCACGCGGCGTCCCGTCGATCCGGGCGAGGCGGCCGCGGGCGGCACGCCAGCGGCCGGCACGGGCACGGGCACGGGCGACACCGTCGCAGGCCCGACGGCCGCCCGCACACGGCGCCGGGAACGGCCGCTGCGGGCCCGGTGAGCCCGGGGGCTTCACCGGCGCCGGCCGTGGCCGACCCCGCGGCGCTCGCCGGGCTGGCCGACGACGTGCGCCGAGTGGGGCGGGCCGCGGGCCTCGACGCCGTCGGCATCGCCGAGGCCCGTCCCTTCGACCGGGCCCGCCGGGCGTTGGCCGAGCGCAAGGCGGCAGGCCTGCACGGCGGCATGCAGTTCACCTACCGCAATCCCGACCGGGCCACCGACCCGGCTCGCACGCTGCCGGGGGCCCGGGCGTTGGTGGTGGGTGCGCGGGGCTACCACCGGGGCCGACCGGTCCGCCCGCCCGCCGCCGGCGGGCCGTGGGCGGCAGTGGCCGAGTACTCGTGGCGCGACCAGTACGCCGGACTGCGCCGGGCGCTGGGCGAGGTGGCGGGCCGGCTGGAGGAAGCGGGCTACCGCACCCGCGTGCTCGCCGACGACAACGCGCTCGTCGACCGGGAGGCAGCCCACCGGGCGGGCATCGGCTGGTTCGGCAAGAACGCCAACCTCCTGCTGCCCGGCCTCGGCTCCTGGTTCGTGCTGGGCTC
>DATAAM010000018.1:0-3476 GCA_036260075.1 Acidimicrobiales bacterium
GCCAACGGGGCGGGCAAGACCACGCTGCTGCGGGCCGTGTCCGGCCTCCTGCGCGTCCACCGCGGCGTGGTCACCAAGGGAACGGTCGAGCTCGACGGTCGGGCCGTCGCCCACCTCGACCCGGCCGCCATCGTCCGCCAGGGCGTGAGCCAGGTCATGGAGGGCAGGCGCATCTTCGCCGAGCTGACCGTCGACGAGAACCTGCGGGCGGGCGCGTTCACCCGCCGCGACAAGTCGGAGATCAAGGCGTCCTACGAGCGAGTCATGGCGCTGTTCCCCGTGCTGGCCCAACGGCGCCGGTCGACAGCCGGGTACCTCTCGGGCGGTGAGCAGCAGATGCTCGCCATCGCGCGGGCGCTGATGGCCTCCCCCCGGCTCCTCATGCTCGACGAGCCGTCGCTGGGTTTGGCCCCGCGGGTGGTGGAGCAGATCAGCGGCATCATCCGTGACATCAACGCCCAGGGGACGAGCGTCCTGCTCGTGGAGCAGAACGCCACCATGGCGCTCGGGATCGCCGACTACGGCTACGTGATGGAGCACGGGAAGGTCGTGAAGGACGGCCCCGCGCCCGAGCTGCTCGCCGACAAGGACATCCAGGAGTTCTACCTGGGGGTGGGGGAGGCAGGGCGCAAGTCGTTCCGCGACGTGAAGACGTACCGGCGCAAGAAGAAGTGGAGCGCCTGAGATGGCGGTTGGGGGTCCGCTGCTCGGAGTCGACCACCTGACCCTGCGCTTCGGCGGCGTGACCGCGCTCTCGGATGTGTCCTTCAGCGTCGACCGCGGCGAGCTGTTCGCCATCATCGGCCCCAACGGGGCGGGCAAGACGTCGATCTTCAACTGCCTCAACCAGGTCTACCGGCCGCAGGAGGGCACGATGCGGCTGGAGGGCGTCGACCTGCTGGGGAAGCGGCCTGCTGCCACCGCCGCGCTCGGCATCGCCCGCACCTTCCAGAACCTCGGCCTGTTCGTGAACCTCGACGTGGTCGACAACCTGATGCTCGGTCGCCACCACCTCATGCGCACGGGCTTCCTCACCGGGGCGGTGTGGCTCGGGCGGGCCAAGCGGGAGGAGATCGAGCACCGCCGCCGAGTGGAGGAGATCATCGAGCTCCTGGAGCTCGAGCACTACCGGCGCCACCACGTGGGCGCCCTGCCGTACGGCATCCAGAAGCGCATCGAGCTGGGGCGGGCGCTGGCCATGGACCCGAAGCTGCTGCTCCTCGACGAGCCGGTGGCCGGCATGAACCTCGAGGAGACCGAGGACATGGCCCGCTACATCCTCGAGGTCAAGGAGCAGCTCGGTACCTCGATGATCCTCGTGGAGCACGACATGCACATGGTGATGGACATCGCCGATCGGGTGATGGTGCTCGACTTCGGCGTGGTGATCGCATCGGGCCCGCCGGCCGAGGTGCAGGCCGACCCCAAGGTGATCGACGCCTACCTGGGGCAGGCCTCGTGAAGCGCTCCCGGGTCGTGTCACCGCCGGGCTCCGTCCCGCCGGAGCCCCTGCCCCAGCGGGCCCCTTCCGGCGGCGCCACCCGTTCGCTGCGTGGAGAGCGGAATCGGCCTGCGGCCGATGCTGTGACCCTTCCGGGCCAACTGGTGCGCCGGGCGGCGGAGCACCCCAGTCGGACCGCCATGCGGAAGAAGCACCTGGGCCGCTGGCGCGAGTACACCTGGGAGGAGTACGAGCGGCGGGCCGCCCACATCGGGCTGGGACTCCTCGACCTCGGCGTCGAACCCGGCGACCGAGTGGCCATCCACAGCGAGAACCGGCCTGCGTGGCTGCTGGCCGACATGGGGATCCAGGGCATCGGCGCGGTGACCGTCGGCATCTACCCGACCAGCCCGGCCGCCGAGGTGGAGTACCTGCTCGGGCACTCCGAGGCCGTCGTGCTCATCGCCGAGGACGAGGAGCAGCTCGACAAGGCGCTGGCCGTGCGCAAGAACCTCCCCGCCTTGCGGCACATCGTGGTGGTCGACACCCGCGGCGTGCGCCACCTCGACGACCCGATGGTCCTCACGTTCGCGGAGCTGGAGGCCCGGGGCGCCCACCGCTCGATCGACGAGTGGCGGGAGCGAGTGGCGACCCTGGACCCCGCGGCACCGGCGGTGATCGTCTACACGTCGGGCACCACGGGGCCGCCCAAGGGGGCGATGATCTCCCACGACAACCTCGTGGCCGCAGGGCGCACCTTCCTCGAGGTCTACGACACCTCGAAGGACGACGAGGTGCTCTCGTACCTGCCGCTGTGCCACATCGCCGAGCGGCTGGTGTCGATCATCGACGCGCTGGCGGCCGGCTACATCGTGAACTTCGGCGAGGGTGGCGAGTCGTTCGTGAACGATCTGCAGGAGGTGCAGCCGACGTTCTTCCTCGGCGTGCCGCGGGTGTGGGAGAAGATGCTCGCCGGCATCCAGATCCGGATGAACGACGCCAGCCGGCTCAAGCGGCTGCTGTACCGGTTCTGGGTGAAGCAGGGCGCCCGCCTGGCCCGCAAGCGCATGAGGGGCCGCCTCAACCCGTTCGACCGGGTGGTGGCGGCGCTGGGTTGGGTGCTGCTGTTCCGCAGCCTGCGCGACAAGCTCGGCCTGGGGCGGGTGCGGGTGGCGCTGTCGGGCGCGGCGCCGATCGCCCCGCAGGTGCTGGAGTTCTTCTGGGCGCTCGGCGTGGAGGTGCGCGAGGGCTACGGGCAGACCGAGGGCACGGCGCTGGCCACGGGCATGCCCGCCGACGACGTGCGCATCGGGACGGTGGGCAAGGCGTTGCCCGGCGTGGAGCTGCGCATCGCCGACGACGGCGAGATCCTCGTGCGGGGCGCGGGCGTGTTCCTCGGCTACTTCAAGAACGAGGAGGCCACGAAGGCGACCGTCGACGCCGACGGCTGGCTGCACACCGGTGACGTGGGCGTGCTCGACGACGACGGCTACCTCACGATCACCGACCGCAAGAAGGACATCATCATCACCGCAGGCGGCAAGAACATCTCGCCGTCGGAGATCGAGAACCGGCTGAAGGTGTCGCCCTACATCCGGGAGGCGATCGTCATCGGCGACCGGCGCAAGTACCTCACCGCACTGATCGGCATCGAGCTCGACACCGTGGGCGACTGGGCCACCCGCCGCCACGTCTCGTACACCACCTACCGCGACCTCAGCTCGAAGCCGGAGGTGCGGCAGCTCGTCCAGGAGACGGTCGACGAGGTCAACACCGAGCTGGCGCAGGTGGAGACGATCAAGCGGTTCGAGCTGCTGCCCAAGGAGCTCGACCACGAGGAGGGCGAGCTCACCGCCACCCAGAAGGTGAAGCGCGCCGCCATCGCCAAGGAGTTCGAGGACCTCATCGAGGCCATGTATGCGTAGGGCGCCCCGGCGTTCTGGTGGGGGATCCGTGGGGCCTCGAGACCGTCCGGCTGGCGGGGATCGACGTCGAGGAGCGCCGGTTGGCCACCATGGCCGTGGCCGCCGTGGTC
>DATAAM010000019.1:0-5856 GCA_036260075.1 Acidimicrobiales bacterium
GCGCCCGGGAAGTCCCAGCGCTCCTGCTCGTACACGGCAGCCAGGTCGGCGAGGGCCACGTCGAAGACGTGCTCGACCTCCAGCGGGTTGGGCGAGAGCGACGGCCGCTTCCCGATGGCGCCCACGAAGGGCGTGATGTGCGCGTTGCGGGAGAGCGTGGACAGCGGCGGCAGTTGGCCCAGGATCTCGACCACGGAGGGGTCGAGGCCCACCTCCTCGCTCGCCTCCCGCAGGGCGGCGTCGAGGGGCGACTCGTCGGTGTCGAGCCGGCCTCCCGGGAACGAGACCTGGTGCGTGTGCGTGCGCAGGTTGGGCGAGCGGCGGGTGAGCACGACCCGAGCCTCGCCGTCCTCCTCGAACAGCGCGACGAGGACGGCGGCGGGCGAGCCGTCGTAGGGAAGCGCGGGCATCGGGTCCGCCGGCCCCACTGTGCGCAGGGCGGCCCGCACCCGCGGGATGGTGACGCCGACGAGGGGCTCGTCGTGCCACGGAGGCGCACCGCCCGGCCGGGCACCCGGCGGCCGGGGGATCTCCTGCGGGGCGGGCATCCCGTCTACTGCTTCGGGACCAGCGACTCCAAGAGGTCGCGCAGGCCCCCCGTCTTGAGGTTGGCCATCACCCGGCCCGGCGTGGCCTCGCCGCGCTCCCACTCCATCCAGTGGGCGAGCAGCTTGGCCGGGTCGGGCGGCGGCCGGTCCTCGTACGACATGGGGCGACTCTACCGGAGCGCCTTTGGTCCGCTCAGCGGACCAAAGGGCCTCCGGTCATCGGGTGGTGGTGGCGGTAGTGGTGGTGCCAAGGCATGCGCCCGGCCCGCCGCTACATCATCCCCATGCCGCCCATGCCGCCCATCCCCCCCGCGGCGGCCGCGGCAGCCGGGTCCTTCTTCTCCGGCTTGTCGGCGACCAGCACCTCGGTGGTGAGGAGCAGGGCGGCGATCGACGCCGCGTTCTGCAACGCCGAGCGGGTGACCTTGGCCGGGTCGATGACGCCCGCCTTCAGCAGGTCCTCGAACTGGCCGGTGGCGGCGTTGAGCCCGATGGTGCCCGTCTCGCGCTCGGCATGCTGGACCATGACCGGTCCCTCCAGGCCCGCGTTGTAGGCGATCCACTTCAGGGGCTCCTCGAGCGCCTTGGCCACGATGGCGGCGCCGGTGGCCTCGTCGCCTGTCAGCGACGACACCACCTCGTTGACGGCCGACCGGCTGCGCACCAGCGCGATGCCGCCGCCCGCCACGATGCCCTCGTCGATGGCCGCCTTCGTGGCGGACACGGCGTCTTCGATGCGGTGCTTCTTCTCCTTGAGCTCGACCTCGGTGGCGGCGCCGACGCGGATGACCGCCACGCCGCCTGCCAGCTTGGCCAGACGCTCCTGGAGCTTCTCGCGGTCCCAGTCGGAGTCGGTCTCCTCGATCTCCCGCTTGATCTGGGCCACGCGGCCGGCCACGTCCTCCGACGACCCCCCGCCCTCGACGAGGGTGGTGTCGTCCTTGGTCACGACCACCTTTCGAGCCCGACCCAGCAGGTCGAGCGTGACGTTGTCGAGCTTGAGGCCGACCTCCTCGGAGATGACCTGGCCGCCCGTGAGGATGGCGATGTCCTGGAGCATGGCCTTGCGCCGCTCGCCGAAGCCGGGCGCCTTGACGGCCACCGAGTTGAACGTGCCCCGGATCTTGTTGACCACCAGGGTGGCGAGGGCCTCGCCCTCCACGTCCTCGGCGATGACGAGCAGCGGACGGCCCGCCTGCATGACCTTCTCGAGCACGGGGATGAGCTCGTGCACGGCGCTGATCTTGGCGTTGACCACGAGGACGAACGGGTCCTCGAGCACCGCCTCCTGGCGCTCCGGGTCGGTGACGAAGTACGGCGACAGGTAGCCCTTGTCGAACTGCATGCCCTCGGTGAAGTCGAGCTCGATGCCGAGGGTGTTGGACTCCTCCACCGTGACCACGCCGTCCTTGCCCACCTTGTCGATGGCGTCGGCGATGACCTCGCCCACCGACGGGTCGGCGGCGGAGATGGTGGCGACCTGGGCGATCTCGCTCTTGTCGTCCACCTCCTTGGCTTGGCCCTTGACCGACTCGACGGCGGCGGCCACGGCGCGCTCGATCCCCCGCTTCAGGGACATCGGGTTGGCGCCCGCCGCCACGTTGCGCAGGCCCTCGCGCACGAGCGCCTGGGCCAGCACGGTGGCGGTGGTGGTGCCGTCGCCCGCCACGTCGTTGGTCTTGGTGGCGACCTCCTTCACGAGCTGGGCGCCCATGTTCTCGAAGGGGTCGTCGAGCTCGACGTCGCGGGCGATGGTGACGCCGTCGTTGGTGATGGTGGGCGCGCCGAACTTCTTCTCGAGCACGACGTTGCGCCCCTTGGGCCCGAGCGTGACCTTGACCGCGTCGGCCAGCTTGTTGACGCCGGCCTCGAGCCGCCGGCGGGCACTCTCGTCGAACGCGAGCTGCTTGGGCACTACTTGCCCACCTTGGCGAGCACGTCGCGGGCGGTGAGGATGAGCAGGTCCTCGCCGTCGATGGTGATCTCGGTGCCGCCGTACTTGGAGTAGACGACCGTGTCGCCCACCGCCACGTCGAGCGGGACCAGCTCGCCGGTGTTCTCGGCCCGGCGGCCGGGCCCGACGGCCAGCACCTCGCCCTGCTGCGGCTTCTCCTTGGCGGTGTCGGGGATCACGAGGCCGGACGCGGTGGTCTCCTCGGACTCGTTGGGGCGTACGACGATGCGGTCGTCGAGCGGCTGAAGCTTCATGTTTCATGCCCTCCGGTGGACTTAGCACTCACACCTTGCGAGTGCTAACGATAGCGACGGGCATACGCGGCGGGCAACCCCGGTTGACGGACGTGGTCCGAAAGGACCACGGACGGACGGCCTTCCGAAACCGTTCGCCCACCTCTACCCTCGGGTGCACAAGGGGTGCCCGACCGGAAGGGGGACGGTGCCGACAGTGGCTCGCAACCAGCCGGGGGTCGTGCGACTGGACGATCCGGCCGCGACCGAACCGGGGCTGACCGGAGCCAAGGCGGCCGCCTTGGCCAAGGCCACGGTCGCGGGCCTGCCCGTGCTGCCGGGGATGGTCCTCACCACCGCCTCGGCCCTTCCCACGAACGACCTCCGCCGGGCGTGGGTGGACGTCTCGCAGGAGGGACGCCGGTCACTGGTCGTACGCTCGTCCTCCGTCGCCGAGGACGGGGCCACGTCCTCCATGGCAGGCCAGTTCACCTCGGTGCTCGACGTGCGCGACTGGCCGTCGTTCGTGGAGGCCGTGCACGAGGTGGCGGAGTCGGGCGGCGACGGCATGGCCGTGCTCGTGCAACCGTTCCTCGACCCGGTCTACGGGGGTGTGCTCTTCGGCGCCGACCCGGTCACGGCCCGCCGCGACCGGGTGGTGGTGGCCGTCGTGCACGGCGGGCCGCACCGGCTGGTGCACGGCCAGGTCAGCGGCGACCGCTGGACGCTCACGGCCCACGGCCGCGTGGTGTCGCACGAGGGCGGGCCCGACGAGGTTGCCCTGGGCTATCGGCCCCGGCGGGAGCTGGCGGGCTTGGCCCGGCGAGCGGCCGCCCTGTTGGGCGGGCCGCAGGACATCGAGTGGGCGTTCGACCGGGCCCGCAAGCTGTGGCTCCTCCAAAGCCGGCCCATCACCGCGCTGGCGCCCACCGCCGGCGGGCCGGTGTACGGCCCCGGGCCGGTGGCGGAGACCTTCCCCGAAGCGCTCGCCCCGCTGGAGGAGGACCTCTGGCTCGACCCGCTGCGAGTGGCGCTGGTGGAGGCGCTGTCGCTGACGGGCGCCGCCTCCCGCCGCACGCTGCGGGAGCGGCCGTTGGTGATCTCCGTGGGCGGCCGAGTGGCCGCCGACCTGACGGCTTTGGGCGAGGTGAAGCCCACCCGGCCGTTCGTGGCCAAGCTCGACCCGCGGCCGCCCGCCCGTCGGCTGGTGGCGGCCTGGCGGGTGGGGCGGTTGCGGGCGGCGCTGCCCGCCTTGGCGCGCGACCTGGTGGAGGGCATCGACAACCGCCTGGCCGACGTGCCCCACGTGTCGACGTTGACGGACGACGAGCTCCTGACGCTGCTGGAGCGGTCGCGGCAGGCCTTGCTGTCCATGCACGGGCACGAGGTGCTGGCCGGGCTGTTGATCCGCTCGCCCGGCGAGCTGCGCACCACGGCCGCCTCGGTGGCGCTGCAGGCCGTGGCACGAGGCCGGGCCGAGGGGCTGTCCGACGGCGAGCTGGTCGTGCGCGACCCGGTGGCGTTGGTGCTCACGCCGCCGCGGGTGGGTCCGCCCGCCCCGCTGCCCGACGTGGAGCCGACGGCGGGCTCGGCGGCCGGGGGCGATCCCGGCGACCCTTCACTGGCCCGCGAAGCGCTGCGCACCCGGGTGCGCTGGCTGCAGGAGCTGACGGGACGGGCCGCCTGGGAGCTGGGGCGTCGGCTCTCGCGGCGGGGCGTGCTGGTCGATCCCGCCGACGTGCGCCAGCTGCACCTCGACGAGCTCACCGCGGCCGTGGCGGCCCGCGCCCTGCGAGTGGAGGCGGTGACCCGAGCAGCCCCGCCTGCTCCCCCGTTGCCCGCCCGGTTCGGGCTGTCCCACGACGGCGTGGTCGTACCGATCGCCGGGCACCGGGGCGAGGGCGTCGGCGCGGGCGGCGGTCGGGGAGCGGGCTCGGTCCACGTGGTGGACGAGGGGCGCCCGCCCGACGGCGCCGTGCTGGTGGTGGCCCACCTGGAGCCGCACCTGGCGCCGCTGCTCCCCCGCTTGTCCGGCCTGATCGCCGAGACCGGCAGCCCGCTGTCGCACCTCGCCATCCTGGCCCGGGAGTACGGGGTGCCCGTGGTGGTCGGGGTGCCCGACGCCCGGGTGCGCTACCCCACGGGCACGTCCGTCGTGGTCGACGGCACCACCGGGGAGGTGGCGGTCACGTGATGCGCCGGGTGGCCTATGGCCTGGGCCTCGTGGTGCTCCTCGCCTCGGGCACGTACGTGTTCGTGTACCTCTACCGGTGGGAGTGGAACCGGGCGCTGTTCGCCGCCGCCCTGTTCATCGCCACCGAGGTGGCGATGGGCCTGGCCTGGGTGCTGGAGCGGCTGCGGGGACTGGCCGACGCCGTCGACCGGTTGCAGCGGGCCGACCCCGAGGTGCAGGAGCGGCTTCGCGAGTCGCGGCCGCCGGGGCGGCGGCACTTCGCCTGGCTGGCGCCCAACGCCGAGCGCATGGACGTGTTCGTGCCCATCCTCATGGGCGCGGGGGTCGTCCTCTCGGCGCTGGCGTGGGCGGTGGAGAAGCTGGCCCGGGCCACCGCCCGCCCCACGCTGGAGCGGGCGCTGGCCGCCCGGCTGCGCACGATGTCGCTCCCCGAGGGCGGGTTGGTGCCGGCCCGTGCGGGCGAGCCCGTCGTCGTCGACCTGCGGTGAAGCGGGCCTTGGCGGTGGTGGCCGTGGCCGTGGGCGCCGTCGTCGCCGTCGACGTGCTGGCCGACTACACGCAGACGCGGCCCGACCCGCGGCGCCACACCAGCATGGAGATCGTCTTCGACGTGTCGACCCGCAACCCGAAGCGGCCCGCCCTCTTGGCCGCCCAAGGGCTGTGGGGCGCCTGCCAGGGCACCGTGTACCGGACAACAGGTGCAGGCGCGGTCGAGGTGGAGGGCCGGCGGGCCCGCGTCGTCGTCCACCCCGCCCTGGGCACCCACGGGCAGCGCCGGCTGCGGGGATGCCTGGAGGACGTCACCGTCGACCGGGTCAAAGCCGACGTCGTCCACATGCGCGAGCTCTAGCCCCGTCTTCCGAGGTTCTGGCACCAGAACCGAAAGGGAGCGTTCTGGGCCGCAAATCACGCGCTGGAGCGCGCGAT
>DATAAM010000020.1:0-3675 GCA_036260075.1 Acidimicrobiales bacterium
ATGGACCTGTGCCAGACCCGGCGGGGCGAGATGGTGAAGATGGAGTACCTGTCGCCCGAGCGGCTGGAGCTCATCTACCGCATCCCGCTCGCCGAGGTGGTGATCGACTTCTTCGACCAGCTCAAGTCGCGCACCAAGGGCTACGCCTCCCTCGACTACGAGCCCGCCGGCTACCAGCCCGCCGACCTCGTGAAGATCGACGTGCTGCTCAACAACGTGCCCGTGGACGCGTTCTCGACGATCATGCACCGCAGCAAGGCCGACGAGTACGGCCGGAAGATGACGTCGAAGCTGCGGGAGCTGATCCCCCGGCAGATGTTCGACGTGCCCATCCAGGCCGCCATCGGCGGGCGCATCATCTCCCGCGAGACGGTGAAGGCCAAGCGCAAGGACGTCATCGCCAAGTGCTACGGCGGCGACATCTCCCGGAAGCGCAAGCTGCTGGAGAAGCAGAAGGAGGGCAAGAAGCGGATGAAGAACATCGGCCGCGTCGAGGTCCCCCAGGAAGCCTTCATCTCCGCCCTCCGCCTGGAGGAGTGAGCGTTTTCTTCGCAGCTCCGGCGTTCCACGCCCGTATTTGCGGAGAAATCGAGTGGGTCAGAAGGTGAGGCCGGCTTCGACGATGGCCCGGGAGAACGGGCGCACGAGCGAGCGGAGCCGGTCGGCGTGGTCCTGGCCGATCGCCTCCCACGGCCGCAGGGCCAGGCGGTCGGTGCGCTCCTCGTAGCGGTCGCGGGCGGCCCAGCCCGCCTCGGTCATGCCGCCGTCGTCGTCGAGCCAGCCCCGCTCGTGCAGCCACCCCACGGCGGCCTGCCACTCCACGTCGGTCCAGCCCCGGGTGCCCTGGAGGAACGCCTGGGGCACGTCGCCCGACGCCGCGTGCATGACCAGCGCCTGGCACCCGTCGAGGCCGGCCTCGAGCAGAGCGGCGATGTGGCCGTCGCCCCGGTACTCACGCAGCAGCGTGATCGCGTGCCACAGCACCAGGTGCGGCTCCTCCGGCCACGGCAGCGACAGGTGGCCGGCGAAGAGCACCCGTCCCACGGGGTCGCAGGCCTCGGCCGCCCGCCGGGCCAGGCCCGCCGCCTCCACCAGCTCGGGCGCGCCCACGTCGATCACCCGCCGCAGCGTCTCGTCGACCGCCGCCACCCGGGCGGCGGCGGTGTCGGCGGGCGAGAGGCCGTCCCACGCCGAGGGGATCGACCGCCGGACCAGCGGCAGGGCGAAGTTGAAGAACGTGGCCGCCACCACCTCGGCGGGCACCCGGCCCAGGCCCGCGGCCCGGGAGGCGAAGTAGTCGAGGTGGCGCGCCTCCGGCGCGAAGTAGACGAACGAGTGGTACGGCTCCAGCGTCCGCCACATCTTGCGGGCCAGCACGGGCTCCATCCGGCGAAGATTAGGTGGGACGAGGCCGGTGGCACGGGGTAGAGGCCTTTCCAACATCTACTAGCTGGGGGGGAACCCAATGCGGAAAGCACCAGCGGCCTTGGCCGCGCTCGCCCTGTCCGTCCTCGTGCTCGTGACGCCCACGGCCACACCGGCCTCCACGGCCCTCGTGCACGACCCGATCCTGTTCGTGCACGGCTGGAACTCCAACTCCTCGACCTGGAACACCATGATCGGCCGCTTCCAGGCCGACGGCTGGGCTTCCAACGAGCTCTGGAACTGGCAGTACAACTACAAGCAGTCGAACGCCACCACCGCCCAGGAGATCAACACCAAGGTGAACGAGATCCTGGCCGCCACCGGCGCGAGCAAGGTCGACATCGTCACCCACTCGATGGGCGGCCTCTCGTCGCGCTACTACTCCAAGAACCTGGGGGGCAGCGCCAAGATCGACGAGTGGGTCTCGCTCGGCGGGCCCAACCACGGCACCGACACCGCCAACTTCTGCTTCGACACCTCGTGCAAGGAGATGCGGATCGGCTCGACGTTCCTCACCAACCTCAACGCCACAGACGAGACGCCGGGCACGCCGAACTATCGCACGTGGTGGTCGCCCTGCGACACGATCATCAACCCCGACTCCAGCGTCTCGCTGACAGGCGCCACAAACACGCAGACGGCGTGCATCTCGCACAGCGCCCTCCACGAGGACGCCACCGTCTACGCCCAGGTCCGCGACTTCGTGGCCTGACGCCGCATCACGCGGCAATGCTCCTCGTCGCCCCCACGCGCGAGCGCCGTGAGGCGCTCGCGCCGCTGGGGACCGCCCGGTCTCGGCAGCGAAGCGACCGAATCCTCCGCCTTGTGCAGATCATGGTCATTCGCGCAGCTGTCCCGTATCCTGCGGATGTCGGGGGCGGCGAGAGGAGCACGTGCAATGCCGGTGCAGTGCGAGAGCTGCGGCCTCGAATTGCCGCTGCCCGCAGGTCCTCTGACCACCTGCCCCCGGTGCGCCCCGAACCCCGAAGTTGCCGGGCGCATCGTGGCCGAGCTGGTGGAGGCGGCACTCGAGCGTTCCGACCAGGAGACGGTCCAACAGCTGCTCTCCTCGGCCGACGCGTGGCGCGACGCGGCTCGCGGCGAGAAGCCCTGACGTCCCTCGGCCGGCGGAGCGGGCCGTTGCGCATGGCGGGTCGCGGGAAGGGGCAGGACGGGCCCGTTCCGCCCGTTCCGCCCGACGCCCGAAGGAGCACCCATGGCCGAAGGTCACGAGCAGCAGAGCCAGTGGGAGGAGCACACCCACGAGGCGCTGGTGCACACCCACCGGCACTACCACGTCACGCACAACCACAACCGGATCGCGGGCGGGTTCGACCACCTCAGCTCGGAGCACGAGCACGAGCACGACCACGCCCGCACGACACACGCGCACTACCCGCACGAGAGCTTCGAGCACGAGCACATGGGCGAGGCCCACGACCACGACCACGCCACGCCGGTGAAGAAGGCCTCGGCCAAGAAGGCGGCGGCGCCGGCCAAGAAGGCGGCCAAGAAGGAGCCGGCCGGCTGACGCAGGCTCTGAAGGGCGCCCGCTAGGGTGGGCGACGTGGAGGATCGGTCCGTCGATGCGACGGTCGCGGTGCTCGCCCATGGGCTGCTCAACTCCATGGCGATCATCTCGGGGGCGGCGACGACGCTCAGAGAAGCGTGGGACATGCTCGACGAGCAGCGCCGTGCCCACCTCCTGCGCATGATCACCGACCAGGCCACCCACGTGACCGACATGCTCGGCGACCTCGTGCGCGGGCTCCCCTTGGGCGTGCTCCGGGAGCTCGACGCGCTCAGCGAAGCCCACCGACCGTCGGTGGAGGGGCTGTAGCGCGGGAATTGGCACTCGGTATCATCGAGTGCCAAGAGGGCACGATGGACGAACGAAAAGCAGCGATCCTCCGGGCCGTGGTGGAGGGGTACATCGAGACGGCCCAGCCCGTCGGGTCGGCCCACGTGGCGCGCCAGGCGGACGTGCCCGTCTCCCCCGCCACCGTTCGCAACGAGATGGCGACCCTCGAACGCGAGGGCTACCTGGTCCAGCCCCACACCAGCGCCGGGCGCATCCCCACCGACAAGGGGTACCGCGCCTTCGTCGATCAGCTGACGACGCCGGGCCCGCTCAACACCGGCCAGCGCCAGCTCGTCAAGGACTTCTTCGCCCGGGCGCACGGCGAGCTCGAGGACATGCTCAAGGACACGAGCCGGCTCCTGTCGAGCATGACCGACTACGCCGGCGTC
>DATAAM010000021.1:0-25835 GCA_036260075.1 Acidimicrobiales bacterium
GCCAGCAGCCAGTAGCCCGCGTGCGTCGTGGTCGCCGCCATGCCGAGGACCGGCGAGTTGAGGCGGTGCCCGGCCATGGAGCCGAAGCTGCCCGCCTCGCCGAACGGCAGCACCTGTCCGTCGTTGGTCGTCACCCAGTAGCCCTTGGTGCGCCCGTGGGCCGAGGCGACGATGTCGGACACCCGTCGGCGGATCTCGGGGAGGCGGTCGTAGAGCCGGTCGCCCGGGCAGCTCGTGGCCTTGGTGTCGCGGTGGCCGGCCAGGTTGGGGTAGCTGTCACCCGACAGCACGTTGATGCTGTGCCGGTCGGCCTTCCACGCCAGCATGGCCTGCAGGGCCTCGACGGCGGCCGACGACGGCCCCTGGGCGGTGAACGTGCCGAGCAGGGCCACGCCCACCGACCCGGTGTTGGCCCCCTCGGCGTGCGCGCCGATCACGCCGCGCCCCTCCGTGTCCTCCCCGGTCGGGATCTCGCCGGCGGCGTACTCGCGGGACCAGCGGCCTTCGTAGATGCGCCCCCGCTCGTCGATCAGGAAGTTGTACCCGATGTCGTTCCAGCCCCGGGTCTGCACGTGGTACGAGTAGATCGCCCGCACGGTGGCAGCCGGGTCGGGGTCGCCGTTGGGCGTGTCGGTGTGGTGCACGATGAGCTTCCGGACGGGGGCGAAGCTCGGCGGGCCGGGGTTGCGGATCGACTCGTCGGCGCCCCACTGGGCTCGGCTCACCACGCCCGGCTGGGCCACCCGTGTGTCGCTCATCGACGCCGTGGCGGGCGCGCCCGACCGGCCCGCCCGCACCAGGCGGCGCGGCCCGTGGCGGGTGTCGATGGCCACGACCTGCACGTCGCGGGCCTCGCCCGCCACCACCCGGGCCTCGACCCGCTCGGCCCGTCCCACGCCGACGAGGTCGGCGTACACGACGTCGCCCGTCGTCATGTCCTCGTTGTGGTGGACCGGCTGCCACGGCCCGCCGTCCCAGCGCACTTCGACGGCGGCCTCCTCGTCGCCCTGCCACCGCACGCCGACGTGCGAGGCGGGGAACGCCAGCTCGGCCCCACCGCGCAGCACCGCCCCCGGCACGACCGCGGTGCGGGTGGCGGGCGCGCTCCATGCCATCGGCACCGGTGCGAGCTGCACCAGGCCGATCGCAGCCGCGATCACCGTCAGTCGGAAGACGTTCTTGCGCACAGGGCCTCCGCCGTCTGCTGCTCTCTCTTCGTTGCGATGGGGGTTCGGCCGTCGTTTCGCCCGAGACCCTCTGCAACGTGTTGTCGGCCTGTTGCTGGTGTTGCGAAAGTAAAAACAGGGTAGCTCAGGAGGCCATGCCGACGATCGGCTGGTTCAGCCGGGTCCCCCCCATGGAGCCGAGGAAGCGGGCGTCGCCGAAGGCGAAGATGCCCCCGTCGCGCGCCACCAGCCAGTAGCCGTTGCCGGTGGGCGTGGGCCGCATCCCCACGATGGGCTGGTTGAGCCGGATGTTGCCCGTCGACCCGAAGAACCGGGCGTCGCCGAAGGCGAACATGCCGCCGTCGGACGCCACCAGCCAGTACCCCTTGCCCGTGGGCGTGGGCGCCATCCCCACGACGGGCTGGTTGAGCACGATGTTGCCGGTCGACCCGAAGAAGCGGGCGTCGCCGAAGGCGAAGATGCCGCCGTCGCGCGCCACCATCCAGTAGCCGCGGCCGCCCGGGGTGGCAGCCATCCCCACGATGGGCTGGTTGAGCCGGATGTTGCCGGTCGACCCGAAGAAGCGGGCGTCGCCGAACGTGAACACGCCGCCGTCGGACGCCACCATCCAGTAGCCCGTGCCGCTGGGGTGCGCCTCGATGCCGAGGATCGAGGCGTTCAGCCGCACGTTGCCGAGCGAGCCCGCGAACCGGGCGTCTCCGTAGCTGAACACCCCGCCGTCCGCGCTGACCAGCCAGTAGCCGCGCTTGGTGGGCGAGGCCGCCATGGAGACCACCGGCTGCAACAGCTGCGTGCCGCCTGCCGAGCCGTGGAACCCGGCGGCTCCGAAGGAGAAGATCCCGCCGTCGGAGGCCACCATCCAGTAGCCGGGGTTGCCGCCTCGCAGGGCGCCGAGCGCGTCGAGCCTCCCCCACTGGAAGGCCGAGCCGGTGGCGGGCACCCGCACGGCCGACTCGCCCAGCCGGGCCCGCACCTGGTCGCCGGTGAATCCGGGGTTGGCAGCGAACACCAAGGCGGCGGCGGCCGACACGTGCGGCGCCGCCATCGAGGTGCCGTCGTGCACCTCGTAGCCCGTCCTCCAGGTGGAGACGATGTCGACGCCCGGCGCGCCGATGGACGCCCACGTGCCCCGATTGGCGAACGCGGGCACGGCGTCGTCGCGGTCGGTGGCGACCACGCTCACCACCCCGTCGAGGGCCGCCGGGTACGTGCGGTCGGTGCCGAACTCGTTGCCGGTGGCGGCCACCACCAGCACGCCCGCGGCCCGGGCGTCGGCGATGGCGTCGCGCATCACCGAGGAGAATGTGGGGCTCGCAAACGACATGTTGATCACGCGGGCTCCCGCTGACACCGAGTCGTGCACCGCTTGGGCCACGTCGGAGAAGTCGCCTTCGCCCTGCTCGTCGAGGACCTTCACCGACAGGATGGTCGTGTTCCACCCGAGCCCGGCCACCCCTGTCGCGTTGTCGGTGTTGGCGGCGATCACCCCGGCCACGTGCGTGCCGTGGCCGATGAGATCGTCGCTGGTGGGGCTGTCGCTCCGGTTGGGCCCCACCGTGACCTTCCCGAGCAGGTCGGGATGGGCGGCGGTCACGCCGGTGTCGAGCACGGCGACCTTCACCCCGTTGTTGCCCCGGGTGATGTCCCACGCCGCGGGCGCGTTGACCTTGCGCAGGCCCCACTGCTCGGTGTTGCGGCATTCGGGCCGACGGCTGTCGAAGCACGGGTCGTTGGGGGTGGCGGCAGCGCGCACTGTGCCGTCGCGCTCCGCCCACACGACCTTGCTGTGGCCGCGCATCCGGGCCAGCGCGGCGGCAGCCCGGCCCTTGGGCACCCGCAGCCGCCACACGCCGGGCATCACCCGGTCGCCCAGCACGCCGTGGGCGGCCGCGGCCACGTCGGAGGCGGCGCCGTCGCGCACGCGCACCACCAACTGCTCGCCGTCGGCCTCCGAGTGCGCGGGCGCGGCAGGGAGGGCGAACGTCACCATCACCGCCGTGACGGCCCCGAGTGCGAGACGCGTGCTTCGCATGGGCAGAACCATGAGCCTAGGTACAGATCGGCCGGATCCGGCGTCAGGCGAGCGATTCGAGGAAATCGCGGTAACGGTCCAGGATGACCGGCCAACGGAAGTTGGCGTCCACGTAGGCCCGGCCTTGGCGGGCCAGCGCCGACCGTGCGCCGGCGTCGGCCGTCAGCCGGTCGACCACCGCCTCGAACCCGGCGTAACCCGTGAACCACAGGCCCCCGCCGGAGCGCTCGCAGTGCTCGCGGGTGGCCAGGCAGGCGCCGTTCACGAGCACCGGCAGCCCGGCCGTCCACGCCTCCATGAGCACGATGGAGAAGGCCTCGAAGTACGAGGGGTTGACCAGCGCCACGGCACGACGCAGCAGCCCCCACTTGACGTCTTCGTCGACCGGCCCCAGCAGCACGATGTCGGGGTGGTCGGGCGGGCGTTGGGCCACCGGCCCGGCGAACACGAGCTGCAAAGGCCCGGGACGACGGGCCTTGTACTCGGCGAAGTAGCGGGCCAGCATCCCCGCTCCCTTGCCGTCGTCGACCCGCCCGAGGCACAGCAGGTACGGCCGCTCGGGGACGGCGGGGGCGTCGGAATCCCCCGCCTCCTCCTCCACGCCGAGGCCCATCACCACGTGCGCCCGGTGGGCCACGGGGAACAGCCGCTCGACCAGGTCGCGCTCGCCGTACGTCTGGAACACAAAGCCGCGGGTGGCGGCGAAGACGTCGCGGAAGATCGGCAGCCGCAACGGCGGCTCGTCGTGGGCGGCCGGGTGCATGACCGCCCGCTCGCCCACGGCGGGCACCCCGTGCACCGTCGGGTAGTAGAGGTAGGGGTAGAACACCACGAGGTCGGCGTCGCCGCCCGCCGCCGCCTCGATCATCGCCGGCGTGACCGGCCCCTGGAGCTCGATCCACCGACGGCACGTCTCGGGATCCGCCGCCTCGGGGTGGGGCAGCACCGTGCGCGAGAACGTCTCGAAGTCGGGGGCTCGCCCTGCGGCCGAGCGGAACCGCCGCACCCGCACGCCGTTGATCGCCACCTCTCCCTCGGCGTACTCGTCGGCCCACGTGCGGGCGTCGAGCGCGCAGGTGGTGAGCACCTCCACGTCCCAGCCGAGGAACGACACCAGCCGCTCGGCCAGCATCCGCGCCCCGTACTCGGCGCCCCCCAGCACCTCCACGCCGTACCGAGGCACGACGTACGCGACCTTCATCCTTCGTCCAGGCGGGCGATCAGCTTCTCGAACACCGCCCGCATCGAGGCCCGCGACCGCTCCAGGTCGAACAGCGCCAGCCGACGCCGGCCTGCCGCCACCAGCGTGTCGCGCACGCTGCCGTCGGAGAGCACCCGATGCAGGGCGGCGGCTACCTCGGCGGGCCGCTTGCGCTCCAGCAGCACGCCCGCGTCGCCCAGGGTCTCAGGCACGGCGCCTGCGGCGTACGCCACGATCGGCACGCCGTGGTGCATGGCCTCGACCAAGGGCACGCAGAACCCCTCGTGGTCGGACAGGCACAGGAAGGCGTCGGCCGTGCGGTAGTGGGCGGCCAGCGCGCCCGCGGGCACGCCGCCGGTGAGCCGCACGCCCTCCGAGATGCCGGCGTCGCGGGCGAACGCGTGCAGGGCGTCCCAATAGGTGTCGGACGACGGCGCGCCCACCACCCACAGCCGGGCCTTCCGGTCGTAGACGCGCCGGTAGACGGCGAACGCCTTGAGCAGGTCGTGTTGCGCCTTGTGGGGCGCCACCCGGCTCACGAACAGGATGTCCGCGCCGCCGTCGCGCTTCTCCCGCTCCAGCTCGGCCACCGTCGCCGGGTCGGCGGCCCGCTCGAGCTGCGACAGGTCGAACAGCACCGGCGACGCCACCGCCTCCTCGAAGCCCAGGTCGATCAGCTGCTGGGTGTTGAAGGCGGAGTCGCCGATGCCGAGCACGGCCACGTCGGCCATGTCGCGCAGCTGGCCGAGTCCCCACGTCAGCGCGTGCGCCACGCCCGGTTCCCACGAGAGGAACAGCCGAGGCGGCGTGATGTTGTGGTGGTTCACCACCAGCGGCTCGGGCCTGCGCAACGCGGTCCAGCCGATGAACGAGCCGATGGCGCACTGGTAGACGTTCACCGTGCCCCGGTGGCGCCCCGGCCTCCGCCCGTACCAGCGCGGCGACCGCGCCTCTTCGGCCATGTCGGCTGACGTCTCCGAGGCGTAGATCTCCGACCGCAACCCCATCTCGCGCAGCAACCGCCGCAGCTCGAGCGAGTGGGCACCGATGGCGCCCGGCTCCAACGTGGGGACGAGCTGGTGCACGGCGTGGATCACATCGCCTCCAGCGCCCGCTCCAGCGCGGCGCGGTAGCGCTCCCTGGCGACGGGCAGCGCGAAGTCCTCCCGTCGCCGACGCCCGGCGGCCACCAGCCCGTCGTGCACGGCCCGGTCGGTGACCACTCGGTGCACGGCCGCTGCCACCACCGCCGGGTCCTTCGACGACAGCAGCAGGGCGGCGTCGCCCGCCGTCTCCGGCACCGCCGCTGCCGCATAGGCGACGACGGGCACGTCGTGGTGCATGGCCTCCAGCAGCGGCACGCAGAAGCCCTCGTGGTCGGACAGGCACACGAACACGTCGGCGGCACGGTAGTGAGCGGCGAGGACGGGCGCCGACACCGCCCCGGTCACGCGCACGGCACCGCCGATGCCGAGGTCGTCGGCCAGGCGCAGCAACATGCCCGTGTACGCGTCGCTCGCGCTCGACCCCACCAGGAAGAGCCGGGCCCGCCGGTCGTACAGCGAGCGGTACACCGCCAACGCCCGCACGAGGTCGTGCTGGGCCTTGTGCGGCGCCACCCGGCCCACGAACAGCCACGTGGGGCCGTCCGCCTGCAAGGCGGCGAGCGCCTGCTCGTCGGGCTCGGCCGCCTCCACGTCGACCAGCACCGGCACCACCTCGGTCCGCCGGAAGGCGCCCAGGTCGGCGACGCTGAAGGAGGAGTGGGCAAAGGCCGTTGCCGTCCGCGGGGCGAGCTTCTCCAGCTGCTCCAGGCCCCACTGCAGGCCGTGCTCGGTGTCGGGCGACCAGCGGGCGAACAACCCGGGCGGCGTGACGTTGTGGTAGTCGACGAGCAGCGGCTCGGGTCGCTGCTCCACGAACACGCCCACCCACGAGCCGATGGCGTGGTGGTACAGGAGCGCCTGGCCCCGCTGCGGCTTGCCGAGCTCCCCGTAGAACGTGGCCACGTCGGCGTACTCGGGCCGGATGTGGTCGCTCAGAATGTGAGATGAGATTCCCATCTCACGTAGCAGGATCCGGACCTCGAGGGCGTGCGCGGTGACGGCCCCCTGCTCGGCCGCCGGGACGAGCTGGTGCAGGGCGCTGATCACGGGAGCCTCGGTCGAAGGCCGATCGGCTGCCGCGCGGAGGCGAGGGGCGCCGGGGCTCGCCTCCGCTCGGCGGCGGGCCCGGGAGACCGGCGGCGCGCGCACGCGACCGCGACAACGGCTCCCCCCGAGCGGACGCCGAGCGCTCTCACAGGTCGGCCAGCACCGACTCGACCGCCCGGCGGAAGGCTGCCTTGCTCTTGGCCAGCTCGAAGTCGGCGAGCCGGGCGGTGCCCGCCTCGACCAGCGCGTGCCGCACCGCGGCATCCGACACCACGCGGTGCACCGCAGCGGCCACCAACGCAGGCTCCTTCGACGGCAGCACGACGGCGGCGTCGGCCACCGTCTCGGGCACGGCGGCAGCCGCGAACGCCACGATCGGCACCCGGTTGTGCATCGCCTCCAGCAGCGGCACGCAGAACCCCTCGTGGTCGGAGAGGCACACGAAGGCGTCGGCGGCGCGGTAGTGGGCAGCCAGCACGCCGTCGGGCACCGAGCCCACGAACTTCACCCAGCGCTGGAGGCCCAGGCCCTTGGCGAACTTCCGCACGGCGGTCAGGTACGCGTGCGACGAGGCCCCTCCCACGAGGTGCAGGCGCGCCTCGGGGTCGTAGGTGCGCCGGTAGGCGGCGAACGCCTTGACGAGGTCGTGGTGCGCCTTGTTGGGCGCCACTCGTCCCACGAAGAGCAGGTCGGCCCCACCTCGCCGCTTCTCCCTCTGCAAGTCGTCGAGCACCCGCGGGTCGGCCGCCTTCTCCAAGGCGTCGAGGTCGACCATGGCCGACGCCACGGCCGTGCGGGCGAAGCCCGTCGCCCGCAGGTCGGCCTCGTTGTAGCGGGAGACGGCGATGCCCGCCACGGCCGTGCGCGCGAAGGCCTCCAGCTGCCGACGCCCCTTGGCCAGCTCGCCGCCCACGTGCGGCTCCCACGGTGCGAACAGCTCGGCGGGCGTGATGTTGTGGTAGTTGACGGCCTTGGGCTCGGGCCGGGCCAGCACCACGTCGGCCACCTTGCTGCCCGTCGACAGTTGGTAGAGCAGCAATGCTCGGGCGCCGTCGCCGCGGTAGCTGCGCAGGTCGTGGGCGGCCCGGAAGCCCACGCCGGTGCGACCTTCGGCATAGACCTCCGAGCGCAGGCCCATGTCGCGCAGCACCGACTGGGCGTGGCGAGTGTGGGCGCCGACCGCGTCGCGCGCCGCGTACGTCGGGAGGAACTGGTGGACCGCCTCGATCACGACCGGGTGGCGGTGACCGCGAACGAGCGCGGTGGGAACAGCGCGTCGTCGAGCCGCTGGAGGTTGGCGGCCAACGCCGGGCCGGCCTCCGGCACGGGTTCGAGGCCGCCCGCCTTCGGCCCCGGGTGCACGGCCGGCTGCGCACAGCCCCGGGCCTCGAGCAGCCGCTGCCACGTCTCGGCGTGCAGGGGACGGCCCGCGGCGAGGTCGGCGTGGACGGTGCCGACCCGGGCCGCCCAGGCCCGGGGGTCGGTGCCCAGCACCACCACCTGCCCCCCCGGTCGCACCTTGGCCAGCGCGGCGTCGAGGAGCGCGGCCTTGCCCGGCAGCGGCAGGCGGTCGACCCAGCCCGAGAGCACGACGGCGGCCAACCCTTCGTCGGCCACCTTCGACAGGTGGTCGGCGGCAGCCTGCACCCGGACGTCGGCGCCCTCCGCCCGTACCACCGGATCCACGCCGTAGGCGTCGATGCCCGCCTCCACCAACGACGCGACGAGCGACCCGCCGCCCGCCTCCACGTGGAGCACGCGCCCGTCGAGGCCGTCGAGCTGCTTGCGCAGGAACGCCGACCAGTGCTCCTCGTCGGGGAGGGCCTCCGGACCGGCGTCGGCGGCGGGAAGCGTGGCGACGGGAAGCGCCTGCTCGAGCAGGTCGACCCGGCGACCGAGCAGCTGAACGGCGCGGGTGATGGTCTCGGCGAAGCCGCTCACCTGCACGGCCACGAACCGGAGCATCCAGAGCGTGAGCTTGCGGACGACCTTCTTCACGAAGGCGACCGGGGGCAGCTTGGACTCGGCGGGCACCAGGGGATCGACGAAGGTGAGCTCTTCGGCGCGGGCCAGCACGCGGTCGAAGTCGCCTTCGAGCACGTGCACCGGGGCGTAGCGGGCGAACACGGTGTCGAGCTCTCGTTCGAGCTCGGGCGGCAGCTCGCCGGAGGCGCGCTTGCGGCGCACCTCGTCCTCGATCTCGGCCAGCAACTTGGCGTGGTCGAGCGTCTCGCCCATTCGCTACGCCGCCCCCTCGCGCACCTGCTTGAAGGAGACCTGCAGGCCGAGCGCCACCTGGCCCGCGGTGCGGCCCGGGTTCATCACCTCGAACTGGTGGCGTTGCTCCTGCCAGTCGTACACGGTGCCCTCGTCGTGCGAGTGCACGCCGAGCGTGAGGAGGTACGTGCCGTCGAGCAGCGGCACGTGCTCGGTGGCGAACACCACCTCCCCCGCCCCCTCGACCGGGTCGAGCGGCGTGCCCAGGATGTCGGTGTTGGAGCCGAACACCAGCCTGCCCTCGATGTCGTGGACGGCGATGCCGAACACCACGTCGTCGAGGCGTTCGACGGCGTGGTACGCCACGTGGATGGCGAGCGGATCGCCCGGGTGCAGGTAGGGCCGCTCTCCGACGCCCGGGTACTCCATGCGCACGCCGGTGATGCGCAGGCGGAAGTTGCGCTTGCGCTCCTGGGCCGACAGGCCGTCGCCCTCCTCGGCCACCACGGCGATCGGCTCGTCGCCGCCCGCGACCGAGTCGGTGGCGGGGTCGAGGGGCGCGAGCTGCTCCGCCTCGCCGTGGCGATCCTGTTGCAGCAGGTGCTCGCGGAAGCTGCGCACGGCCTCCCCCGGCGTGCCGACCGCCACCAGGTTGCCGTGGTCGAGCACGGCGGCGCGGTCGCAGATCTGGCGCACGAGGTCGGCGGCGTGGGTGACGAACACGATCGTGCGGCCCTCGCGCTGGAAGCGCTTCACCCGGTCGAGGCACTTGCGCTGGAAGGCCTCGTCGCCGACGGCCAGCACCTCGTCGACCAACAGCACGTCGGGTTCCATGTTGACCGCCACCGCGAAGCCGAGGCGCACGTACATGCCCGAGGAGTAGTGCTTCACCTGGTTGTCGATGAAGCGCTCGAGCTCGGCGAAGGCCACGATCTCGTCGAAGCGCTTCTCGATCTCCTTCTTCGGCATCCCGAGGATGGACGCGTTGAGGAAGACGTTCTCGCGGCCGGTGAGCTCGGGGTGGAAGCCGGCGCCCAGCTCCAGGAGCGCGGCCAGCCGACCGGTCACCTCGATGGTGCCGTGCGTCGGCTGCAGGATGCCCGCGATGCACTTCAGGAGCGTGGACTTCCCGGAGCCGTTGTGCCCGAGCAGGCCCACGGTCTCTCCCTGCGCGATGTCGAGCTCGATGTCGCGAAGCGCCCAGAACTCCTCGTAGGGGATGCGGCCGAAGTGGATCACGCGTTCCTTGAGCGACGTGTACTTCTCCTTGTACAGGCGGAAGCGCTTGGAGACGTCGTCGACCCGGACGGCCGTCGTCATTTCGTCACAGCTCCTCGGCGAAGTTGCCCTCGAGCCGGCCGAAGACCGACAGGGCGACGAGGAGGAGGGCCCCGGCGGCCACGATCACCACGCCGAGCTGGGTGGCGTACCACAGCACGCCGGCGTCGGCCGGGAGGATGGGCAGCCGCGAGCCGTCGCCTGCGATCGGCTCCACCTTGTTGTAGACGGCGCGCTGGAAGGTGAGCACGATCGGGGTGATCGGGTTGAGGCGGAACAGCCACGCGCTCTCCTCGAGCCGATCGGCCACCAAGCGGTACTGGTACACGATGGGCGTCATCCAGAACCAGGCCAACAGCACCAGCTCGAGCAGGTGCTGCGTGTCGCGGGCGTACACGTTGGCCGCGGCCAGCAGGATGCCGAGCGCGCAGGCGACCAGCAGCAGGGCGAACAGGGCCACGGGCACGAGCGGCAGATAGGCGGGCGACGGCGCGTAGCGGAAGGCGAGCAAGGCAGCCAGGAGCACCGCGCCTTGCAGGAAGAAGTGCACGAGGGAGGCGCCGATGCTCGCCATGGCGAGGATCTCCCGCGGGAACGAGACCTTCTTCACGATGGCGGCGTTGGAGACCACCGACACGGTGGCGCCGTTGAGGGCCGTGGAGAACAGGTTCCACACGAGGAGCCCCGACAGCAGGTAGATGGCGAAGAAGGGGATGCCGTTCTTCAGCACCAGTTGGAAGACGACGTAGAAGACCACCAAGTACAGCGCCGGGTTGAGCATGGACCAGAAGAAGCCGAGCGCGCTGTTCTTGTACTTGACCTTGAGCTCCTTGCGGACGAGCCCCACGAGAAGCTCCCGGTAGCCCCAGATCTCGACCACCCGCTGCCAGACGCTGGTGCGGTTGGAGATCACCCGCGTCGGCTTGGTGTCGGACGGGCTCACAGTGCGCCCGATGGTAGTGGGGAGGCGTCCCGAGCAGTGCAATCGCACCCGCCCCGAACAAGCGAGCTGTGGCACGGCATTCCGGCGACCGTGTCGGACGGGCGCCGCCCGCGCTGCTGTCGGCCGGGCTCGGTCGTGGCGCCGGCCAGGCGTGCTACCTCGGGGGTCCGGAGGCGGCCGGGTCTGTGTCGTCGGCCTCCGCCACGCAGGCGTTGCGCATGGTGCCGAGGCCCTCGATCGACGTCTCGAGGACGTCGCCAGGCCGCAGGTAGAGCGGTGGCGTGCGGGCGAAGCCGACGCCCGAGGGCGTGCCGGTGAGGCAGACGTCGCCCGGCGACAGCGTCATGACCGCCGACAGCAGCTCCACGAGGTGCGGGACGTCGACGATCATGTCGGCGGTCGTCTCGTCCTGCACCACCTCGCCGTTCAAGGTGCAGCGGATGCGCAGGTCGAGCGGGTCGGGCAGCTCGTCGAGCGTGACGATGGCGGGGCCCATGGGGCAGAACGTGTCGAAGCTCTTCCCCAGCGAGAACTGGTAGCTGGCGGCCATCTGCACGAAGCGCTCGGAGATGTCCTGCGCGATCGTGAACCCGCGGAGCGCGTCGAGCGCCTCTCGGGCGGTGAGGTTGCGGCCGCGGCGGCCGACGACGAAGGCGAGCTCGGCCTCCCAGTCGGTGGTGCCCTCGCCGCGGGGCAGCACGATGCGGTCGTAGGGCCCGGTGATCGAGGAAGGGAACTTGGTGAACACCGCGGGGATGGGTCGCACCTCGAGGCCCGCCTCGGTCGCGTGCTTCCGGTAGTTCATCCCGATGGCGTAGACGGAGTGCGGCGAGGGGACGGGCGGTCCGAGGTGGACCTGGTCGACGGGCGTGCCCCCGCCGAACGCGCCGGTCTCGTGCACGACCAGCGCGTCCTCCCAGTATTCGGTGACGACCTCCATCGGACTGCCCGGGATCTGGCCGCCGGAGAGCTCGGCGAGGTCGTACACGCAGCCGTCGACCAACAAGGCGGCGCGACCGTCGGCGTTGACGAACCTCACGAGCAGATCATCGCTCGCGAGCGTGGCCCCCTTGAGGGATGCCCCAGCCCTCCACGCCGCCCCGCCGTGTAGGCCCCGGCCTGGCGGGGCCGCCCGTGGGCCGGGTTACGGACTGACCTGGCCCGCGGGCGCCCGGTCGATCACTCGGTCGACGATGCCGTACTCCATCGCCTCCTCGGCGGTGAACCAACGGTCGCGGTCGGAGTCGGCCTCGATGCGCTCGACGGGCTGCCCGGTGTGAAAGGCGATGCGCTCCGCCAGCTTGCGCTTGAGGTAGATGATCTGCTCGGCCTGGATGGCGATGTCGGCCGCGTGTCCCTGCACGCCGCCGTGGGGCTGGTGCATGAGGATGCGCGAGTGCGGCAGCGCGTAGCGCTTGCCCGGCGTGCCCGCGCACAGGAGGAACTGGCCCATCGAGGCCGCCATGCCGAGGCCGACCGTGGACACGTCGCACGGCACCCACTGCATGGTGTCGTAGATGGCGAGTCCGGCCGTGACCGACCCACCCGGCGAGTTGACGTAGAGGGAGATGTCGCGTGTGGGATCCTCGGCCGCCAGCAGCAGCAGTTGGGCGCAGATGAGGTTGGCGGAGTCGTCGTTGACCTCGGTGCCCAGGAAGATGATGCGCTCCTTGAGGAGGCGCTGGTAGATGTCGGCGGCGCGGTCTCCCGCGATGAACTGGCCTCGGGCCTCGGGCAGCGGTCGTTCCATGCCGCCGAGGCTACCGCCGCCCCGCCGCCTGATCCCCCAGAACGGCGGAACACGTGTCGAGCGGGCACAATCGTGGGCGCGCGGGCGTGGCGGAACTGGCAGACGCGCCGGGTTTAGGTCCCGGTCCCTTCGGGGATGGAGGTTCGACTCCTCTCGCCCGCACTGTTCGGAACTCGGCAGTCGCTTCCGCGGTCACCTTTAGCGTGATGATCGTGGCAACAGAAGGCGTTCCAAGCGAGAGTGGGTTCTCGCCACCACGGAACGCCGGCAGCTACGCGGCGACGTAGCGACGTACGTCGACGAACACGCCCGCCTGCGCCGCCTCGTCAGCGATGTCGAGGAGCCGATCGGTGACGTCGGCGTCGAAGAACTGCTCGCCACAGTTGTCACAGATCTCCGCCGGCACGTCCCGGACAACGAGTACCAATCCCTCGCGGAGGATCGACGTGTCAGCGCGTCCCGCCCTCAGCTCGCCGTTCCGGCAGAGCGGGCAGCTCACGACTCTCTCCGATGGCGGAAGCCGGAGTCCCACAGTTGTGGATCGGGTTCGTACACGGTGACAACGAGATCCTACCGGTGATCACGTCCTCCCGGACGACGAGGTGAAGGGCTCGGGACACCCGAGCGGCCGAGAACGAGGCGGGCACCGTCGTCGTACTCCTCGATCGTCTCACCGCTCGAAAGCGCGGCTTCGACGTCACGCGAGCGCAGCTCGGCACCAAGCATTCGGTCACGGGCATGCTGACTGAACCGGAGCCGTTCACGCACCCGTTGATCATGGACGACATCGAATCCCGTGCGACGGATGGAGCAGTCCGGTCGAGACCGGGTCTGCGGGCCTGAACTAGAGAGCTGCGAGTCAGAAGCACGACCACCATCCCCCCTCGTTCGCAGTGCGGCTGGGATACTGCGCCACATGGTCAGGGGGTCTCTCCTCGCCGGGGCGGTCGTCCTGTTCGCGCTGGCACCCCCGGCCGCCGTCGCGCAAGAGGACTACGTCGGCGCCGCCACCGAGGTGAAGAGCAACGAGCTGTCCCGCCCCGCAGCCGCGCCCGCCGCAGCAGCGCAGGAAGCCGACCCCGACGACGACGACGACCGCATCCCGATCACGGGCGGCGACGTGGCCGGCCTCGCCCTCTTGGGCCTCGGCTCGATCGCGATGGGCGCGGCGCTGACCCGTCGGTCGCGTCGTCCCGCCTGAGCGCCGTGCACGTCGCCGTCGAGGCTCTCGAAAGGGCGCTCGCACTCGCACCGCCGCCCGCACCGGTCCGCTCCCGCCGCCTCGCCCGCGCCGCCGTGGCCGTGGCCGACGGCACCGTCGTGGCCCTGTGCGCCTGGCTCGGCGGCGCCCCCGTCCTGGCCGCCACCGCGGCTTGGACGATTGCCCTCGCCCGGTACGGCCTGCGCCGCTCCCGCGTGGTGGCATCGCCCCGGGTGGAGCTGGTTCGCCTGGTGCACGCGGTGGCTGCCGGTGCCGCCGGCGTGGCGGTGGGCACGTACGCGCTCGACCGCCCGCTCCCGCGCCCCACGCTGGCCGCCACCACCGGGCTCGTCCTCGTCGCGCTCGCGGTCGAACGCCTGGCGGCACGGCACGTGTTCCGCGCCCTCCGTCGCCGGGGCCGGCTGCTGCGGCCGGTCGCCGTGGTGGGCACCGGGGCCGAGGCCGTGGCGCTGGCGACGGCGTTCCGCGACGACCCCGCGCTCGGCTACCGCCTGGCCGCCTTCGTCGGCGACGCCCCGCCGCCCGACGCCGGCTTCGACGGCACGCCGGTGGTGCCTCGGCACGGCAAGGTCGTCGAGGGGCTCCAGCTCGTCGGTGCCGAGGGCGTGGTCGTGGCCACCACCGACGTCGACCCGGCCACGTGCAACCGGCTCGTGCGCCGACTCGGCGACGCAGGCATCCACGTGGAGCTCTCCACCGGGTTGGCCGACGTCGACAGCCGACGCCTCACCGTCCGCCCGCTGGGTCGCTTCACCGTCGTGGCCGTCGACCCCGTGGCCCGCGGGGGCCGACCGGTGGCGGCCAAGCGGGCGTTCGACCTCGTGGTGGCGGGCGCCGTGCTGGTGGCCGTCGCACCCCTCCTCGTGCTCGTGGCCCTGGCCGTCAAGCTCGATTCCCCCGGGCCCGTGCTCTACCGCCAGGAGCGCGTGGGGCGGCGGGGCCGACGGTTCACCATGCTGAAGTTCCGCTCGATGGTGGCCGACGCCGAGGCACAGCAGGCGGCGCTGGCCGCAGCCAACGAGGCGGACGGCCCGCTGTTCAAGGTGCGCCACGACCCCCGCGTCACCCGTGTGGGCCGCGTGCTGCGGCGGCTCTCGCTCGACGAGCTGCCGCAGCTCGTCAACGTCCTGCGGGGCGAGATGAGCCTCGTCGGCCCGCGGCCTGCCCTGCCGAGCGAGGTGGTGCAGTGGGAGCCCGAGCTGTTCGACCGCCTGCGCGTGCTCCCCGGCATCACCGGGCTGTGGCAGGTGCGGGGGCGCAGCGAGGCCCGGTTCGCCGACTACCGCCGCTGGGACCTCTACTACGCCGACAACTGGTCGCTCGGCCACGACCTCGCGATCGTGATCCGTACCATTCCGGCCGTGCTCTCGAGGCGAGGCGCGTACTGACCGTGCGGCTGGGCGACCTCACCACGCCCGCCTTGGTGGTCGATGCCGATGCCCTGGAGCACAACCTGGCCACGATGGCGGCCGCGCTCCCCGGCAACCGCATGCGGCCCCACGTCAAGGCCCACAAGTGCACAGCGCTGGCCCACCGCCAGCGCGACGCCGGGCACGAGCGCTTCACGTGCGCCACCGTCCGGGAGGTCGAGGGCATGGCGGCCGCAGGTCTGGGCCACGACGTGCTCCTGGCCAACGAGGTCGTCGACGCCCGCCGGGTGGGTGCCGTGGCGGCCGCCGGTGCCCGGGTGACGGTGGCCGTCGACTCCGAGGCCACCATCGACGCGGCCGTGGCAGGCGGCGTCCGAGAGGTGCTGATCGACGTCAACGTGGGGTTGCCACGGTGCGGCTGCCCGCCGGAGGAGGCCGGTCGGCTGGCCGACCGTGCCAGGGCCGCCGGCCTGTCCGTGCGGGGCGTCATGGGCTACGAGGGCCACGCCGTGGGCATCGAGGACCGAGCCGAGCGGGAACGGCTCACCGCCGCCGCGATGGAGCAGTTGCGCACGGCGGCCGACGCCGTGGCCGCCGACGAGGGGATCGTGTCGGCGGGCGGCACCGGCACCTTCGACATCAACGGCTGGGCCACCGAGATCCAAGCGGGGTCGTACGCGCTGATGGACACCGCCTACGGGCGGTTGGGCCTTCCCTTCAGGCCCGCACTCACCGTCCTCGCCACCGTGGTCTCCGTGGGCGACGGCTGGGCGGTGGCCGACGCCGGGCTGAAGGCGCTGGCCATGGACCACGGCAACCCCGACGTCGAAGGGGCCACAGCGTGGTTCTACTCCGACGAGCACGTGACGTTCGGCGGCCGCGACGTGCGGGTGGGCGACCGCGTGCGCGTCCTGCCCGCGCACGTGGACCCCACGGTGGCCCTGCACAAGCGGCTGCACGTGGCGCGAGGCGACGAGGTTGTCGAGGTGTGGGACGTCGACCTACGCGGTTGGTAGGAGCGCGGCCAGCGCCCGGAAGGCGCGGCCCCGGTGGGAGATCGCGTTCTTCTCGTCGGGAGACAGCTCGGCGAACGTGCGGCCGTCGCCGTCGTCGGGCACGAACACCGGGTCGTAGCCGAAGCCGCCCTCGCCCCGGCGCGCCTCGGCGATGGTGCCGTCGACCACGCCCTCGGCCGCCACCTCCCGCCCGTCCGGGAACAGCGCCAGGGCCACCGTGCGGAACCGGGCCCGGCGGTCGGTGGAGCCCCGCAGGGCGTCGAGGAGCTTGGCCACGTTGTCGTCGCAGGTGGCGCCCTCTCCGGCGTAGCGGGCCGAGTACACGCCGGGGGCGCCGTCGAGCGCCGCCACCTCCAAGCCGGTGTCGTCGGCCACCGCCGCCTCGCCCGTGGCCTCGACCAGCGCCCGCGCCTTCAGCCGGGCGTTCTCGAGCAAGGTCGAGCCCGTCTCCTCCACGTCGGGCACGTCGGCCGGACGGGGCAGCACGTCGAAACCGTCGAGCAGGGCAGCGATCTCCCGCGCCTTGTCGGGGTTGGCCGACGCCAGGACCAAGCGCATCAACGGGCGGTGGGCGGCACGGCCAGCACCTCGCGCTGGGCGTCGAGGATCTGCGCGATGCCGTGCTCGGCCAGGCTCAGCAGCTCGTCGAGCTCGCCTCGGTCGAACGGCGCCCCCTCGGCCGTGCCCTGCACCTCCACGAACCGGCCCGACGACGTCATCACCACGTTCATGTCGACCTCGGCGCCCGCGTCCTCGGAGTAGTCGAGGTCGAGCATGGGCGTGCCGCCGACCACCCCCACCGAGATGGCTGCCAACCCCTCGACCAGCGGCTGCCGGCGCAGGCTGCCCCGCTGCTGCAGCCGGGTGAAGGCGTCGTGCAAGGCCACGTACGCGCCGCAGATGGCCGCCGTGCGGGTGCCGCCGTCGGCTTGGAGCACGTCGCAGTCGAGGACGACCTGGATCTCGCCCATGGCCCGCATGTCGGTGACGGCGCGGAGGGCCCGGCCGATGAGGCGCTGGATCTCCTGCGTGCGCCCGCTCTGCTTGCCCTTGACGGCCTCCCGGCTCACCCGCTCGCCCGACGAGCCGGGCAGCAGCGAGTACTCGGCGGTGACCCAGCCCTTCTCGGTGCCGCGCATCCACCGGGGCACGTCGTCGTCGACCGAGGCGGTGCAGAGGACGCGGGTGCGGCCCATGCTCACCAGCACGGAACCCATGGCGAACTCGGTGAAGTCGCGCTCGAAGCGCAACGGGCGCAGGTCGTCGGGCAGGCGCCCGTCCTTCCTCACGGTCACAGGCGGTACTCCTCGTTCGGCGCGGCGATCTCCACCGGCCGGCCGAACGTAGCCGCTGCCTCCTCGGCGCTCCGGCGGCGGTCGACGGTGGGCCAGAAGTGGGTGAGCACGAGGCGGCGGGCGCCCGCCGCCTGCGCCATCTCGCCCGCCTGGGCGGCGGTCAGGTGGCCGGGGGCGCCCTGCTTGTCGCTGGTGTAGGAGGCCTCGCAGAGGAACAGGTCGACGTCGCCCAGCGGCCCCGGCGCCCACGCCGGGCCGGTGTCGGCCGAGTAGAGGAACGACGAGCCGTCGCCGTCGACCCGCAGCGCCAGCGTCTCCACTAAGTGGTCGGTGCGCGAGAAGCGCAGCCGCAGCCCGCCGACGGCCGCCTCGGACCCGTCGCGCACGAGGTGCCAGGCGAACGTCGGAACCATGGGGCCGGTCGTCCGGCCCTGCACGCCCTTCGTCGCGTACACGGGGATGCCCTGGCGCTTCTCCTCGCCGTACGTCGAGGCCACCCAGTAGCCCTCGATGTCGCCCCAGTGGTCGGGGTGCTCGTGGCTCAGCACGACGGCGTCGACGTCGCCGAGCCCCACGTGGCGCTGCAGGTTGGCCAACGTGCCCGAGCCCGCGTCGAGCCACACGGTGGTGCCCGCGCCCTGAAGCAGATAGCCGCTGCACGCCCCGCCCGGGCCCGGGTAGCTGCCGTCGGTGCCGAGGACGGTGAGGGTCAGTCCCACGACCACGCCTCGGCGTCCTCGAGCTCGGGACCGAGCAGCCGGCTCCCGAGCGTCCGGAACCAGCCGACGTCGCCCGACGACACGAACACGTGGCGGCCCTTGCCGGCCGTGCGGGTGCCCAGGCCGGTCTCCTCGAGGATGGCGAGCACCTCGAACGCCGTCTCCTCGGCGGAGGACACCAGCACCACCTCCGGGCCCATCACGTCGCCGATGGTGCGGGCGAGGAAGGGGTAGTGCGTGCACCCCAGCAGCAGCGTGTCGACGCCGGCCGCCTTGGCGGGAGCCAGGAGCCGCTCGGCCAGCACGTGCACCTGCTCGCTGTCGGTCTCGCCCCGCTCCACGAACTCCACGAACCCCGGACAGGCCGAGCAGGTGAGGGTCACGTCGGCACGCATCCCCAACACCGCCCGTTGGTACGCCCCCGACCGGATGGTGCCGACAGTGCCGATCACGCCCACCCGCCGGTTGCGGGTGGCGACCAGCATGGCCCGCACGCCCGGGTCGATGACGCCCACGATCGGGATGTCGAACTCGAAGCGGAGGAGGTCGAGGGCGGCCGCGGCCGCCGTGTTGCAGGCGACGACGACCATCTTCACGTCATGCCGCTCGATCAGCATCGAGGTGATCTCGCGGGCGAAGTCGCGCACGTCGTCGAGCGGGCGAGGGCCGTACGGGTAGCGGCCGGTGTCGCCGAAGTAGACGAGGTCCTCGCCGGGGAGGAGGTCGATCATCGCCCGGGCGACGGTGAGGCCGCCGAACCCGCTGTCGAACACCCCGATGGCCCGGTCGTCCACGCCCCGAGGCTAGCGACCCCCCGTTTTGGGCACGGTTTCCCGCTGTATGCGCGGCAAGACGTGCCCAGAACGGGCCGGGGCTACCAGTAGTTGATCTCGCGGGCCCGCTGCTCGACCTCTGCCAGGTCGGCCGTCCACGCCTCGCTCGACAGGTACTTCCACCCGCCGTCGGGGAACAGCGTGACGACCACCCCCTGCTCGATGTCGGCCGCGCACTTCTGGGCGCCGACCAGCGCGGCCCCAGAGGAGATGCCGGAGAACACCCCGATCGAGATGAGCTGTCGCACGCCTTCGATCGACTCCCGGGGGCCGACCACTCGCTTGCGGTCGAGCACGTCGGGATCGAAGATCGGCGGGATGTAGCCGTCGTCGAGGTTGCGCAGGCCGTCGACCATCTCGCCCGACGGCGGCTCCACCGCCCACACCTCGACGGCCGGATTGCGCTCCTTCAGGAACCGGCCCAGGCCCATGAGCGTGCCGCTGGTGCCGAGGCCCGCCACGAAGTGAGTGATCTCCGGGCAGTCGCGCCAGATCTCGGGGCCCGTGCCCTCGTAGTGCGCCTTGGGGTTGGCCTGGTTGCCGTACTGGTAGAGAAAGGCGTACTCGGGGTGCTCGGCGACCAGGCGCTGGGCCATGCGCACGGCGCCGTTGGAGCCCTCGCTCCCCGGCGACTCGATGATCTCGGCACCCCACACCTGCAAGAGCTGCTTGCGCTCGGGGGAGACGTTCGAGGGCATGACCACCTTGATCGGATAGCCCTTCACGCGGGCGACCATGGCGAGGCCGATGCCGGTGTTGCCCGAGGTCGGTTCGAGGATCGTCTGACCCGGCGACAGCGTGCCGTCCTTCTCGGCCTCCTCGATCATCGACAAGGCGATGCGATCCTTCACCGAGCCGCCCGGGTTCTGCCCTTCGAGCTTCGCCAGCAGGCGCACCCGCGGGTTGGGGCTCAGCGACGAGATGTCGAGCAGCGGGGTGTTGCCGATGAGGTCGAGGACGTTGCCGTAGACGGGCATCGACGGGCCTAGCCGGCACCTCCGGCGACGGCGGGGAGGATGGTGATCACGTCGTCGTCGGAGAGCTTGGTGTCGAGCTTTTCGAGGTAGCGCACGTCGTCGTCGTTGACGTAGACGTTCACGAACTTGTGCAGGGCGCCGTCGTCGGTGACGAGCTGGCCCTGGAGTCCGGGGAACTGGCGCTCGAGGTCGCCGAAGGCCTCGGCCAGCGTGGAGCCGTTGGCCTGCACGGACGCCTGCCCGCCCGCGTGCTGCCGGAGGATGGTGGGCAATCGGACTTCGACCGGCAACGGGGCCTCCCCAAAAAGTCGACTCAAACGGTAAGGATTCTACCGACGTTCCAGAACAACGGCCTCCTCCTCGATCTTCCCGTCGGCGATCCGATAGCTGCGCACCACCGGCACGCCGTCGCGCAGCGACACGATCACGTAGTGCCAGCCGGGATCGACCGCCTGGGCCACGTCGGTGGGCGAGGGATAGGCGTCGGTGTGGGTGTGCGAGTGGAAGACGCCGAGGATGGTGATGCCGCGTTCGTCGGCGTCGCGCTCGGCCTTGGCGTAGTCGAAGCCGATGGCGTAGACGCGAGCGGAGGCCGCTTCGTTCTTCGTGGGGTAGCAGGCGGACGCCTTGGCCGAGGCGGGATCGCCTGCCAGGAGGCCGCACGCTTCGAGGGGCAGGCCGTCGTAGCAGTGCCCGACCATGCGCAGGTACGCGTCCTCGGACAGTCGCAACATCGGGGGCGCACGCTACCGTGGCCCGCTGTGCCGCCCAAGGGGACGAAGCTCGTCGCCCAGAACCGCAAGGCCCGCCACGACTACGAGGTGCTGGAGACCTGGGAGTGCGGCATCGTGCTCGTGGGCAGCGAGGTGAAGTCGCTGCGCGACGGAAAGGTGCAGCTGCGCGACTCGTACGCGCGGGTGGAGGACGGCGAGGTGTGGCTGCACGGCGTGCACGTGGCGCCGTACGCCTTCGCCACGGGGTTCGGCGCCCACGACCCCGAGCGCAAGCGGAAGCTGCTGCTGAACCGCCGCGAGATCGCCGAGCTGCACGCCCGCACGCAGCAGGAGCCGCTGACGCTGGTGCCGTTGTCGATCTACTTCAAGGAGGGCCGCGCGAAGGTGGAGCTGGCCTTGGCCCGGGGCCGCAAGCGGTACGACAAGCGGCATGCCATCGCAGAGCGGGACGCCGCGCGCGAAGCTGCCCGCGCCGCGTCGAACAGGGGGCGCGGCCGGGAGGACTGACGGAGGGGGGTGGCAGTGCCGGCATTGCTCGACCACGACCTGCTGGTGATCAGCCAGAAGGCGAAGCTCATCGAGCTGACCAACGAGTACCGCGTGCGCGACGAGCACGGCACCGACGTCGGGCTCATCCGCCAGGAGGGTCAGTCGAAGACGCGGAAGCTGCTGCGGCTGGTCACCTCGGTCGACCAGTTCCTCGGCGTGTCGCTGATGGTGTACGACGCCGACGGGCGGGCCGTGGTGGGTCTGCGACGGCCGCCGAAGCTGCTGAAGTCCCGCATCGAAGTGACGGACGGGGCGGGCGCGGTCGTGGGTCGGATCGTGCAGCAGAACGTCGTCGGCAGGATCCGCTTCGCGCTGGAGGACGCCGACGGGGGCCCGCTCGGCGAGATCCGGGCGGAGAACTGGCGGGCGTGGGACTTCTCGGTGGTCGGCCCGGACGGCACCGAGGTGGGCCGGGTGACGAAGAAGTGGGCAGGCCTGGGCCACGAGCTGCTCACGACGGCGGACAACTACGTGCTGGAGATCCGGCCGGGCGTCGCCGGCCCGCTGCGCCTCCTGCTCCTGGCCGCCGCCGCCGGGATCGACACCGCCCTCAAGCAGGACAGCAACTGACCTCGGGGCCCCCGTTCAGCCGGTTCTGGCGGACGGATCCCGTCACCTGTGCCGGGATTCGTCCCTCAGAACGAGTCCGGCACGGACCGAGATACCCTGGAGCAGCACATTGACACGGGGGTGATCGGCTTCGACTTCGGTGGTCGAGGCAGGAGAAGCGAGCCGTGGTCTCCGGATCCACGTTAAAGAGCCGGAACCAAAAACAAATGCCGGCCATGAGCCTGCACTCGCTGCCTAAACAGTAGCGACGGTCGCCCGGTCCTAGCCCTGCGGACCGGATGCGAACGCCATCTTGTAGGGCTTACCTGGCGCCTTCGTCGGCGAGGCGCTCGGGACAATCAGCCGACTGGGGTCTCTCACCGTTGCCGGTGGTGAGGTGAGGCCCGAGATCCAAGCACCGGCTGCGCTCGGAGAAGGCCTGCTGAGAAGCTGAAGGACGCGGGTTCGATTCCCGCCACCTCCACTGGTCGCCTGACCTGCGTCTTCGTTGCAGTCAGGCGGTCTTTGTACGAACACTCGGGGCAACCCTCTGTCCGGACGAGTCAGTTGTCGACAGTGATCCCGACGAGTTCGATTGCCCCGTCGGTCATGAGGATCCCGTAGACGGCAAACGCCTGGACGAGAAGCCCAGCGGCAATCAGTACTCGTCCCGTCGGAGTGCCGTTGATGAACTCTGGCAGACCGTCAAAGTCTGTGGCGAACCGCTCCACAACGGCGGGAAGCTCGATCACGACGAAGTCGGCTGCGGAAGGCTCTCCAGACGGCCCTCGCTCCGAGCCGAGCAGGGCGTCGAGTTGATCGAAGAAACCAGCAGAGACGCGAACGACCCGCCGGTCAGCCGCCATCGGTCTGACGGGCGATGACTCCGTGTTCCTCAAGCAGCGCACGCCCCTTGGCCCGCACCTTGGCGAGGAATTCCGGGGAGACCTGCGAGAGGTCCGTGACGACACGCTCAGCGAAGATGCGCTGACGTTCCTCGGGCGTGAGCGCCTCCAGTTCAGCGGCCGTCCAGAGCTTCTCGTCAGCCATGCGTACGAGGGTACTGCGAGGTGGTCGGACGCCCGTGGCACGCCTTCGCCAGCCGGTCGCCGGAGTCGCCCCAGGTTGCGGCGGCCAGCCAACCTCCGTCACCGGTCGCCGTCGCCTCGGCGGAGCGCGGCGTTCGGCTCGCTCAACTCGATCACCGTTCCCGTGACCAGCGGCCACCAGGTGTTAGTACAAAGAAAAGTCACGTCCACCACGCCGCTGACCTGCGGTTTCGCGCGAGCCTGGGTTGCCATTGCGCGACACGTGCCTTCACCGAATGTCATCGTGAAGCCCGCACGAACTCGTGGATTGCGCGCCGTTGCCGGAACGCGCGCCCCGAGGGGCGTGCCCGCCGTTCGCGCAAAGCCACCCTAGAGACGTTGTCGCAGTCGGCGGAATAGGCCACTTGGTCGATGTTCGAGGCTTCATGTTGGGGTCAACTGCCGCCATGGCAACCAACGCGTCGAGATCAAACCAAGTGCGGCGGGCGGCGACCATTGCGGCCGCCCTCCTGACAGCGCTGTCCCTGGCGGTGCCCGCATCGGCGGGCGGAACCTACGACGCCAACCGCCAAGTCGTCCGGGGTGGCTGGGTGAGCCCTACCTGCGTCTTCACCGACTACAACCCGGTCACCGGCGCATTCCGGTGCACATCGAGCACCACGTGGACGGGTACGTGGACCGGCGCGACCGTCGTGGAGGGCGAAGGGACGTTCGACGTGATGACGGGAAGCGGCTCCGGCACGATCGAAGAGACCTTCGTCGGTCGGGCGGCCGACGGCACGACAGGGACGTTGCAGTTCACCGAAGCCTGGGTGGCCGACGGGCCTTCGCTGACGATCCACATCGATGGCCGCATCGTGGCGGGCACTGGCGACTGGATCGGAGCCACCGGTCGGGTCTCGTTCGACGGAACCATGGCGAGCGGGTCCGGCTTCGGCGGCTACGTCGGCTCCTGGACTCGGCCGAAACACTGAGGTGCTGGGTGCGCGACCATCAGTAGATCTCGGGCAACGTCCCCGCTGGGGAGAACCAGTGAGCAGTGACGCAGCGGACCGGGGCGAGACCTTCTCCCTCCCGGCGGGCACGGTGACGTTCCTCCTCAGCGAGGTTGCCGGACCCGTTGGTGACTGTGAAGAAGATCCCCAGGCGATGGTGAAGGCTCTTGCCCGCCACGACGACCTGCTCGCGGACGCGGTGGGCCGACACGGCGGCGTCCGGCCAGTAGGGCAAGGAGAGGGCAACACCGCCATCGCCGCGTTCTCGCGCGCGTCGGACGCGCTGGCAGCCGCAGTCGAGCTGCAAGTCGCCCTCCGCGTCGAGCCCTGGCCATCGGGTGCCGCCGTCACCGTGCGCATCGGCCTCCACACCGGCGAAGCGCAGTTGCGGGACGACGGCAACTACTTCGGGCAAGCGGTCAACCGATGTGCCCGACTGCGCGCCTTGGCCCACGGCGGCCAAGTCGTGGTTTCCCGCCCCGTGCACGACTTGGTGGCCGACCGCCTCCCAGCGGGGGTCGAATTGCGGGATCTCGGCAGCCACCGCTTGCGGGACCTCGGCCGCCCGGAGCACGTGTTCCAGGTCGTGCACCCCGGGCTGCGTGACGACTTCCCGCCTCTGTTGTCACTCGACGCCGTCGCCAACAACCTGCCACTCCAGCTCACCACGTTTGTCGGGAGGGACAGGGAGCTGCAGGAGTTGCGGCGGCTCATGGACGGCGAGCGCATCGTGACGCTGACCGGCTCGGGCGGCTGCGGCAAGACCCGGCTCGCGCTCCAGGCGGCGGTGGAACGGCTCGATCGACACCCCGACGGTGTCTGGTTCGTTGAGCTGGCGCCGATGGGCGACGCCACGTCGGTAGCCCGTGTCGTCGCCGCCGCCCTCCGGATTGCCGAGGAACCCGATCGTCCGTTGACGTTCACGTTGGCCGATCGCCTTCACGACCGCGACCTCCTCGTCGTATTCGACAACTGCGAGCACGTGTTGACGGAGGTCGCCTCGCTGGCCGACACCTTGCTGCGGTCCTGCCCCCGGTTGCGACTGGTCGCCACGAGCCGCCAACCCCTGAACGTCGCCGGGGAGGCACCGTGGCGGGTGCCGTCGCTCGACCTCCCTCTGGCCGGCGACGACGAGCCCGAGCCGGTGCATGCGCTCGAGAAGTACGACGCAGTGCGGCTGTTCGTCGACCGGGCCACCCGAGCCCGATCGAACTTCCGATTGACCAGGCGGAACGTCGCCGCAGTGGTGCACCTGTGCCGTCGCGTGGATGGGATCCCCCTCGCCATCGAGCTCGCGGCCGCACGGACGCGAACGCTCACCCCGCACCAGATCCTCCGCGGCCTCGACGACCGTTTCCGATTGCTGACCGGCGGCGCGGGAACCCTGCTCCCCCGCCAGCAGACGCTGCGGGCATCGGTCGATTGGAGCCACGATCTCCTGGACGAGCGCGAACGGACCTTGTTCCGACGGCTCTCGACGTTCGCAGGTGGTTTTACGCTTGATGCGGCGAAGGCGGTGTGCACCGGGGAAGGGCTCGATGAGTCCGACATCCTCGACGTGCTGTCGAACCTCGTGGACCGTTCACTCGTGCTGCTCGACGACACCGGTTGCGAACCTCGCTTCGTCATCCTCGAGACGATCAGGGAGTACGGCCGTGAACGGCTGGAAGCCGTCGGCGAAGATGTCCAGTTCCGCGACCGTCACCTCGATCATTTCGCCACGCTCGCCGGCGAGGCCGCGCCATCGCTCCTTACCGGGGAACAGGC
>DATAAM010000022.1:0-17343 GCA_036260075.1 Acidimicrobiales bacterium
CGGCCAGCGCGAGCGCCAACGGCGTGGCCGTGGCCCGTCCTCGCTCCTCGGCGGCCAGCGCCGCCTCCACCGCCTGCGGATCGCCCGCCCGGGCCCGGCTCAAGGCCGCGGCCGCCGCCGCGCAGGCAGCGGGCACGCCCGCGCCCAGTCGCTCGAACGCAGCGACGGCCTCGTCGAGGACGTCGGCCCCCGGCGTCGACCGGTGCAGCAGGCGCATGCCGTGCTGGAGGGCGATCAGCGCGTCGCCCCAGTGGTCCCCCGCCTCGCGACAGCCACGACGGAGCCGCTCGACCTCGGCGCCGTCGTCGGCGCACGCGTGCAGCGCCCGCGTCATGCGCGTGAGCCACGACACCCCGAGCGTTTCCGCCTCGTCGGCCACCCGTCCCAGCGCCTGCACGTCGGCTTGGCCGGTGAGGAACGCGATCCAGGCGTGGGCCAGCCCGGCACCCACGACGAGGGCCTCGTTGGCGTCGGGCGACTCGGCCAGCTCGGCGAGCAGCCGCCGCCCTTGCGCCAAGCGGCCGCCGAGGCACAGGCACAGCGCTTCGGCGAACCGGCCCGACGGTCCGCCGAGCCGGGCGGCCTGGCGGGCGGAGGACAGCGGGTCGCGCTGGGTGGCCCGGCGGGCCAGCGTGACCCAGTCGCCGCCGGTGGCGGGGAGGGGCGCGGGATCGAGCCACAACCGCAGGGCCAGACGCTCCCGTCGGCTGACGACGGCCGCCGCCATCGAGCCGAAGGCCTGCTCGGCCCGTTCGTAGGCCGCCGCCGCGGGCTGGAGCCTGCCCGCCGCGAGGTAGCGCCGGGCGGTGGCCAAGAGCAGCCACGGGTCGCTGTCGACGACGGCGGGCGGCATGCCCGCCAACCACGACCCGGCGTCGTCGACCAGCTGCTCGCCCTCGCGACCGAGCAGGCGGGCCGCCGCCTCCCAGTCCTCGGCGCAGCAGTAGGCGCGCAGGGCGTCGGCGGCCAGGCCTTCGGCCTCGAGCAGCCGCCCGGCGCGCGTGTACTCGGCGCGCACGCGGTCGCGCCCCCAGCGCTCCACCAGGATCGACTCGAGGTGGGTGCGCAGCACCTCGTGGTAGCGGTACGTGCCGTCCTCGTCGAGCGCGTGGGTGAAGATCTGCCGGTGCTCCAGCTCGGCCAGCAGCTGCTCGCTGCCGTCGATGCCGAGCAGCTCGTCGCACAGGCGGCCGCTCAGCCGCCCCAGCACGCAGGTGCCGAGGAGGAAGTGGCGCAGCTCGTCGGGCAGCTCGTCGAGCACGTTGCGAGCGAGGTACTCGCGCACGAGCCGCGACCGCGACCCCAGCGCGGCGAGCACGCGCCGTCGCTCGGCGGCCGCCTTTCCCCGCGTGGCCAGGTGGAAGAGCTGGAGGCCCGCCGCCCACCCCTCGGTGCGACGGGCGAGCTCGGCCAGGTCTTCGGGCGGGAGGGGCTCGGCGTAGAAGTTGCGGAAGAGGTGCTCGACCTCCCACGACCGGAAGCGCAGGTCGTCGGCACCCAGCTCGAGCAGCGAGCCCGACACCCGCAGCCGGGACAGGTTGAACCGCGGGGCTCGGCGCGAGGCCGCCAGCACGACGTGCGACGGGGGCAGGTAGTCGAGCAGCTGCTCCAGCGTGGCCTCGGCCTCGGAGCCTTCGAGCACGTGCAGGTCGTCGACGACCAGCGCCACCCGCCGGTCGGCGTGGCGTTCGAGGGCCTCGGCGGCGGCGGCGGCCGAGGGCCAGTGCTCGGGAAAGGCCCCCAGCACGCTGCCGAAGGCGCGGTGCAGGTGGACGAGGAGGGACTCCGCCGAGCCGTCGCCGCTCTCGGGCCGGTACCAGGCGACGGCGGCGTCGCCCGCCGAGGCGGCCGCCGCGAACTGGCCGAGCAGCGTGCTCTTGCCCGACCCCGCCGGCGCGATGACCAAGCCGAGGCGGTGGTCCCACAGGCCTGCCAGCCGTTCGTCGAGCCGCTCACGCGACAGCGCTTTGACGCGCGGCACCCGCACCTTTGCCACGGGTACTCGCTGCGCACCGCTGTCGACTGCCGCCATTCCCGCGCCCCCGGGGGGTGAACGCGCGAACGGTACTCTCCCGTCGGCGGCCCGAAAAGGGGCAGCCCCTTACAGCAGCTCGCGCAGCTCCTCGACGGTACGGACCGGATCGGGGCTCACCGGTGTCACGTTGACTGTGGTGACGCCCGCCTCGCGGTAGGCGGCGAGGCGCTCCGCCACGTAGCCGCGCGGCCCCACCAGCGTGACGGCCTCCACCAGCTCGGGCGGGAGCGCGGCGGCCGCCTCCTCCTTGCGGCCCGCCAGGTAGAGGTCCTGCACGAGCTCGGCCTCCGCTTCGTAGCCGTAGCGACAGGCCAGGTCGTTGTAGAAGTTGCGGCCCTTCGCCCCCATGCCCCCGACGTAGAGCGCGATGTAGGGGCGGGCGAGGTCGCGCACCGCCTCCACGTCGTCGCCGATGGAGAGCAGCCCGCCTCCGCAGATCTCCAGCGGCGGCAGCTCGGGCGAGCGGTTGGCGACGCCCTTGGCCAACGCATCGCCCCACACCTCCTTGGCCTTCTCCGGCACGAAGAGGATGGGCAGCCATCCCTCGGCGATCTGCGCGGCCAGCTCCACGTTCTTCGGCCCCAGTGCCGCCACGTAGACGGGGATGCGCTCCCGCTTGGGATGGAAGATCATCTTGAGCGGCTTGCCCAGGCCGGTCCCCTGCTCCGGCGGCAGCGGCAGCGTGTAGCAGTCGCCCTCGTGCTCCAGGCGCTCACGCCGCCAGATGCGCCGGCAGATGTCGACGATCTCGCGCGTGCGCGCCAACGGCTTGTCGTAGGGGACGCCATGCCACCCCTCGATCACCTGCGGTCCCGACGCGCCCAGCCCGAGCACGCACCGGCCGTCGCTCAGGTAGTCGACCCCGGCAGCCGTCATGGCGATCAGCGACGGGGTGCGCGAGTACAGGGGCAGGATGCCCGCGCCGATCTTGATGCGCTCCGTGCGCGCCGCGATGTAGCCCATCACGCTGACGGCGTCGATGCCGTACGCCTCGGCCACCCACACGAGGTCGGCACCCGCCTTCTCCAGGTCGACCAGCTGGTCGAGCGCTTCCTTGATCCCGGCCGCGTAGCCCACCTGCACGCTGATCGTCATGGGTGCCATGCCGTCAGCCTTCTGCAACTTGACCGCCCGGTCAACTACGGTCGCTGCGGGATGAAGCAGGAACAGGAGCCCGCGCGCGACGACGTGACCGAGGTTGCCCCGGGCGTGCTCCGCCTCCAGCTGCCGATCGCCATGCCGGGGCTCGGGCACGTCAACGCCTACGCGCTCCTCGACGGCACGGGCGCCGCCGTGGTCGACCCCGGGCTGCCCGACCGGGCGTCGTACAACGTGCTGCGCCGGCGACTGGCCGACGCGGGCATCCGCCCCCGGCGCGTGCACACCGTGCTCGTGACCCACTCGCACCCCGACCACTACGGCGGAGCCGGGCGGTTGGCGGACGAGACGGGCGCGGCGCTGGCCACCCACGCCGCCTTCCGACTGTGGTGGGCGCCCGGACCCTGCGACCACGACGTCGACGAGGTGGACGACGCCGACCTCGAGGCCGCCTTCGGCACCGACCGGCGCACAACGCCGTGGGGCGGGCCCGGGTTCCGCTTCTCCCGCCGGCGGCGCCTCGCCATGCGCCTCGCCCGCCTCGGCCTGTCCCGGTTCAAGGCGCCCCGGCCCACCCGCCGGCTCCGCCACGGCGAGCGGCTGGTCCTGGCCGGGCGGGAGTGGCAGGCGGTGCACACGCCGGGGCACACGCTCGACCACCTGTGCCTGCACGACCCCGAGACGGGCACGTTGCTCTCCGGCGACCACGTGCTTCCCACCATCACGCCCCACATCTCCGGGCACGGCACCGGCCGCGACCCGCTCAAGGGGTTCCTCGCCTCGCTCGAGCGGGTGGCCGCGCTCCCGGGCGTGGCCACCGTCCTGCCCGCGCACGGCCACCCGTTCGACGACCTGCGTCAGCGCGTGGCCGACATCCGCCGCCACCACGGCGAACGCCTCGACCGCCTGCGGGCCGCCTTCCGCGACGCCGGGGGCGGGCCGTGCACGGTGGAGGAGCTCTCGCAGGCGTTGTTCCGCCCGGCCCATTGGGGCTACATGGCGGAGAGCGAGACGTACGCGCACCTCGAGCACCTGCGCCTGGTCGGCGAGGTCGAGCGCACGCAGGTGGGCGAACGGGCGGTCTACGCGCTCGCCACCCGGACTAGCGCGACCTGACGGTTTCCGAAATCGTCATGTTCGTGCCGCTTTCGCTCCCTCATCATCGGTCTCCTCAGGGCGAGCTTCGGGGGAAGCGGTGCGAACGGACAGGGCGGCGAAGACGGGCCCAGGGCAACCGGCGCCGCTCGACGCCGCCCGGCGGGCCGAGCTGGCCGAGGAGCGGCTTCGCCACCAGACGCTGCTGTTCGCGGAGGCCGAGCACAAGCTGAAGACGTCGCTCGCCATCATCTCCGGCTGGGCGTCCACCCTCGACGACCGCTGGGAGGTGCTGAGCCCCGAGCAGCGCCGTGACGGCATCTCGACCATCCGCCGCAGCGCCGACACGCTGGCCGAGCAGACCCGGCGGCTCCTCGAGGACGCCAAGGTGGAGATGGCCCGGCTCGACCTCACGCGCGTCGAGCTCGACCTGGCGGAGATCCTGCGGGCCACCACGCGGGCCTACGACGCCGTCTCCAGCGCGCACGCCATCCGGGCCGACATCGTGGGGCCCGTGCGGATCGTGGCCGACCCGGCCGGGCTCCAGCAGGTGCTCGGCCACCTGGTCGACAACGCGGTGAAGTACTCCCCCGACGGCGGCGTCGTCCGGCTCGGGGCGCGCGCGGTCGACGAGCGCTGGGCCGAGCTCACCGTCAGCGACGAGGGCATCGGGATCCCGGAGGGCATCGACCTGTTCGCGGCGTTCAGCCAAGGCCCGAGCGCGGCGGGCCACCGGGGCGGAGTGGGCTTGGGCCTCTACATCGTCCACAATCTCGTGGAGGGGATGGGCGGGACGGTGCATGCCACCCGCAACCGCGACAGCGGGTCCACCTTCACCGTGCGCCTCCCGGCGGTGGGCCGCTGACTCCGGTCGCGGACCGCCCACCCACCGCCGGGAGCGCGCTCCTGCCTCCCGAGGGCCACTGGCGCGACCGTCCCGTCCTGGCGGCGCTCGTGCGAACGGGCGCCGTCCTTCTCCCGCTCGCGCCCGCGGTGGGGGCCGGGCTGCTGGCCGGCGCCCTGCTGCCGGAGCCGCACGGCACGGCCGCCGTCGTCGGGTGGTGGGCGACGGTCGGCGTGGCGGCGGCCGCCGCCTTGGTCGCCGCCGACGCCCTGGCCCGCCGCCTCCTGCCGCTGGCCGTGCTGCTCGAGCTGTCGCTGCTGTTCCCCGACAAGGCCCCGTCGCGCTTCCGCACGGCGCTGCGCAGCGGGTCGAGCCGCAGGCTGCGGCGGCTGGTGCTCGAGGCCCACGAGGCGGGCGTGGAGGGCGACCCGTCGCGGGCGGCGGCGGCGATCCTGGCGCTCGTCGCCGCCTTGGGTGCCCACCACCGCCCGTCACAGGGGCACTCCGAGCGGGTGCGGGCCTTCACCGATCTCATCTCCGAGGAGCTGCGCCTGCCACCGCGGGACCGCCACCGCCTGCGATGGGCCGCCCTGCTCCACGACGTGGGCAAGGTCGTCGTGCCGATCGCCACGCTGAACAACCGCGGGCCGTTGACCACCGAGCAGTGGGAGACGATCCGCCTGCACCCCGAACAGGGGCGCAAGCTGTGCGAGCCGTTGCGCGAGTGGCTGGGCCCGTGGGCCACCGCGGTGCAGGAGCACCACGAGCGCTGGGACGGCCTCGGCTACCCGAACGGTCTGGCGGGCGAGGAGATCAGCCTCGGCGGCCGCATCGTGTGCGTGGCCGACAGCTTCGAGGCCATGACCGCCCACCGCACCTACCAGACAGCGATGACCACCGAGGCCGCCCGGGAACGGCTGGCCGAGCTCAGCGGGACGCAGTTCGACCCCATGGTCGTGCGAGCGTTCCTGCGAGTCTCCGTCGGGCGCGTGCGGTGGGCCCTGGGACCGTTGGCGGCGCTTGCGCCGCTCCCCCTCGTCGGCGGCGTCGCCCGTGCCGCACCACGGGTGCTCGCCGCCGGCGTCAAAGCAGGCGCGCTCGGCCTCACCGCAGGAGCGGTGGCGGCAGCAGGCGGGCCCGCCCCGGCACCGGCTCCGTCGGCGGTGACCACCACCACCGCCGCCGTGGTGGCGCGCGCCCCGGCGCCCGCGGCGACGTCGGTGACGGCGACCGAGGCCCCGCCCGCCTCGCCGTCGTCGCCCACGTCGCCGACGCCGTCGTCCCCCTCGTCGACGGCGGCGGTGACCTCCGGCACCACGACCACCACCACGACGGCGATCACGCTGCCCCCCGTCACGGTGCCCACGGTGACGGTTCCCACCGTGACGGTTCCCACGGTGACGGTGCCCACGCTCACGCTGCCCCCGGCCTCGGTGCCTCCGCTGCCCTGACCGGCGCCGCCGTTCCGGCGCCGAGGGACGGGGTAGCGTCGGAACCATGATCGACGATGTCGTGCGCCAACTGGCCACAGGCCCGAACTTCGCCACCATCACGACGCTGCTGCCCGACGGGACGCCCCAGACCCACGTCATGTGGGTCGACTGCGACGACGAGCACGTGCTGGTCAACACCGAGGTGCACCGCAGCAAGTACCGAAACACAGAGCACGACCCACGGGTGACGGTCACGATCATGGACCGCGAGAACCCGTACCACTACGCCGAGGTGCGCGGCCGGGTCGCCGGCACAGTGCGCGGCGACGAGGCCCGCCGGCACATCGACACCCTGAGCCAGAAGTACCTCGGCTCGCCATACGACGCCGACGCCATCCAGAGCGAGCGGGTCATCCTCCGGATCGCGCCCGAGCGCCAGCGCAGCCAGTAGCACGCCGTGGGCGAGCTGGGCACCTACCGCGCCAAGCGCGACTTCGCCCGCACGCCCGAGCCCGCCGGCGACGCCGCCACGCCGGAGGCGGGCGGACGGTTCGTCGTCCAGGAGCACCACGCCACCTCGCTGCACTGGGACGTCCGCCTCGAACGCGACGGCGTGCTGGCCTCGTGGGCCGTGCCCAAGGGCATCCCGCCCGACCCGCGCGTCGACCACTTGGCCGTGCAGACCGAGGACCACCCGCTCGAGTACCTCGACTTCGAGGGCGTGATCCCCGAAGGCGAGTACGGCGGCGGGCAGATGACGGTGTGGGACACCGGCACCTACGAGTGCGAGAAGTGGCACGAGCGCGAGGTCATGGTCGTCCTCCACGGCGGGCGCGCCCGGGGCCGCTACGTGCTGTTCCGCACCCGCGGGCGCAACTGGATGATCCATCGCATGGACCCGCCGGAGGACCCCACGCGCGAGCTCCTGCCCGACGACCTGCGCCCCTCGCCGCCGGTGGTGGGCGAGCTCGACGCCGCCTGGGGCGGCCTGGCCGTGGTGGTGGCGTCGAACGGTGGCCGGCTGCGCATCACGGACGCGGGCGGCGAGGACGTGACGGACCGCTTCCCGGAGCTGTCGCCGCTCGGGCGGGCGCTCGGCGCGCTGGAGGTGGCGCTCGAAGGCGTGATCGTCGTCGTGGGCGACGACGGCCTCCCCCACGCCGAGCTCCTCGAGCGGCGGACGGCGCTGCGAGGCGACGCCGCCGTACGCCGCCATGCCGAGCGCCACCCGGCCACGTTCCTGGTGGCCGACCTCGCCTGGCTCGAAGGCCACCCGACGGCGTCGCTGTCGCGCCAGGACCGCCGCACGCTCCTCGACCGGCTGGAGCTGTCGGGACCGCGGTGGCAGACGCTGCCCGACTCGATCTCAGGAACCGGGCGCTGACCGAGGCAGGCTGAAGCAGAACCGGGCTCCGGCGGGCTCGGCCCGCTCGTACCACACCCGCCCGCCCTGGGCCTCGACGTAGCCCTTGACCAGCGCCAGGCCGAGCCCCACGCCGGTGCTCGTGCGCGTCGGCCCGCGGTCGAGCTGCACGAAGCGGGCGAACACCTGGTCCTCGGCGGCGGTGGGCAGCCCCGCGCCCGCGTCGGTGACCGCCACGGTCACCACACCGTCGTGCTCGGCGGCCGACACGCCGATCGGCCTGGTGCCGTACTTGGCCGCGTTGTCGAGGAGGTTCACCAGGATCTGCTCGAAGCGGTGGGGGTCGGCCCACGCGGTCGCCCCCGGCGCCACGTCGACCTGCACGTCGGAGATCCGGCACGACGCCATGGCGGCGTCCACCACCTCCCGCACGTCGACCTGCTCGGGCCGCACGCTCAGGTTGTGCGCCTCGATGGCGGAGAAGTCGAGGAGGTCCTCCACCAGCCGTTGCAGCCGGTTCGACTGCCGTTCGATGGCACTCACCTGTTCGAGGCGCAGGCTCTCCGTGGTGCGATCCCAGTTGCGCCGCAAGTGCTTGGAGAAGCCGATGATCGCCGTGAGCGGCGTGCGCAGCTCGTGCGAGACCGTTGCCAGGAAGTCCGACTTGAGCCGGTCGATCTCCTCCAGCCGGCGCACGCTCTCGTGCTCCAGCCCGTACATGCGGGTGAGCTCCTCCTCGCGCTCGCGCAACCGCTGGGCGATGAACACGACGAGGAACACGATGAAGATGACGACGCTGTCGTACAGCGCCACGAAGGCCGCCACGTACCGACCGCTGTGCACCACTCGCTCGGGGAGGATGCCGATGCCCACGTGGTCGATCAGACCCGTCGCCTCGGAGATCACCACGGCGTTGACGAGCGCGCACGCGAGCAGGCCTTGCAGGAGGCTGTCGCGCGCCGAGAGCACGAGGCCCGCCACGACGAGCACGGCGATCGGCTCGATGACGGCCCAGCTCTCGATGCCGCCCGCGAAGTGCACGGCGACGGCCAGCACCATGAGATCCAGCGAGCACTGTACGTTGCCGAGGACGCGGTAGGCGCGCTGCCAGTTCTGCGGTGGCGTGCGCTCCCATCGCACGACCAGCCGCCACACGACCACGTTGTAGGCGAGCACGAAGGGAGCGAGCACGTTGCCCGCGGTGAGCGAGTAGTCGAGCTGTCCGATCGTGCGCGCAGCCACGCCCGCGGTGTAGAGCACCGCGACACCCGCCCAGCGCAGGAGCATGTACCAGCGCAGGCGCTGCACGGCACGGCGTTCTTCGTCGAGGGCGAGGAATGGCCGGCTCATCGACGTGCCAGACTCGCGACCGTGGCGGAAAGCCGGCGCCTGCGCATACTGCTCGTCGACGACGAACCGGACATCCTGCTCCTGCTGCAAGCCATGCTGGCAGCACCGTGTTGGGAGGTGGTCGGGAAGGCGGCGGATGGTGAGACCGCCCTTCGCATCGCCACCGACATGAAGCCCGATGTCGCGGTCGTGGACTACATGATGCCCGGTATGCACGGGCTCGACGTGGCGGAGCAGCTGAAGCAGGCCAACGCCGACTGCGACATCGTCCTGTTCTCCGCGTACGACGTGCGCGACGCGGCCGACACGAGCGCGTTCGTCGACTACTTCCTGCCGAAGACAGACGTGAGCCGCCTGGAGGCGCTGCTCAACCGGATCGCGGAGAAGCGGCACCTGTACGGCTGAGCAGACGCAGCGCCTCGGTGGTCACGGCGCGGAACTCCTGCATCTTCAGCAGCGGCGCGTCGTGGTCGGCGGCCAACGTGAGCATCCGGGCACCGGGGACGGCGGCGGCCAGCGCCCGCTGCTTCTTCGGGCGCACGAGGCGGTCCTTGGTCGTCACCACCACGACGGTGGGAACGTCGACGGAGCCCGCGAACGGTCGGGCGTCGTACAGGCCGAGCGCCCGCCCGGCCTGCGCCAGGTCGGCGGGATCGCCCCGCCGCAGCTCGCCCTTGAGCCACCCTCGCAGCGGCGCGATCTCGGGGCAGCGCTCGATGGCGTCGCGCAGCAGCCGCTCGATGATCCCGTCAGGCGTGCCGAGCCGCAGGCTCAGCTCCACCAGCGCCATGAAGCGCCACACGAAGCGCTCGTACCACGACGCCCGCCACTCCAGCGCGGTCGCCTGCAACACGAGGCCCGCCACGACGTCGGGGTGTCGGTGCCAGGCGAGCATGGCGATGGGCCCGCCCATCGAGTAGCCCACCAGCACGGCGGGGGCGGCGTCGAGGTGCCGCAGGAGCGCGGCCACGTCGTCGGCGGCAGCCTCGAGCGAGAACCGCTCCTCGCTGCGCAGGCCGCGACCGTGGCCGCGGTGGTCGGGCGCCACCAGCCTCGCGAGCCGGGCCACGTCCGAGTAGGCGGCGAACCAGTTGAGGTCGGCGCTCGCCGTCCAGCCGTGGAGCAGCACGACGGTGGGCGCGTCGGGCGCGGGGGCGGGCGCCTCCCGCACGAACATCTCGCCCCGGCCGGGCACGTTCACCACTCGGCCGTCGGGCAGCAGTGGCGGGATCGGCGGCTCGGGGTCTCGGCGCAACCGCATGCGCGGCTCACGCTACTGGCATGCTGCCCGTCCCTATGACGGTGGTGCGCTTCGACGACGTCTCCTGGCGCCGGGGCGACGCGTGGGTGCTGCGCCACGTCGACTGGGCGGTCGGAGCGGGCGATCGCTGGGTGGTGCTCGGGCCCAACGGGGCGGGCAAGACCTCGTTGTTCCTGCTGGCCGGGGCGTACGAGCACCCCACTGCCGGCACGGTCGAGGTGCTCGGCGCCCGCCTCGGGCGCGTCGACGTGCGCGAGCTGCGGACGCGCATCGGGATGGCAAGCGGTTCGCTGGCGCGGCTGCTCCGGCCGGGCATCGCGGGGCTCGACGTCGTGCTCTCGGGCCGGCACGCGGCATTGGAGACGTGGTGGCACGAGTACACCGACGACGAGCGGGCACGGGCGCGGGCGCTGCTGGAGGCGGCCGGGTTCGGCCACGCCGCCGACCGGGCCTTCGGCGTGCTGTCCGAAGGCGAGCGCCAGCAGGTGCAGCTGGCCCGCATGCTCATGGGCGACCCGGACCTGCTCCTGCTCGACGAGCCCGCCGCCGGCCTCGACGTGGGCGGCCGTGAGCGACTGGTGGCCCGCCTCGGCGCCCTGGCCGCCGACCCGGCCACCGCGCCGATCGTGTTCGTCACCCACCACGTGGAGGAGATCCCGCCCGGGTTCACGCACGCCCTGCTGCTGCGCGAGGGGCGCGTGGTGGCGTCCGGCCCCCTACGGGAGACGCTCACCGAGGACGCCCTGTCGGCATGCTTCGGGCTGCGGCTGCGGCTACGGGAGGAAGAGGGCCGCTTCACCTGTCGCGCGTAGGCTGCGGCGCCATGGGGCGAGACCGCTTCGAGCGCGCCGTGGCGGCCATCGACGCCGCCAACGCCGACGATCCGAACCGCATCGTGATCCGCGGCGTGGAGCAGCCCAAGGAGCTGGGGCACGCGGCCTTGGCCACCGCCTGGCTCGAGCGCCTGCGGCCCGACGCCGACGAGTCCCTGCGGCTGGCGGTGCGGGCCCACCATCTCAAGCGGTGGGCGATCCCGCGCCAGTCGTATCCCGACGGGCGGGCCGGCTACCTGCGGTGGCGCACGGCGTTGAAGCAGCTCCACGCCGCCGAGGTGGGCCGCATCCTCGCCGACGTCGGCTACGACGACGCCACCATCGAGCGGGTGCAGGACATCGTGCGCAAGCGCGGCCTGGGCACCGACCCCGACGTGCAGGTGCTGGAGGACGTGGTGTGCCTCGTCTTCCTGGAGACGCAGCTGCACGACCTGGCGGCCAAGCTGGCGCCCGACCACATCGTTGAGGTGGTGCGCAAGACGCTCCCCAAGATGAGCGAGGCGGCGAAGGAGCTGGCCTTGGGCCTCGACCTGGACCCCGCCGACCGGGCCGTGCTGGAGCGGGCGGTGGCCGGTTGACGCGATCCCCCGCCCCGCCGAGCCGGCGTCGTAACGTTGCACGAGTGGTTGCTCGGGTCGTCGAATCGCCGGCAGAGGTGCCGCTGCCCCTGCCGCCGGGCCTCACCGTCGTCCCCGTCCAGGACCCCGACGACTTCGCCCGCGCCCTGGCGGCCCGCACCGGCGCCGTGCTGGTGGGCTCGGCCGAGGAGGCCGAGCAGGAGCTGCACCGCCGCCTGGTGCCGGTCACGCCGCACAGCCGGGCCGCCGAGGAGGTGGCCTGGTTGCGGGCCGTGGCCGAAGGGGGCGCCGTCGACCTGCCGCCCCGGCTCGCCCCCGACCCCGAGCTGCGCTCGCTGGCGGAGCGCCTGACGCAGGCCCGGCGCACGGCGAAGGAGACCCGGGTGGCGCTCCTGAAGCGGGAGGCCGCCGTGCAGGCCGAGGCCCGTCGGGCGCCCGGGGCGCTGGCCGAGGTCGAGCCCGAGCTGGCCCGGCGAGTGGCGCACCGGGTGGCCGTCGCCCTGCGGCGGGCCCGGGCGGCCAAGCGGGCGCTCGGCCCCAAGCCGGTGCTCGACCGCGAGATCGAGCAGCAGGCGCGCCGGGCCATGTCGCGCCTGGAAGACGCCCTGTTCGCCCACAGCCGCGCCCGCGGGCGGGTGCACACCCGGCTGGCCGTCGGCAACGTCGTGGGACTGCTCCTGGCCCTGATCGGGGCGGTCGTGGTCTGGAGCGGCGCCGACCTGGACGCCCCCTCCGTCTACGCGGTGTTCGCCCTGTCGGGCGCCGCCCCGCTGGCCGCGCTGGCCATCGGCACGGTGGGCGCCGTCCACGCCAAGCGGCGGGTGCACGCCGCCTCGGTGGGGTGCGCAAAGGCGTTCGCCCGGGCGGGCGTGCGCGACGCCGACGAGCTGGCGGGCCGCCGGGCCGAGCTGGAGGACTGGCTGGCCCGGGCCGACGCCACCGCCGCCGCCCGCGACGCCTGGCACGAGGCGGTGCAGGCCTGGCAGGCGATGGCCGGCCCCGAGGCCGACCCTCGCGACGTGGAGGAGCTGCTGGAAGCGGGGGCCCGGTTGCGCGAGGCGGGGGGGGCGGCGGCCGCCGCCCGGGCGGCGGCCGAGGAGGCGGGCCGAGCGCTGGTGGCCGTGGAGCAGGAGGTGCAGGACCGCCTGGCCACGCTGCCCGCCGCCACCACCGGCACCGTGGTCCACGACGACAGCCCCATCATCGTGCTGGCGGGCTCGGGCCACGACCAGGCCCGGCTGGCGGAGTGGGCGCCCGCCGTGCCCGTCGCCCTCGTCACCACCATCGACGCCGCCGCCCACCAGCCGGAGCCGGAGCCCGAACCCGAGCCCGTGCCGGTCGTCATCGACGTGCGAGAGACGGACCCGGAGCCCGCGGCATTCGGGGTGGACGTGCGGAAGCCCGAGCCGGAACCCGTGGCGGTCGGCGTCGACGTGCAGCAGCCCGAAGCCGACGAGTCGGGCGCCCGCACGTTCGTCTTCGACGCCCAAGCGGTCCGCCGCCTGCGCCGCCGCGCCCGCCGCTTCCGCTGACCCGGCGCGCGAACTTTTCTTCGCAGATCCGGGTCGCGCGCCGCTCGGCTTTGCGGAGAAAAATCCTGGGACGGGCTAGGGGGTGAGGCGGGCCTCCACCACGGCGGCCAGCTCGCCCAGGGCCTCGGTGAGGCGGGCGTGCTCCTCGGCCCGCCGGGCTTCGAGCTCCTCGAGGCGTCGCTCGGCCTCGGCCTGGGCCGTCTCCAACCGTTCGATCTCCGCCCGCAGCCTGCCCTCCTCGCGCTCGCGCACGGCCAGGCACTCGTCCTCCACCGCCGCCACGCGGGCCTGCGCCTCGGCCTCCGCTTCGGCCAGGATGGCCTCGGCCCGGCTCTGCGCCTCGGTGACGGCCAGCTCGGCCGTGCGCTGGGCCAGCACGAGCGTGCGTCGCACCGTCTGCTCGCCCGCGGTGGCCACGGCCAGGCGCCGCTCGGCCTCCTCCATCCGCCCGCGGGCGTCGGCCAGCTGCGCCTCCAGCCCCTCCACGATGAGGGCCAACTGCTCCAGGAAGCTGTCGACGTCGTCGGGGTGGTACCCGCGCAGCTTCTCCCGGAACTGGGCGGAGCGGATGCGGGCCGTGGCGCTGCCCTGGTCGGGAGCGGGCGGGGCCGCCACCACCGGCACGGGGCCGGTGTCGGGCTCGGCCTGGTCGTAGTCGATCTCGAAGTCGTGCGTCGTGCTCATGTGCGCTCCGTGCTCGTGGTCGCTGCCATCTCCCGCAGATCGGCCAGCGCGGCGGCCAAGCGGTCGCCGATCGCCTCGCGGCACGCCCGCGTCGCCTCACCGGTGACGTGCAGGTCGTCCTCCAACCCGGCCGCCTCGTCCTCCGTGCGCGCCAAGGCGGCCCGCCGCTCCTCGGCCGCTGCCTCCAGGCGGCGCACCTCGCTGTCGTCGCGCAAGGCGGCCACCCGCTCGTCGGCCTCGCGCAGCACGCGGGCGGCGGCCACCTCGGCATCGGCCACCAGCTCGTCGGCCCGCCGCTGCCCGTCGAAGACGACCGAGAGCAGCTCGTCGTCGTGAGCGGAGGGCACGTCGGCGCCCGCTTCCGCCCGTGCCGCCCGGACCTCCGCCTCCTGGGCCCGGCGCTCGGTGTCGGCCACGGCCCGCTCGAGCTGGGTCACCAAGGCGTGGGCCACCGCGAGGTGGTCGCGCACGCCGTCTTGGTCGTAGCCCCGCTCCACGGTGCGGAACCCGGGAGCGCGGAGCTGCTCCGCCAGCACCTCCGAGACGCGCGACACGCCGTCACCGTACCGCTCTCAGCGGAACAGGTCGCGGACCGTCGACGTGATGGCGTGGCCCAGGGAACGGGCGGCCTCGCGGGCCTCCTCCTTGAACGACGGGTCGCGCAGCGGGCCGGCCACCGCGTCCACCACGTCGTCGACCGCGGCGGCCAACGACTCGAGCGCCTGGTCCACGGCCTCGCGGTCGACGTCGCCGTCGCGCAGCCGTCGTCCCAGCGCCGCGAACCTCTCCCCCACCTCCGACCAGGCGTCCTCCACGTCAGCCTCCTCGTCGCACGCGCCCGTGGGCGACGGCCACGCCCTCGGCCCGCAGCCGACGAGCCTGCTCGGCCTCCTTGCCGGGTGCCAGCCTGCCGCCCGCGGCGACCACCCGCCACCAGGGGTACTCGCCCCCGTGACGCGACAGGAACGTGCCGACGGCCCGCGCCGCGCCCGGGAACCCGGCCTCCATGGCCACCTCGCCGTACGTCACCACCTCGCCCGGCTCCAACGAGCTGAGCACCGCCTGCACGCGCCGCTCGAAGTCGGTCAAGCCGAGCCGAGGAGCGACCGGGCGATCTGCGACACCTGGATCTCGTCGGTGCCCGCGTAGATCTGGAGGACCTTGGCGTCGCGCGCCAGCTGCTCCACGCGGTACTCGGCCATGTAGCCGTTGCCACCGAACAGCTGCACCGCCTCCAGCGCCACCTCCATGGCGGCCTGCGCGCTGTACAGCTTGCAGGCGGAGGCCTCGGCCAGGTTCATGCCCTTCCCGTCGGCGGCCATCTCGATCTGGCGGAACACGAGGTTCTGGATGTTGAGGCGGGCGACCTCCATCTTCGCCAGCTTCAGCTGGATGAGCTGGAACTCGCCGATGGGGCGGCCGAACTGCACGCGTGTCCGGGCGTAGTCGAGCGACAGCTCCAGGCACTGCTCCACGATGCCGAGGGCCATGGCCGCCACGGCGGTGCGCTCCATGGAGAACGTCTCCTTGGCACCGGAACGGGCGGGCGCGTCCTCGGTCTCGCCCAGGAGGTGCTCGATGCCCACGCGCACGTCGGTGAGGAACAGCTGTCCGGTGGGCGAGGAGTGCATGCCCATCTTGCGCAACGGCTTCGACTGCTCCAGCCCGGGCATGCCCCTCTCCAGCACGAACGTGAGCACCTTGCGGTCCTTGGGCTCGTTGCCCTCGTCGAGCTTGCAGATGAACACGATGGTGTCGGCGTACGGGCCGTTGGTGATGAAGGTCTTCGACCCGTTCAGCACGTACTCGTCGCCGTCGCGCCGCGCGGTGGACTTCATGGAGCCGAACGCGTCGGAACCGGAGTCGGGCTCCGTGATGGCCCAGGCACCGATCTTGTCGAGCGTGAGGAGGTCGAGCGCCCAGCGCTCCTTCTGCCGGGTGGTGCCCTTCGACATGACGGCCGCGGCGGTGAGCCCCATGCTCACGCCCATGGCCGTCACCATGCCCGGGCAGCACCGCGACAGCTCCACGATCGGGATGATGCTCATCGCCGCCGCCATGCCGCCCCCGCCGTCGTCGTCCTGCGCCCGGGGCTCGCCGCTCTTCTCGGCGTCGATGCGGCGCTTGAAGCGGTCGCGCGCCATCACGTCGATGCCGAAGGTGCGGACCATCTTGCGAAGGACGTCGTAGGGCGGCGTGTCGCCGTGCTCGAGCTCCTCGAGGTTGGGCTCGATCTCCTCCTGGACGAAGCGACGCACGGCGTCGCGCACCATCAGCTGCTCTTCCGACCACTGGTACATGCCGGTCCCCCTGGCGCTCGTGACGCCCCGATCCTACGGACGCGCCGACGGACGGCGTAGTCGGCGCCGGTGGCGAGCCCGGTTGCCACCGCGACCAAGGCACCTCCGAGCACCCGGCCACACTGAAGGGATGGCCGTGCTGGGCGTCGACGGCTGTCGACAGGGATGGGTCGGCATCGTCCTCCACGACGACGGCGTGGAGGGGGCGGTGGTGGGCACCTCGATCGCCCACGTCGTGCGCCAGGCGGGCGACGTGGCCGTCGTGGGCATCGACATCCCGATCGGGCTGGTCGCCGAGGGATACCGCGCCCCCGACCTCGCCGCCCGCAAGGTGCTCGGCCGCCGCGCCTCGACCGTCTTCCTCACGCCGCCGCGGGCCGCGCTGGAGGCGGCGACCTACGCCGAGGCACTGGCCGTCGCGGGCCTGAGCCAGCAGGCCTGGGGCCTCCGGCACCGCATCTTCGAGGTGGAGGCCTGGCTGCCCGCCACCGACGCGGACGTGCGGGAGGTCCACCCGGAGGTGTCCTTCGCCGAGATGGCGGGCGCGCCACTGGCGGCGCCGAAGAAGACGTGGGCAGGCGCCGAGCAGCGCCGTCGGCTGCTGGCCCGGAACGGGGTGGAGGTGCCGCCCGAGCTCGGCGCCGCGGGCGCCGTGCCCGTGGACGACGTGCTCGACGCCGCCGCGGTGGCCTGGACCGCTCGCCGCGTGGCCGCCGGCGTGGCCCGTCCCCTCCCCGACCCGCCCGAGGACGGCTACGCGATCTGGGCTTGAACGGGCCGCCAGACGGCGGGCACGCGCCGCATGACGAGCGCGCAGTCGAGCACCCCGTCGACCAGCAGCGACGACCGGGCCTCGAACCCTGCTCGCGTTTTCTTCGCGCATCCGGGCGCAGAGGCCCGGATCTGCGAAGAAAAGGGGCCGCTGGGCTCGGTTTAC
>DATAAM010000023.1:0-2576 GCA_036260075.1 Acidimicrobiales bacterium
CTCGACCTGCCCACGATCTACGACTTCTGCCTGAAGTCCACGTACGGGTCGACCGAGGTGCAGAGCTGGGACTGGTCGTTCACGGCCGACAAGAAGGTCGCCAAGCTCGAAGCCGACCTGCACGTCAAGACCGACACCACCAGGATGCAGGTCTACTTCGACCTCGAGCTCCTCAGCAGCACGGGGACGTTCCTCACACGGGTCTGGCAGGGCCAAGCCCAGGTGACGCCGGTGGTGCGGAACGCCACAGCCAACACCACGGTCTACCGGCTGGTCTTCCAGCCCGGCAGCGCCGGCTGGACGGTGGCCAACGGCCAGAAGCTTCGGGTGAAGATCGCCTCGAAGTACGCGCAGGCGCACGCCGAGGAGCCGCTCCCTGCGATCTACACGCTCTACCACAACGCGCCCCGTCCCTCGAAGGTCACGCTGACCTACGTGCCATGAAAGGCAGAACCATGCACGCACACCGGCTGTCGGCCTTGGCGGCCATGGCGCTCCTCGCCTCCGTCGCCTCCCCGGTGGTCACGGGGACGGCGCCCGTGAGCGCCCACACCGGGCCTCCGTACACGAGCATCACCGACAACGGAGGAGCCGACATCAGCCCGGCCCCGACGATCAACGGCACAACCATGCAGGTTCGCATCCTGCGCCCGTCGACAGCGGCTCCCGCCGGCGGGTGGCCCCTCGTCGTCTACATGGCGGGCGACCTCAAGAACCGCTGCGCCAACATCAACGAGAACGCCACACGGGCGAGCTGGTACACGCGCAAGCAGATGGCCGAGCACGGGTTCGCGGTGCTGAGCTTCAACGCCCGGGGCCTGCCTGCCCAGTACAACGCAGGCGTCAACCCCACCGGCACCAGCGGCTGCACCACGCTCGACGACGCCAAGGACGCGATCGACGACAGCGGGTGGGACCTCGGCGGGACCAACGACAAGGCGGACATCAAGGGCCTCATCGACTGGGCCGTGGCGAACTACAACCCGACGGGGTGTGCCACCACAGGCGGCGCCTGCATCGACGGCGACAAGGTGGGCCTCTTCGGCTTCGGCTCCGTGCAGGGCCTCACCAGCCTGCTCATGGGCGTGCCCAACCCGCCCAACGCGCAGCACTCCTCGCGGGTGAAGGGCATCGTCTCGGTGGGCTACGAGGAGTGGGCGGTCCGCGACCTCACCGCGCTGAGCAGCGACGGGGCGGGCAACTGGCGGGAGGTCGACCAGGGCATCCGGCCCTGGCTCCCCGACATGCACCGCGGCGACTGGAGCCATGCCGACCCGTCCGTGCTCTCGAACACCAGCGAGTTCCTCGCCGACAAGTACCTGAACACAGCGGTGCCGGGGAACGTGGCGTCGTGGCTCGACGAGCGGACGGTCGTGCACGACAACCCCTCGATCGACAAGGCGCAGGAGATCACCACGCCCGTGTTCCTGGCCGACGCCTTCCTCGACGACGGCGCCGGAGCGAGCATGACCACACTCGCCTACAACAAGCTCGGCTCCACGAGCAAGTACCTCTACCTCGGCGCCTGCGGCTCGGCGTACGGCCAGCTGGCGTCCACCGCCTCGGGCCCGTGCAAGGACACAAACGCCACCAACCTCCAGAACAAGGTGCACGCCTTCCTCGACCGGCACGTCAAGGGCGACACACTCACGACCGTGGGCGGGCCGGTGTGGTGGTCGGTACCACCGGGCGTCGACCCGCTGGGCACAGGCAACTGGGGAGAGGCGAGCGACGCGATCGCGGCGTGGCCGCCGTCGACCAACCCCCTCGACGCCTACACGATCGAGTACTGCCTCGACGGTGCCGGCGAGTGGCATTCGTCCCTCTGCTCGGCGGTGACCGACGGCACCGGGGCGGACCTGCAGGACACCAACGACCGCACGATCTCCAACGTGGTCGGCGCGTCGAACACCAACCCGCACGCGTTCTGCACCGGCGCCACCTACGGTTCCTCCGAGGTCGTCAGCTACACGTCGGGCGTGGACAACACAGCCGACTACAAGATGATCGGCTTCGAGGCCGACCTCTGGATGAAGTCGGACCTCACCCGTCTCCAGGTGTACGCCGACCTGTTCACCGTCGACGGCGCCGGCGTGGAGACGAGGGTGACGCAGGGCGGTGGGTCGATCGTGCCGGTCAAGCGGGACGGGACGGCCAACACGCTCTATCGCTTCCGGTTCAAGCCGGTTGGCGCGGCATGGACGCTCCGGGCGGGCCATTCGGTGCGCCTCAAGATCGCCGCCAACTACAAGAAGGCGTTCGCCCAGGAGTTCGTCCCCACCAACGCGATCGTCATCAAGCACACCGACGCCAACCCGCTGACATTCCGGATCACATTCGACTTCTGAGCCTCGCGATCGCCGCCGAACGATGACGACCACCCTGCTCCACGTGTTGCTCGAACGGGCGGCGGCGACTCCCGAGCGCGCGTTCACGGTCGACGTGGCCGGCCGCTCCCTGAGCTACGCGGAGGCGGTCGACGGCGCCCGGCGGTGGGCCGCCGCCTACCGCCGGCTCGGGGTGGCGCGCCACGACCTCGTCGCCACCATGCAGCTCAACTCGGTCGACGGGATGCT